>JBBEBM010000082.1:0-50353 GCA_040882355.1 Dehalococcoidia bacterium | reverse complement strand
CAGATTCACCAATACTCCCCTGGGCGGGCGGGTGGGAACGAATGACATTGGTTCTCGGGCTTGTTCAGCACCCTGCTAGGCGATTCCAGCGCCATTGTGAACGTAATCCAGACTTTGGTAAGATATGCAGAACTGTTGGGGATGACGCCATGGTGGATATTGCTGTCCTGGTACTGAACCAGAACTACGAGCCGCTGAACGTCTGCAACGCCCGCCGCGCCTTCGTACTCGTCGACAGGGGCAAGGCTGAGGTGTTGGAGCACGGCGAGGGCGGGATCCGGACGGCTCGTTATGTCTATCCACGCCCCTCCGTCATCCGCATGATCTACCTGATCAAGCGGCCCCGCCCCCAGATGCGCCTCTCGCGCCGCGAGGTCTTTAACCGCGACCGCTACATCTGCCTGTACTGCGGCAAGCAGACGCGCGACCTGACCATCGACCACGTGCTGCCTCGTCATCGAGGGGGCGGGCACGAGTGGGAGAACCTGGCCTCGGCCTGCAAGACCTGCAACCACCGAAAGGCGGGCCGCACCCCGGCCGAGGCGAACATGCGGCTGCTGCATGAGCCCTACGCCCCGAAGGTGAACAGCTACTACGTGGTCTACCGTTACCTTGACCACCAGGAGGGCTGGCGCAAGTTCATCCCGGGCTGGGAAGAGCCGGACGGTTACGCCTAGCCCGCGCGCGTAAGTGCAGGATCGAAAGGCCCCCGGGAAAGCCGGGGTCTTCTTCTGTCGAGGCTGGCGACTTTCAGCTATACTCGCCTTCGTCCGCGCTTGACCGCTCGGCGAAACCGTTCGTTCGGAAGGAGCAGCGCGTGGCGCGGCACGTTCTTCAGTAGGGATTGACGCGATGCGGGACGTTACTGCATCGAGCTGCCAGCGCCGAACCGGCACTGCCGCGCCGGGGCGCCTCGTTTCGAACGCGTAGCCAGTAGCCGGGGGGAGCTCGCTGAACGAATGGGACCTGCTACTCGCCCTGGGCACCGTGCCGGTGCTCGCCTATGCGTGGGCGCACATCCCGCTCGAGTCCGGCTGGCGGGCGCCAGCCCGGCCGCTCCTCCTCTTGGTCGCGCTGGCTTTGGCCATTCGCGTCGTCTTCCTTGTCCTCCTCCCTGCCCCCGACGTCAACGCCGAGACGGAGCTGTCCACGGAAGCGGAGCAAGTCTTCGACCTGTTTTCGCAGGGGATCACCAATGAGAGGCTGATCAACCGCGCCGGCGACGTTCGATTCGACACAGCGTCGTTCGAGATCACGGCGGACCTGGTGCTGGACGGCAAGGACGTCTATGCGGAGACGACGCGGCACCCCTACCTGCCGTTCCACATGTACTGGTTCGCGCTCAGCGCCAAGCTGGATGACTGGTTCGGCGTGGACTTCTCTTCATCGATGCGGTGGCCGAACATCCTGGCGGACCTTGGGATCCTGGCTCTGATCTACGTCGGGTCGATCAAGCTGGGGCGCTCGCTCTCCGAGGCGTTTTGGCTTGGGTTCCTCTGGGCGGTGCATCCGATATCGGTATTCACGTCCGTGCTGCACGGCCAATTCGACTCCGTGGCGGCGTTCCTGGCGCTGCTGGCCTGGTACATCCTACGCTTTACACCGGGTTGGCGAGGGGCGCTGCTGGGCGGGATGGCCCTGGGGTTCGCCGTCCTGGACAAGACGTGGCCGGCGCTGTTCATCCCGTGCTTCTTCATGATTCCCGCCGGCTGGCGCCACCGGACGCTCTACCTGGGCGCAATCGCGGTTGTGCCCGCGTTTTTCTTCTTGCTGTACGACCTCTCGTTCGGGACCAGCGTCAACCTCGTCCGAGACCGGGTCTTTGAGTACGAGTCGATCCTGGGGCGTTACGGTTACACCTACGCGTTCGCGCACTATCTCAAGGACATCGCTCCGCCGCCGGCGGACTGGCTTCCCTTCGTCGCAGCGCACGGCCGGACGATCCTGCTGGCGACACTCGCGATCGTGGCCGCGATCGTCGTGCCCAGACGCGACCCGCTGGTTAGCGCAACTGCGCTCATCGCCACGTTCTACGCGGCAACGCACGGCTTCGGCAGCCAGTACCTCATCTGGATCGTGCCTTTCGCCTTGATGAGCCGCCAGATCTTCATGCTCAACCTGTACTCGTCCGCTGCTATCGCATCGTTGTTCCTTTACTACTGGGCCGCGTGTGGCCTGCAGTGCCCGGGGCATCTCTCGGAAACGCGAGAGTTCTGGCCGCTTCAGTTGGTCTGGCCGGTGGCGATCTTCTGGATGTTCCGTGAGGTGCTGCTGGCCATTCCCTTCCGCCCGGCGTTTGCCTCACCCCAGCGAGGGCCGCACGGTCCGACTGCCGCCGAGTAGACGCGGCGAGCTGTCCGCGATCCCGGCCGCGACCCCCGGGCCTGTCCAGATGTGAGCGCGCCCGGGCAAGAGGGCGGCCCTGGCCGAGGTCCCGTTTGGCGGGGAGGGTCGAGGCCTCGGCCAGGTGCGCGCCCTAAGGTGAGAGGACGAGGGTTGTGTCCATCTCACTACGGATGATACGCCGCCTTCCGCAAACGCGGGTTACGCCCGTATTGCCTTGCGATTACGTCTGAGTTACGGGCCGGGCTGGCAGTTGCGGCAGAAGTTGGTGATCCGCTGGCCGGCCGTGATCTCGGAGATGCGCGTGCCGCAGACCGGGCAGGGCTCGCCGCCCCGGCGATGCACTTTGAGGAAGTCGCGCCGTTCGTCGTAGTTCAGCTCATCGCGCATCTGCTCAGCGACGATCGGCGTTGCCCAGGCGAAGACCTTTTGGATCGCCTCGTACAGCCGCGCGATGTCGTCCGCCTTCAGCGTGGTCCGTTTGCGATACGGGTGAAGGCGCGCCACGAAGAGGATCTCGTCGGCGTAGGCGTTGCCGATGCCCGCGATGAATCGGTAGTTCACCAGGGCGCTCTTGATCTGGCCGGTGAAGCGGCGGATGCGCTGAGTAAACTCCGCCTCGGAGACTTCGAGCGCATCGGGGCCCATGTCGGAGAACTGGGGCACATCCATCAGGTTGTCCGCGGGGACGAGGTAGATCTTGCCCATGACACGGTCGTCCGCGTAGCGCAGCTCCCAGCCGTTCGCCAGGCCCAGGGCCATGCAGGTACGGGCCCGGCGCTTCACATCCGGCTGCAGGTACTGGAAGCGGCCCGCAAGCATGGCGTTGATCACCAGCAGATGGCCTGACTCGAGGTCGAACAGGAGGAACTTGCCTAGCCGGCGTGTCTCGCCGAAGGTGTTGCCCTCGAGCGTGCTGACGAACTCGTCCTTCGGCACGCGAAAGACGACTGGGATGAGGAACTCTGCGCGCTCGATGCGTTCGCCGGGCAGCCGCTGGTTGAGGAAGCCGCGGATCGCCTCGAGGTCGGGGATCTCAGGCATCGTCGAAGCGGGGGTACGAACCGAGGATGCGGAAGAAGTGGGCTTTCCCCTTCACCGCCGCGAGCGCCTCGGCGACGGGCGGGTCGGCGCGGTGACCATCGAGGTCGACGAGGAAGATGTAGATACCCAGCTCCTCACGCGAAGGGCGCGACTCGATCTTCGTCAGGTTGATCGACCGGTCGGAGAACTCATGGAGCACGTCGACGAGTGTACCCGGCTGATCGTGGGCGACCGTGAAGGCGATCGAGGTCTTGTCACGGCCCGTGGGCTCGCCGTCGGCGTGAGCGAGGACGACGAAGCGGGTCTTGTTGTGGTCGTTGTCAGCGATGCCCCGCTCGAGCACCTGGCCGCCGTGGATCTGCGCGGCGCGGGCGCTCGCGATCGCCGCGCCGCCTTCGATGCGCAGGACTTCTTCGACGGCGGCGGCGTTGGAGAGCGCCGCCTCCTGGCGCGCGTTCGGGTAGCGGCGCTCGATGAACCTGCGGCACTGGTTGAGCGCCTGCGGGTGCGCGCGGATAACCGCGACGTCTCCGGCTGTCGTGCCCGGCCGGACGATCAGGCAGTGCTCGATGGCGAGAATCACCTCACCCTTGATGCAGAGGCGCGAGTCATGAATTAGCGCGTCGATGGTGCGCGTGACCGAGCCTTCCAGGCTGTTCTCGATGGCCAGCACGCCCTCCTCGGCCGCGCCGGACTCGACGGCGGTGACGACGGATCCTTCCGTCGGGCAGGCGATGAGGTCGGCGTCCGGGCGGTAGCGCAGCGCCGCCTCCTCGGTGAAGGTGCCGGGAGGACCCAGATAGGCCAGGCGGGCCATGAGCTGGTCAGAAGCTCCGTTCAGGCGGCGGCTGGGTCAGCGCGGCCCGGAGGGCCTCCTCGCTCTCTTTGAGCGTTACCGCGACCACTTCGTCGCCGGCGTGGATGACTGTCTCCACAGTCGGCGCCTTCGGGTTGCCCTCCGTGTCGACGATGCCCCAGATGAGCGACTGGTGGGGCAGCAGCACGTCGCGGAGCGGACGGCCAACGACCGCGGCGCCCTCCGGCACCCTTACCTCGACGATTTCAAAGCCGCGCTTGAGGGTGAGCAGCGGGATGAGCGGGTGGGTGGGCAACTCCTGCTCGATGTGGGCCATGATGGCGGACGTGGCGCTGACCGTGGAGTCGATGCCCAGCTCGCGGAAGATCGTCTCGTTCTTGGGGTTGTTGATGCGCGCGACGATGCGCCCCGCGTTGAAGGCGTGTTTGGCGACCTGACACGCGACGAGGTTATCTTCGTCTTCACCGGTGACGGCGAGAAAGAGATCGGCGCGGCTGGCGCCCGCCTGCTCCTGGATCGCGGCCTCACAGCCATCGCCTCTCATGACGATCTCGCCCAGGGTCTCGGCGATCTCGGCGCACTTGCTGGCGTTGCGCTCGATGATCAGCACCTCGTGGTTTGCCTCGACGAGCTCCTTTGCCAGGTAGTAGCCGACTTTGCCCCCGCCGATGATGATAATGTACAAGCGACACCCCCTATGACGTGGCGCCGGCCGGCGGGTGGGCTTCGGCGACGGCGCCGGGCTGGCCGTTCGCTTCCAGCGCTTCCCGCATGAGCTGCGCTCCGATCTTCGTCGGGCTGATCGTGCGCAGACCGAGGTTCCTATACATCTGCTCGCGAATCGGGTCGTAGATCCGGCAGACCACCCGCTCGACACCAAAGAGGTGTTTCGCGATCTGCGAAGCCATCACGTTGCGGTTGTCCCCCGCTGTGACCGCGATGAAAGCGTCCGCCTGTTCGATGCCTGCCCGGCGCAGGACGTCCTGGTCGATGCCGTTGCCGGTGATCGTCCGGCCGCGAAAGCTCTCCGGCAGGAAGCGCGTGAACTGGAAAGCGTTCACGTCCAGCACGGTCACCTCGTGGCCCTCGCTGTCCAAGGTGGACGCCAGCTCCGAGCCGACGCGACCACAGCCCATGATGACGATCTTCATCTCACTCCTGCACTGCGTGGCGGCAGAGCCAGACCTCGCACGGGGCGCTCCGAAGGACGTACTGCGACACCGACCCCAATTCGAACTGACCGAACGGAGGCGGATAGTCCAGACCCAGGACGATCAGGTCGGCTGCGCGCTCCACCGCTTCGTCCACGATAGCGTGGCCGGCCTGGCGCGCCTGGAGGATCTCGCCGGCCACCTCGAAGCGATGGGCGCGGCCGACCTCCTCCGCCTGCGCCAGGATCGCCTCGCCGACGACGGCCTCCGGCTCAAGGGCGGCGTCCAGGGGCAGGTGGCGCTTCACCTCGATGACGTGCACGACGTAGACCTTCCCCTTGTTCTTGCGGGCGATTTCGCAGGCGAGGCCGACAGCCTGGAGGCTGGCGTGCGACCCGTCGATCGGCACCACGATGGAGCGCAGGCGCGCTGTGACTTCGGGAGAGGACAAGTACGCACGACCTCTAAGGGCGAGTATGCTGCCTGGCGGGAAGGCAAGCGCATTATGGCACGAGCCATATGCATGGGCAAGACGTGCCTTCCCCGATATGTTGCCCGTTTATGAAGCAGGGCCGGCGCGTGCGCCGGCCCTGCTGGTTTTTGGTGCTGTCCAGTGGCTACTTCTGGATGATGTTGATGGTGCAGGCAGAGCCGAGGCCGATGACGTGGGCCAGGCCCGCCTTCGCGCCCTCAACCTGACGGGCGCCCGCCTGGCCGCGCAGGTGCCAGGTGATCTCGACGATGTTGGCGACGCCCGTCGCGCCGAGCGGGTGGCCTTTGGAGAGCAGCCCGCCGCTGGGGGCGACGACGACGCGTCCGCCGATGGCGGTCTCGCCCTCATCGATCATGCGGCCAGCCTCTCCCTCGCCGCAGAGGCCGAGGTTCTCGTAGTGGAGCAGCTCGGCGGTGGCGAAGCAGTCGTGCAGCTCCACCAGGTTCAGGTCCTCCGGCCCGATGCCCGCCTTCTCGTAGGCCTCCTTCGCGGCGTTGCGCGTCAGCGTGTTGACGTCGAACATGATCAGGTCGCGCTCCGACCAGGGGTCGGAGGTGAGGACGGACGCGGCGACCTTGATGGGCTTCGTGGTGTACTGCTTCGCCTTGTCCATGGACATCAGGACCGCGGCGGCGGCGCCATCGCCGGTGGGGCAGCACATGTAGAGGGTGTTGGGCCACGCGACCATGCGCGCGTTCATCACGTCTTCCAGACTCGTCTCGATCTGGTACTGCGAGTAGGGGTTGTGCATGGAGTGCTTGTGGTTCTTGACGGCGACCTTGGCGAACTGCTCCGCTGTCGTGCCGTACTTCCGCATGTGCTCGACGCCGGCCTGGCCGAAGACGGCCGGCATGAGGCCCGAGCCGAGCACGCCCTCGAGCGAGACGCCGCCGCCGCCGCCTGAGCCGAGGCCGAGCAGGCCCGCCTTGCCCATCTGCTCCACGCCGACGGCCAGCGCGGTGTCGTAGGCGCCGGACGCGACGGAGTAGTAGGCTTCGCGGAAGGCGGTGGAGCCGGTGGCGCAGGCGTTCGAGACGTTGATCACGGGGATGCCGGTCTGGCCGATCTCCTTGAGGATGCGCTGGCCGACAGTGGCGTTCGACTGGTAGAGGTTGCCGCACACCATGATCTCGATGTCTTTCATGGTGACGCCGCCGTCCTTGAGGGCGAGCAGGGTGGCCTGGGCGCCGAGATCCGGCACGCTCTTCTCCGGATACCGGCCGAACTTCAGCATCGATACCCCAACGATGGCTACGTCTCGCACGTGTTTCCTCCTTCGTGATCGGGCATCGCGCCCGGCGTGATGACGGGTCGCCGGGGCGACCTACTGGCCGTTGGTGACGGGCCGGTACTTGAAGGCGATGATGTTGACGCCCTCGCGGTCCGTATGGACGTTCTCGGTGAACATCTCGACGGGCATGCCGAACTTGAGATTTTTCGGGTCGGGCTCGACGCCCTCGATGTTGCAGCGCACGCTGACGCCTTCCGGCAGGTCGACGATGGCGGCGATGTAGGGGGTCTTGATGCCGGGAGCGGACTGGTGGACGATAGAGAAGACGTGCAGCTCGCCCCGGTCGCTGAGGGGGATATCGTCCATCGGCTCTGTGGAGAGGCAACGGCTACAGGCGATCCGGTCGCCCAGATAGACGGCGCCGCACTGCTTGCACTTGCTGCCCCAGAGGTGGGCCTGCTCGCCCGGCTTCTCCGGCAGGCGGAGGAACGGCACGATGGGGCGTTCGCTCTTGGTCATCGTCTCGGTTTCTGCCACGCGAAGCTCTCCTTCCCCTGCGGAACCCGCGCTTGGGCGGGCCGGCGCGCGATGCGGTGCGCCTGTGACAACAGGCACGAGCCATTATAAGCCACGTTCGCGATTAGTCAAGACAGGGTGCCCGTGTTAGGACACTGCCATAGCAAGCCAAGTGTTGCCAGACGTTCAGGTGGGGTGTAGGATAGCTGGCGACAGCGCGAGGCCGATCAGACTTGGCCGTGCGCGGCTCATAAGGCAAACCGCACGGCTCCAGCGTCTGATGGCAACCCTCGTGCTGTCTCCTTCTACTTTGGGCGACGGAAGGGTGGCAGGGAATCCCCTTTATTAGGGATACGCAGATACGGGGGCCCGCCTTTTAGGCGATGAGACCAGCCCGGACGGCGCGGACGCAGGCCTCTGTGCGGGAGGCGCTGTCCATCTTCTCCAGAATGCGGCGGACGTGGGAATGGACGGTGAGCCGGCTGATGCTCAGTGCCGCCGCGATCTCCTTGTCCGATTGGCCGCCTGCAGCAAGGCGCAAGATCTCCAACTCGCGGGCCGTGAGCCCGTAGCTTTCCGTGGTCCTAGCGCTTTCGGGCCGCACCCCGTCCTCGTTCGCCTTCCTTGGCGCCATACGTGTCGCCCCCTCCAGGACACGGACAACCCGGCTGGCGATTCCATGCAAAATGCCGGGCTATATCGACTGAGCCAGCCCAGTGTAACACGGCTCAATGCGCGTTACTACGATGCAAGCCGCCGGCCTCGCGGCGAAGGACTGGCCTGGTTGCCGAGCTAGGATTCGAACCTAGACTAGAGGCTCCAAAGACCCCTGTGCTACCGTTACACCACTCGGCACTGAGCGGGACGGGCGCCCGAGAACGTCGAGGTTGGTGCCGAAGGCCGGGCTCGAACCGGCACGCCCCTCGCGGGGCAACGGTTTTTGAGACCGTCGTGTCTACCAGTTCCACCACTTCGGCACGCTGCTTCATTCTAGCCCGTCTCCGCCACCCCTTCAAGATCGCCGCTTCCCTCAAGAACTCTCGCCGTTCGGCCGATACTTGACGCAGCACCAAGTTTGCCTGAATATGTAGTTGCAACTACTTGCAGGAGATACCGAATGCGTCACCACTGGGAGATCGCCTGGACCACCCTGCAGCCGTTGGCCGACGACGAAGTGCGAAGCGCTGTGCTCGCCATCTCGCGGCTGGGCTGTTCCTGGCCCGACTTCGACGTCGAGTGCGTCGAGGACGCGTATGTCGCGGTCCGGCACCGGCGGGATGACGAGTTCCTGATGGAGTTCGGTTTCGCGTCAGCAGCGCCCTGCTGCAGCGACCCGGGCGCCGACGGCGGTCTCGTGAGCGAGGGCCAAGTCGCCTGGAACTGGTGCTGCACGGGCAAGCGCCAGCCTGAGACCGGGCTGGTGATCCACAAGCTGGCCCAGGTGCAGACGATCACCAGCGACAAGCTGCTGATCTGGGACGACGACGGGCTGTCGCACTGGTCGTGGGGGAGCTGCCCGCTGACGCAGGTCGATCTCGACCCGATGCCGATCGTCGACGAGCACCTGCGGGCGCTGCGCCTGCCGCCACGCATCGCCGACGCCTCATAGCAGGCGCACAGATGCGTCGCCGGGCCTTTCCAGGCTCGGCTACGGCGTTGGCGGGAGCGCGGGCCGGCGTGTTAGTACGGGCTGGCTGTTGTACCCTGCCGCAGGATGACCGTCCTCCTCGCCGATCCGCCCCTCGACGCGGGAGCCCGCGCGCTGTTCGGCAGGTACTGGGCGCTCGTCGCATTGATCGGCATCGTCGCGCTGGGCGCGGCCGTCCGGCTCTACGACATCGTCGGTAACCCACCCGGATTCTTCACGGACGAGGCGTCGGCGGGCTACAACGCCTACAAGATCCTCCACACCGGTCAGGACGAGCACGGGAAGACGCTGCCGCTGCTCTTTCGCGCGTTCGGCGAGTACAAGCTGCCGGTCTTCATCTACTCGCAGGTGCCGGTGATCGCGATCCTGGGCCTCTCCGAGCTCGCCGTGCGCCTCACCTCGGCGCTTTACGGGGCGGCGACGATCGTGACGACGTACCTGCTAGCGTCCGCGCTGTTCAAGCGCCGCGAGGTTGCGGTCGCCGCGGCGTTCTTCCTGGCGATCATGCCCTGGCACATCCACTACAGCCGCACGGGCTTCGGCGAGCTGGTGACGTTCCCCTTCTTCCTCACGCTTGGCCTCTACCTCTTCCTGGAGGGCAGACGGCGCAACGCGCTCTGGATCGCGGCCGGCGTCGTGCTGGGCCTCACGCTCTACACGTACCGGGCGGCCTGGGTGACGCTGCCGCCGCTTCTGGTCCTCCTCGCCGTGCTCTACCGGCGCGAACTGCTGGCCGGACGGAGGTACGCGCTGATTGGCCTGGCGATCGTCGCGCTGATGGCGCTGCCGATTGTCTTCCACGTGCTCCTGGAGGACGACCGCGCGCAGGACGTCAGCCTGTTCAACGCCGGGCTGGGCTTCTGGGGGACGCTCGAGCGGCTGGCAACCAACTATCGCTCGTACTTCACGATGTCGTTCCTCTTCCAGGATGGCGATCACTACCGCGTGACCCGCCACTACCTGCCGGGCTTCGGGGAGCTGTACTACGCCCAACTCCCGCTGGCCTTCGCGGGGCTGCTCGGCCTGCTGTGGCGTCCGGACAGGGAGAAGCTCATCGTACTGGCGCTGCTCGTCCTCTACCCGCTGGGCGGCGCTATCACTCGCGAGAGCCCGTTCAGCAGCCGGACGATCATCGGCTCTGTCGTGTTCGCGCTGCTCTCCGGCTATGGGCTGATCGTCGCCGCCGATCTCGCGCGCGCCGGCCTGCGCTGGGCGCCGCGACCGGCTCCAGCGATCGCGGCGGGCGCCCTCGTTGCGGTCGCGCTCGGCTTCTCGCTGAACGGCTTCGCGTCGTACCTCGACCGCTACCACGGCGAGTACCCGAAGCTGGCCGCCGACTACTGGGGCTGGCAGTACGGCCCGAAGCAGGTCGTGGCGCGCTTCCTCGGGGTGGAGGGCCAGTACGACGACCTGATCATGGACAGGAGGTTCAACGCGCCGCGGATGTTCTTCGGGTTCTACGCGCCGGACGACTGCGCGAAGTGCGAAGTCGGCAACACGGACGACTACGACCCGACGCGCCGTCAGCTCTTCGCGCTGCGTCCGGAGGACATGCCCGACACCTTCACCTACCAGACGTTGGACGTGATCGACTATCCGAGCGGCGAGCCTGCCTTCTACCTGGTCGAGATCACGGGCCTCGCGTCCGACCCACCATCCGGCGAGCTACAATCCTCGCAGGCACAATCGCATGAGTGATCGAGGAATGGTTGCCAGGGACCGTCGCATCGGGCTGCCCGTGAAGACGAGCCGCCGGCTGCGCTGGCTGGCATCGCGGGCCCGGGCGAACCGCGGCCGCATCGCGCTCGCCGGCAGCGTCTTCGTCATCGTGAACCTGGTGCTGCTGGCAGGGTGGTTCTGGAGCCGGGGCGGCCAGACGACGCACATCCGACTGGAGGCGCGTGGCGCCTCGTTCGTCGCGTACGGCGACGGCCAACTGCGGGCCTCCGCGAACTACGAAGCGCCTGCCGAGGGCGGCGTGATCGTCAGCCTGCTGGACACGTCACAGCCGCCGAGCCTGCCCAAGCCCCGCGGCATCGACTCGGTGCGCATCACCGATCTCGACACCGACGAGGTGCTGTTCGAGGACGACTTCTCGCACGGCCCGTCCGAGGAGTGGACGAACGTCGCGGGCGCGTTCGAGAGCGACGGCGGCGTGCTCGGCGTGACGGGCTCGGGCACGCTGCAGGTGGTCGAGGACTGGACGAACTACGCCGTCGACGTGCGCTTCAAGAACATCAACGGCGGCGCGATCATGGTGCGCGCGGAGGACGCGAACGAGGGCGTCGTCTACACCTTCCGCCCGTTCCGTCACTACGACAACCTGATCGCGCTGATCGCAGACGGACAGGCGACGGCCAGCGTGCCGGGCGACGTCTTCCTGGCGAGCAAGACGGAGACTGTCAGGTCGATGGTGGAGATGGTGCTGCGCGTCTACCCGCTGGCGCTGCTGATGCTGGCGGCGGGCTTCCTCGTGGTGCTCGGTCTGCTCCTCGTGCCCTGGCCGCGCTCGCTGCCGGTCGACGAGTGGTTCCCGAGGCAGATGGCGTGGTTCGTCGCGGGAGCGATCGCCATCTGCGCGTTCGTGATCACCCTCTACTTGAACTACTCGTACGGTTCGCACATGCCGCACGTGCCGGACGAGGTCTCGTACATCTTCCAGGCGAAGCTGATCGCGGCGGGGCGGTTCTCCGCCGACCCTGCCCCCGTCCAGGACGCCTTCGAGTTCTTCTACCCGCCGCTGATCATCACGTCCGGCGACCACTGGGCGAGCGTCTACCCCTTCGGCCATTCGCTGTTGCTGGCGGTCGGGGTGCGCCTGGGAGCGATCTGGCTAATCCCGCCGCTGGTCGGCGGCGGCTGCGTGCTGCTGATCTTCGCGCTGGGGCGGCGCATCTACAACACGCGCACCGCCCTGCTGGCGGCGCTGCTGCTGGCCGCATCGCCGTTCTTCCTCATGACGGCGAGCAACTTCATGTCGCACAACACGGGCGCATTCTACGTCTTGCTCTCGCTGTTCTTCGTATCGCTGATGGACAAGAAGAGGCTCCCCTATGCGATCGCCGCCGGGCTCTTCTTCGGCCTGCTGTTCAACACGCGCCCGCTGACGGCGATGGCGCTGGTGCTGCCGTTCGGCGCCTTCTTGCTCAGCCGGCTGCTGCCGGAGGAGGACCGCCTGGCGCAAGTTCGAATGCTTGCGGGGTTCATCGCCGGCGGGCTGCTGATGCTGGTCGCGTACTGGATCTACAACGACGGTTCGACGGGCGACGCGTTCAGCAGCGGTTACCAGGTCGGCGGCGACCTCGATCAGGCGGTGGGCTTCGGCGGGAGGCACACCGTAAACGCCGGAATCCAGAACGAGCAGACGCAGCTCACCTTCCTGCTGCTCGTCTTCAACGGGTGGCCCCTATACATCGGGATGATGTTCGTGCTGCTGCCGTTCATGCTGGGGACGCGCAAGCTCTGGGACTGGTTCTTCCTGGTCTGCGCGGTCTTCGTCTTAGGCGCGTACTCGCTGTTCGAGGGCAACGGCGTCATGCACGGCCCGCGCTACTGGTACGAGGCGGTGCCCTTCCTGATGCTGCTGACGGCGCGCGGCGCCGACCGCGCGGCCGAGGTGCTGGGCGCGAGCGCGGCGTTCGTTCAGCGGGCGGTGCTCGGGCGTCGCCCGGCGGACGTCGTGGCGCGCTGGGTGGGAACGGGGGTCGTCTACAGCATCGTGCTGGTGTTCGTGGGCGCGGCACTCGCCGGGTGGCTCTTCGGCAAGCAGGACGGCTGGGTGGCGGACTTCGTGCCGGACCGCGCCATCGCCCTCAAGGGGTTCAACGATGCGGACGACCGGCTGCTCAAGCTCGTCGACGATGCCGATCTGAAGAACGCGCTGGTCCTTGTCGAGGCATGCCCGCACTGGCAGTGCTACGGCACGGTCTTCTGGAAGAACTCGCCGGACCTGGACGGCAACATCGTCTACGCGCGCGACATACCGGAGCGACTCGCGGACGTGCTGGCGCTGTACCCCGGCCGGGAGGTCTACCGGGCGACCTACACGTCGCCCGGACTGACGAGATACGAACGGACGCCTGGCGACGACGAACCGCCGCCCGATGACGATGTCGACGGCGAAGAGCCGACGCCGGCGCCGTCGCCGACGAGCGACGCGGAGGCGGGCGCTGAGCGCGACGAGCAGCGGCGCCGCGACCTGTTCACGATGGCCGGCGCGCTGCAGGAGTACTACGAAGAGCACGACGAGTACCCGAGCACGGACGGCGTGCAGAGCTTCTGCGTCTACCCCTTCGACGCGGCCTGCGACGTGCAGGAGATGCTCACGCCGATCCCAAAGGACCCGCTGAACGATGGCACGTACTGGTACCAGTCGGACGGACAGACGTTTATCGTCTACGCCGCGCTGGAAGGCGAGTCCGACGCGACACAGTGCCCGGTGCCGGTACCGGAGCACTTCGCGGGGATCGAGAACCTTTACTGCTTGCGGGGCTCGCCGCCCTAGCGGAGCAAAAGCACGCCAGCCCGGGACGTGGGGGTTGTTGGCAGCAGCCAGGGCTGTCACGTCTGACGCCGGGGTGGGGTGCGCGCGACCCGTACGCCCCTGCGATCAACTACAAGGAAGTGGCCGAGGTCGGCGGCATGCGACGCCAGCGCCTTCCGCAGCGCCTCGATCTTCGCGGCGGTGTCGCCCGCCGGCAACCGCAGGAGGATCACGCCGTTGTGCGACTGACTGTGGCGGAATACCAGCTCGCCGAAGTCCGGGTCATTCGTGATGACGATCCGCTGCTGGGAGGTGGCTATCGCCAGGACGTCGCTGTCCGCTAACGCCGCCGGATAGTCGTGGGCGATGGCAGTAACGTCGTGTCCTTCCCGTTTGAGAAATGCCGCCAAACGGTATTCAGCGCTCTCATCGAGCAAGAACCTCACGAGCGAGCGGCCCGGGAGGGCAGACGCTTAGCGCCGGCTTTCCGGTTGCCCGCTCGTTCAACAAGTGCCTGCGCGAAGCCGAGACAGGCCCTTACGTCGTCCATCGTCAGCCGGGGATAGTCGGCGAAGAGGTCATCGAAGCTCGGGTTGTTCGCGAGGTATTCGAGAACGAGCCCGACGGGAATGCGCGTTCCGCGGACCACCGGCTTACCGGCCAGTATCGCCGGGTCCTGAACGATCCGCTCCGAGTAACGACGCTGTTCCTTGGGAAGCAACCTTGATGACCTCAGGACACCCTCTGTGCTTTCGCTCGGCTGTGAGCACTACAGTATATCGCGCGTGCGCGGAGCGCCACTGCCGGGTGCCGCGTCCCGAGAGATCGCGTACCAGGCCGTCCGTTTCGGCGCAGTGCCCGGTGCCGCTGCCGGGGCACTTCGCGGGGCTAGAGAACCTCTACTGTCTGGCCGGCCAGCCGCCCTAGCGGGCCGGCGTCGGCGCGCGGCCGGGTCGCGGCGCGAGCGCGCGCAGCTTCTCGACGGCGGTGGCGATCGCCCCGAGGGCGAACTCGACCTCGTCCGCCGTGTTGCCCTTGCCCAGGGTGAGGCGCAGGCTGCCGCGCGCGAGCTCGTGCGAGATGCCCATCGCCAGCAAGACGTGGGACGGTTCGAGCGAAGCGGTCGTACAGGCCGAGCCGCTGCTGGCGCTGACGCCGTTCAGGTCGAGCTGGAGCAGCACCGCCTCCCCTTCGACTCGCTCGAAGCAGAACGAGGCGTTGTTCGGCAGGCGGCGTTCGGGGTCGGTCGGCCCGGTGACGCGCGCTCCGGGCACGCGGCGCGGCAGCTCGTCGAGCAGGCGGTCGCGCAGGGCGCGGGAGTGCGCGGAGCGCTCAGGGCGCGCCTCTTCGGCGAGGCGGAGCGCAGCCGCCATGCCGGCCGCGTTCGCGACGCTCTCCGTGCCCGCGCGCCGGTTCTTCTCCTGGGAACCGCCCAACTGCTGCGGCAGGAACGGCGTGCGCGTGCGCACGTAGAGCGCCCCGACGCCCTTCGGGCCGTAGATCTTGTGACCGGCGAGCGAGAGCAGATCGACGCCGAGCCGGTCGACGTTCAGGTCGAGCGAGCCCGCGGCCTGGACGGCGTCGGTGTGGACGGTGATGTGCGGGTCGCGCGCCTTGACGATGCGCACCACCTCGGTGATGGGCTCGGCCGTCCCGACCTCGTTGTTGGCGTACATGACCGAGACGAGCACCGTCTCGTCGTCGAGCGCGCGCTCGAGCGCTTCGAGATCGACGAAGCCCTCGCGGTCGACGGGGAGGTAGGTGACGCGAAAGCCCTCCTGCTCGAGCCGCTCGGCCGTGTGGAGGACGGCGTGATGCTCGATGGCGGTAGTGATGATGTGGTTGCCACGCCGCCGGGCGCCGTACGCGACGCCGCGCAGCGCCAGGTTATCGCTCTCTGTGCCGCCGCTGGTGAAGACGATCTCCGTCGGACGCGCGCCGAGCACCTCAGCGACGCTGCGCCGGGCCGTGTCGAGGCCCTTGCGCGCCTCGCGTGCCTCGTAATAGATGCTCGATGGGTTGCCCCAGACATCCGTCAGGTAGGGCAGCATCGCCTCCACGACCCGCGGGTCGGTGGGCGTCGTGGCGGCGTGATCGAGGTAGACGCGTCGGTCGGGCATGACTGGCTCTCGCTTGCACCGTAGCACCGGCCTCAAAACGCTGTCAACGAAGCTTGTTGGGGCGGGGATGTATGCTGGCTCCGCTGGCTCTTCAGGACCGTGAGCCTGCCGCCTCGTTCCCCCAGCGCACTCCATATACACGCTGCGTACCGGAGATGCCCTTGAGCGTCACCTCCCGCCCCTCGTCAAACTCGAACTCGCCGGCGCTGTCTGTCAGCTCCTTCAGCAGCGATGAGACGAGGATCTCGTCTCCGCGCGCCTGGCCCGCAATTCGTGCCGCGAGGTTCACGTGCCGGCCGTAGAAGTCGTCGGCCTCCCGGATCGCTTCTCCCGTGTGGAGGCCCACGCGCAGGCGGTACGGCTCTTCCGCCTTCTCGCCCAGTGACGAGACCGCCCGCTGAACAGCAATCGCGCACTCGAGCGCGCGGCGCGCGCTCCCGAACGCGACCATGAAGCCGTCGCCCTGGCTCTTCACCTCGAAGCCGCCGTGGGCGGCGATCTGGTCGCGCACGATCGCGTGGTGGACGCGCAGGATGTCCATCCAGCGCTGGTCGCCGAGGCGTTCGTTGAGCGACGTGGAGCCTTCGATATCGGTGAAGAGCAGGGTCACGGTGCCGTCCGGCGCGGCATGGGAGCGGAGGTCGGGACGCTCCGCATTGATCACGACGGCGACCGTGTCGATCGAGGTGTTGACGTCGTATCCCGCGATGCCCTGGAGGTCCAGCTTCAGGGCGAGCGCCCGCTCGACATATTTCGCCATGCCCATGTCCTCGAAGGCGGCGAGCGCCTGGTTCACCAGCGCGACGGCCTTCTCGTCATCGCCGGGCCCGGCACGCTCGTGCAGCATTCCGGCATAGTAGAAGCGGGCTTCGGCTAGCCACGGAGGGGTGCCGGTGCGCTCGTTGAACGAAAGCGCTTCCTCGAAGTGGCGTTCCGCGTCTTCCCAGCGGCCCATAGTCGCGGCCAGCTGACCCAGGCTGAGCGAGACAGAGCCCTGGCAGAGGAAGGCGAAGCCGACCGTGACCTGACGTTGAGCGTACGGCTGGAGGATCTCGTAGATCTTCGCTGCGCGGGGGGCATCGCCGAGCCGCCTCGCGGCGTAAGCTGCGAGCATGAGAGTGACGATCCACTGCGGGTCCTTCGGGATGTCGGCGAAGTCAGCAGCGGCGAGGCGATCGAACCACTCGCGCGCGCGGTCAGGCCGATCCGCGTCTAGATAGACCATTACCAGCGCCGCCTGCCACGCGCGCAGGTCGGGCATCTCCTCCAGGCGCTGAAGGACGACCTGCTCGATCTCGCCAATCCGGCCCTGCGCCCAGCGGATCGCGAAGAACTGCGCCGAGAACGTGCCGATCCAGCCTGGATGTTGTGTGCGCTGCGCAATCGGACCGACCTCCAGGACCCGTCGCTCGGCCTCCTCGTAGCGGCCCTCTCGCATCAACAGCATCGCGTCCCATAGGGGGCGCCAGCCGCTGAATGCTGGTTCTCTCAACTGGTCGGCGAGATCGCACGTGGTTGCGATTTCTCGTTTCACCGCGTCCATCTCACCAAGCTGGGCCAGATCACCAATGAGAAAGAGGCGAGACCAGACGGCGTCGACGCGACTGCCGAAACCTTCTGCAACAGCGATCAGCTCCCTGGAGACAGCGAGGCGCTCCTCTGTGTTTTCCGGTCCTTCCATCGCCCCATGGAGGGCACGGAGGGCGCTCACCATTGCGTTGCCGTCACCCGCAAGCTCCGCAACGTCCTTGGCTTCGTGCGCGATAGCGAGGCGCCGCTCACGCTGCGCTTCGATGTGACCCGGCGTCTCGAGGGCCTCAGACAGAGCGGCGAGCAGCCTCGCCCGGAGTCCGGTCGGCTCGCTGCCGCACGCTTCCAGTGTTAGCTCAAGAACGGGCACCGCGACCGCCGTGAACGCCAGCGGGCCGCGCTGCACGGCAAGGTGGTATGCCAGGGCTGCCGTACCCTGCAGATGCGCGTCGCCCAGGCGTATCGCCAACTGCACGGCCTGCTCCAGCGTCGGTACCGCCTTCTCCGGGAGATCGGAGCGGTAATAGGCTCCCCCGAGCGGCATGAGCAGCTCGTAGCGCTGGCGTTCGCCGGCGGTGTCAGTGAGGTCGAGCGCCTGGAGCGCGAGCTCATAGTGCGCCGAAGCCTCCTCGTAGGCGAGCTGTTCAACCGCGCGATCGCCCGCGCGTGTAGCGTAGTCGATCGCTTTGTCGACGTCGCCGCCTGGCGCTGCCTGGTAGAAGTGGTGGGCCAGCTCGGACAGGTGCGCATCGACGTTCGATCCGTAGAACGCCTCCAACGCATTACCGATCTGGCGGTGCAAGATCACGCGTCGCGGCGTGCTCAGCTCGCCGTAGAGCGTCTGACGGATCAGCGCGTGGGTGAAGTCGTACGTGCCGACCTGGTCGCCCTTGCGCTCCAGGATCAACTGCGTAGCGAGAGCCTCCTCCAGCAGCTCAACCAGCTCCGCCTCGCCGACATCCGCGATCGCCTTCAACTCCTCCCACGTAAAGCCGCCGGTCATCGTCGAAGCCATCGTGAGCATGCGGTTGCAGCTTTCGCTCACGCGAGACAGACGCTTCCCGACGACTTCCCGAACGCCTTCAGGGATCCCCATCTCTGAGACGGACGAGACGCGCGCCACCCAGTGGCCGTTCTCGTGCACCAGCTTCCCTTCCTCAACCAGAAGGCTGAGCACCTCGCGGATGAAGAACGGGTTGCCTTCGGTCTCCTTGTAGAGCGCCGCCGATAGCGCCCGGCGTCCGGCGGCCGTCTCCTCGGACGATTCCTGGGTTTCTAGCAGCCCGAGGACATCTTCTTCGGCCAGCCCGCGCAGAAGCACGCGCTGGTACGGCGTCTCGCGTCGCAGCGTCGCCATCACTTCCGACAGCGGGTGCGTGCGGTCCAGCTCGACGTCGCGGTAGGCGCCGAGGATCAGCACGCGCTGGCCGGCGATTGCGCGCGCGAGATAGCGCATGAGCAGCAGCGATGGCTTGTCCGCCCAATGAATGTCGTCGAGAAACAAGACGATCGGGTTCGCCGTCGCCGCGTTGCGAATGAACGTGCTCACGCTTTCGTAGAGGCGCAAGCGCTCCGCCTCAGCCTCAAGCGGCTGTGCTTCAGGAATGTCGGGGAAGCGTTGGTGCACCTCGGAGACGAGCTTCGCGACCTCAGGCGCGCCGTCGCCCAGCTCGCCGCGCAGCTCCGCGTCCGGCCGCGAGCGGATGTACTGCCGAAACGCCTCGATGAACGGGCGGTAGGGCAACGTGACTTCGCCTTCGAAGCACCTCCCCGTCAGCACCTGCGCGCCGCGCAGGCTGGCGTAGACGGCGAACTCCTCAGCCAGCCTTGTCTTGCCGATCCCGGGCTCACCGGCGAGCATGGCCAAGGTGCCTTGGCCCGACAGTGCGCTCTCCAGCGCGGACTTGAGCTGCTCCATCTCCTGCCGCCGACCGACGAACTGGCCCCAGGCGAGACCACGAAGGTTTGCCGCCGGAGACCGTGTTTCAACGACAGACTCGACCGTGCTCCGCTCCCGGATCCGGCGCAGCTCATCCGCAACGGTCCTGGCATCCTGTGGGCGCTCGGCCGGAACTTTCGCAAGGAGCTGTGTGATGAGCAGGTCTAGCGCCGTCGGTACCTCAGGATTGTGCCAGGAAGGCGCGACCGGCGCTGTATTGATGTGCTGTGAAATCACCGCCACGGAGTCGTCGCCCAGGAACGGCGGCCGGCCGGTGACCATCTCGTAGAGGGCGCAGCCCAGTGAGTACAGGTCCGACCTGGGCGTCACCTCGCCACCCACCGCCTGCTCGGGCGGCATGTATGATGTCGTCCCGACCATCATGCCTTCGCGCGTTAGGCGCGAGCGGTCGATGGCGACGGCCAGTCCGAAGTCGCCCAGCTTGGCCGAGCCATCGGCGTCGAGCCAGATGTTGCCCGGCTTCAGGTCGCGATGGATGACCGCGTGGCTATGGGCGTGTTCGAGCGCAGCACACACCTGCTCCGAGATCTCGATCGCTTTGGCGATCGAGAGTCGATGCTCCTTTGCGTTAGCAAGTAGCCGTTCCAGGTCGCCGCCCCCCATGTGCTGGCTCACGATGTAAGGCTGGCCGCCATCGTCGCCGATGTCGTGCACGGTGACGATATTCGTGTGGTCGCCGAGACGGCCCATCGCCTGGGCCTCGCGCTGGACGCGCTTCACGCCGGCTTCGTCCAGGCCCTCCGTCTTGATCACTGCGACGGCCACATCGCGATCGAGGCGCGTGTCGTGCGCGAGGTAGACGCGCTTCTTGCCGCCCTCGCCAAGGAAGCGCTGCACCTGGTAGCGGCCGGAGGCGAACGACGCCGGCAGCGCGGGCGCCGGCGCCGGCGTTGGGGTCGCCGCCTGAGCGGCGTCAGGCTGGCCTACCGGCTGGCCGCATGAGTCGCAGAACTGGCCTCCCTGCGCCAATGGCTGACCGCAGCCCGCGCAGGCCTGCGCCAGCTCGCCCCCGCATCCTGAGCAGAAGCGCGCGCCGGCGCGGTTCTCACGACCGCAGCTTGTACAAATCAAGTCTCGCGAAACCTCCCCCGCAGATTGAGCTACAGACTTGATAGTGCCTGTTGCTTGGCGTTCGTGTCAATTCGAGGGCCTCCGCAGCAGGAGCCCCGGCTCCCGGGCGATATACTCCGAGCGGCATGCTTGACATCGACCGCTGCCGGCGCATCATCGCTCAGGCGTTCCCCGATCTGGCCGTGCGAACGCTGGCGTACTTCGCGGCGGGCTGGGACTACGAGGTTTGGGAGGCGAACGGCGGGTGGCTCTTCCGCTTCCCCTTGCGAGAGGAGTGCGCCGGGCCGCTGCGCACCGAGGCGCGGCTGCTGGGGGAGCTCGCCGGCCACGTCTCGCTGCCCGTGCCGCTGCCGGAGTTCGTGTCGGAAGGCGTCGACGAGTTCCCGCTGCCCTTCTTCGGCTACGGCAAGCTGCCCGGCGTCCCGTTGAGCGACGTCACGTTGGGCGACCGGGCCCTTGGCGAGATCGCGCGACAGCTCGGGCGCTTCCTGACGGAGCTGCACGCCTTCCCGCTCAAGCGCGCTGCCGAGCTGGAGGTGCCATGCTTCACGGCCGAGTCGTGGCGAGAGGGCTATCGCGAGTTTCGCGCCGGCTGCGATCGCGAGGTCTCGCCGTTGCTCTCCGCCGCGGAGGCCGGGGCGGTGGCGCGCTTCTGGGACGGCTACCTGAATGACGACGCGTTGTTCGCCTTCAGGCCCGTCCTCATCCACGCCGACCTCGGCATGGACCACATCCTGGTCGATGAGGCGACCGCCAGCGTGACCGGCGTGATCGACTTCGCGGACGCGCGCGTGGGCGATCCGGCGCTCGACTTCGCCGGGCTCACTGGCGGCCTGAGGGAGGCTGCCGTCCAGGGCTACGCCGCCGCGCCGGACGCCACGTTGCTCGTGCGGGCGGAACGCTACCGGCAGATCGGGCCGTTCCACGAGGTGTTGTACGGCCTGCACATTCAGAACGACAGCCTCGTCAGCTCCGGCTTGGAGGGCATTCGAGAGCGCATCATCGCTGCGTAAAAAAGCATAAATAGCATGATTAGCTTGACAGCTCGTTCGGAGCGAGCCTAGACTGAATCGAGCATGGAGAGCACCCGTCAGACCATCCTGAACATCCTGCGTCGCCGCCAGGCCACCGTCGACGACCTGACGAAGGAGTTGGGCCTCGCGCCCGCGACGATACGTCGCCACCTCGACATCCTGATCCGCGACGGCTATGTGGACGTCGCGCAGGTGCGGCGCAAGACGGGACGGCCCCACTACCTCTACTCGATGAGCGAGGCGGGCGAGGACCTCTTTCCGAAGCACTACGTCCGCATCACCAACCGCCTGCTGGAGGAGATCGTCGCCCTCACGCCGGAGGAGACAGCCGGGCGCGGCGGCGGCCAGCTTGCCGAGCTGGTCTTCGACAAGATGGCGCAGCGGCTGGGCCACCGCATCGCGCCGCACGTGCGCGGAGCGACGCTGGTCGATCGCCTGCGTTCGGCGACGGCGGCTCTGGAGGAGGAGGGCATCGCCTTCGACGTCGAGACCACGGACGAGGGCTACCTGCTCGTGGGCCACGGCTGCCCCTGCCCGCGAGTGGCCGAGGCGAACGGCCACGCCTGCGCCCACGACCAGCGCCTGCTGGCGCTCCTGCTGGGAGCCGATGTTCATTATGTAGAGCCGAGCGAGGCGGGTTGCCAGGGCTCCTGCGCGTACCGGGTCAGTGAGCGAGCGCCCGTCCCGGCAACGACATGACGGGCCTTGCCAAGCCGGGCGCGTGTCGATAAACTAACAATCGAGCGGAGAAACGAGTCTGTCGCTGTGTCGCCGAAAGGGGTGGACCATGACCGTCGTCAACATCACCGATAAGGCCGTCGAGAAGGCGCGGAACCTGCTGCAGGAGAAGGGCATCGAGACCGGCGCACTGCGCGTCTTCGTCGCCGGCGGCGGCTGTTCCGGCTACCAGTACGGCATGTCGCTCGCCCAGGAGGCCGAAGAAGACGACCTGGTGATCGAGCACGGCGGCGTCCGGCTGCTCGTCGACCCGGAGAGCGCCCCGCTCCTCCAGGGCGCCGAGATCGACTACGTGGACGACATCATGAAGAGCGGCTTCACGATCTTCAACCCGAACGCCGTGAAGAGCTGCGCATGCGGCTCCAGCTTCGACACCGCGGATAGCGCGGGCGCGCCCCAGGCGCACGCCTGCAGCCACTAGAAACCGTCACTAACAGCCAAACGTAAGCCCGAAGCGAAACGCTTCGGGCTTCGCTTTTGTTGTGAAGCGCCCCGGCTATGACTTCGCGTAGTTGCTGGCGCCCCACCAGTCGACGACGACGACCGGCTCGTTGCCCACGACCCAGGCATCGTGGCCGGAGGGCAGCGCCGTTACATCGCCGGCCTTTGCATCGAACTCCGTGCCGTCCGCCATCACAACGTGCAGCGTGCCCGAGACGTGGTACTGAAAATGCGGCGCCTCGCACCACTCCGTGCCCGCGATCGGCTTCACATGCTCCGACCAGCGCCAGCCGGGCTGCAGCGTCAACTTGCCGATGACGCCACCTCCCATGTTGAGCAGATCCGCTTTCCCCTTCTCGAAAGGTCGCGTTTCATCAGGAGAGCCAAACCCCTTGTGCTCCGCACTTGCCATCACTACCTCCTTGTCGATGATCGTATGTCCTAGCAGCCACGTTAGAACGCCGGCGCGCGTCGGTCAACTGGAGGCGGCGGCTTGTGGCAGCGCCTGAAACTCGCCCACCGCCGCCGGCTGGCGCGCGAGGGCGAGCACCGCCTGGCGCAGGCGCTCCGTGCCGGCCGGGACGTCCTGGATGTCCTCCAACGAAACCGGCGAGCCGAAGCGCACGAGCGCGGGGCCCGGCTGCGCCATGCGCGTGCCCTTGGGCATCAGCTTGTCGAGTCCTTCGAGGTAGGCCGGAACGACCGAGGCCTTCGCCTGCATCGCCAGGATCGTGGGGCCGTGGTGGAAGCGCTGCACCTCGCCGGCCTTGAAGCGCCCGCCTTCCGGAAAGATCAGGATCGACCAGCCGCCAGTGAGAAGCTCTTTCGAGTAATCGAGCGCGGCGAGCCCGCCGCCCCGCACGATCGGGTAGGTATTCCAGAACAGCGAGAACCACCAGCTCCGCTGCGAGGCGCGGTAGAAGCGGTCGGCGGCGGCGGCGACGGCGGTGCGCTCGCGGAGGCGACCGGGCAGCGCCGTCAACAGCACGAAGGTATCGATGTGCGAGGTGTGGTTGGCGATGAAGAGCACCGGGCCGCGCACGTCGCGCAGGTTGTCGAGGCCTTCGATGGTGAAGGGCTGGAGGAGATGATTGACATGGCGGCTCATCACCCAGGGCCGGGCGACGCGGCGGGCGGCGCGCGCCCAGAGCTGCGTCTGCCAGGCGTGCGGCTCCTTGCGGTAGGACTCGAGCGTGAGGAGCTTGGCGAAGCGCTCGAAGCCGATGGCCGGGTAGACGTGCAGCCGCACGGAGCCGAGGCTGCTGATCTCCGCTGCGATCTGGCTGACCGTCTCGTTGTCCGGCGCTTCGACGAACGTGACGAAGTCGTATTCGCCCAGCGTGCCGTACTGACTCGTGACCGTCGCGCCAAGCTCTTCGACGCGGTCGTTCACAGCCAGGAGCCGATCCGGGTCCTGGCTGAGCGCCTTCGCGCCGTCGAGCGTGAGCTTCGTAAAGACGATGAACGCGGGCATGTTCTCCCGGCCCCCAAGCAGCGAGTGTGTGCAAGCATAGCGCCAAGGAGGGCGAGCCGTCAACGGCGTGCCGGTCCCAGGTGCCGAGTTCGGCGTCAGGGTTCGCTATACTGTGGCCGAAACACATCGAGACGAGGGTTGCTTGCCGAGGATCTGTGAATTCTACGGAATCGTAATCGCGATGTTCTACAACGATCACGACCCGCCGCACTTCCACGCGATCTACGGAGAACACCGCGCACTGATCAGGATTGAGCCGCCTGATGTGCTTCAGGGACGGCTGCCGCGGCGCGCATGGAGCCTCGTAACTGAATGGGCGTCCCAGCACGAACGAGAACTGAGCGACAACTGGCAACGAGCGCGCGAGCATGCGCCTCTACAACGCATCGCTCCACTCGACTGAAACGAGGTGTGAGGAGATTGGATATCGTCGTACGCGTTGAGGTCATCAAGCCATTCGTCCTTGAGGTGACCTTCGAAGACGGAACGCAGCGCAGCGTGGATGTCGAGCAACTGCTCTTCGGCGAGGTGTTTGAGCCACTGCGCGACCCGGACCTCTTCGCGCAGGCCTCCGTCGATCCCGTGCTGGGCACCGTCGTCTGGCCAAACGGAGCGGATCTCAGCCCGGAATACCTGCATGAGGCCGAAGCTAGTACCGTGACCACGCCCTAGTCGCTCAGGGCGACCAGATGGTCGCCCCCACGATCGCCCGCGGCGAACCGATGGTTGCCCCTAGGGCGGCGGCTCGCTGCGCAGGTACGCAACGACGGCCTGCAGACGCGCGGCGAGCGCCTGGTCATCGACCGCTGACGCCGCATCCCGTAGCTCTGCGATGAGCGGCTCGTCGACGGCGTGGAGGCTCCACTGGGTCTGTGGGTTCCGCTCGTTGGGGCTGGCGACGTAAGCGCGATCGAGCAGGACCGCCTTCTCCAGGTCTTCGACGCCCGCCTCGGCGTCGCCGGCGCGCAGGCGGGCGATGCCGCGCCCGACATAGGCGAGCGCGTAATCGAGGTCGAGCGAGACGGCTTCGTCGAAGTCCGCGAGGGCCTCGTCGTGTTCGCCGAGGAGCAGGCCGATGCGGCCGCGTTCCGTGTAGGCCTCGGCGGACGAGGGATCGAGGTCGAGCGCCCTGCCGACGTCGGCCAGCGCTTCGTCGAGGTCGCCCTCGCTTCGATGCGCCTCGGCGAGCGTCTCGTGCGCGAGAGCCAGGCCCGGATCGAGGGCCAGCGCCCGGTCGAGGTCCGCGAGCGCCTGCTCCATATTGCCGAGGCCCAGGTAGGCGATCGCCCGGTTCGCCCAGGGCAGCGCGAGGTCCGGCGCGCGCACGATCGCCTGGTTGAGCTGAGCGATGGCTGCGTCGTACTGAAGCGTGCGGTTGTAAAGGGCGCCGGCGTTGTTGTAGGCGAGCGCACGGTTCGCCTCGATGCTCACGGCCGTGTTGTAGTCGCCGGCCGCCCAATCGAAGATGCCGGCGGCGGCATAAACGTTGGCCCGGTTGACGTAGGCCTGCGCGGAGGCCGGATCGAGCTCGATCACCTTCGCGTAGTCGCCTGTCGACTCCCAGAACTTGCCCGCCTGCCAGTAGGCGCTGCCGCGCAGCATGTAGGCGTCGATGTCGTTCGGGTTGGTCTGGATGGCTAGGGTCAACTCAGCGATCCTACGCACCGCCTCGTCCGAAGCGAGCTCGGGGTCGTTCGGCGAACCGCCGCGCAGGTAGTCGCCCCGGCCCTCGATCTCGCCGATCACCCAGGCGACCTTGCCGTTCGGGTAGTAGAGGACCTCGTGCACGTCGAAGTTGTCGACGGGCATGAGCGTCTCGGGCCGCATCGCGAAGAGCTGGCGTTTCGCCGGGTCCCAGTGGTCCCAGTGGGCAACGATACATTTCGCGCAGCCGTCCGGGGCGTAAAACGTGAAGAAGTAGCCGGGCTCGTTGAAGGAGGGCTCGAGGTAGAACTCGTCGTAGTCGCCCTCGAGCGCCTCGAAGCGCTCGACGATCTGCCTGGGCCCCCACTGCCAGCCGCCGTAATCCGCTGAGAGCTGGCGGTACTCGCCGTGGTAGGTATCGAGGAACGACGCGAGCGCGACACCGGCGCCGGCCGTCGCTCCCGCGAGGACCACGCCCGCTAATGCGACCCCGACTGGTCGCAGTGCGCGCCAGCGCAGGGTGGCGAGCAGCTCGACGGCGGCCCAGACGCCGTAGCCCGTGATGAGCGTGAACGGGATCACACCAAAGAACGTGTGGCTGCTGCTCGGCCCGCCGCGCGCGGTGGCCGTCGGCAGCGGATAGATCAGGAGCAGCGCAAGCAAGAACAGCTTGGGACGCGTCGGTTTCCAGAGGAGCGCTAGCGTGCCGAAGACGAGGAACGGCACCTGCCACCAGGAGACCCAGCCGATGCCGGGCACAACGTGCCTAATGTGGTCTTCGCCGGCGCCATCGAACAGGAACTCGTCCGTGAACTGCGTCCGGTAGTTCTCGAAGCCCTTCTTGATCGTGTCAGGCAAGCTCAGGTCCAGGCTGGTGATCGAGAGCTCCTGCGCGCGGTCGGTGTCGACCGAGCGGACGTGAACCAGGATGAAGATCCCAACGGCCGCCAGGATGAGCGCGGCGACGATCGAGAAGCGCCAGTGCCGGATGAGCTCTCGATGGTAGAGGGCGATCAGCACGGCAAGGATCGGAGGCGTGAGCACCCACGCGGCTCGGTAAGAGAAGAGCGCGAAGACGAACGCGATAGCCGACGCGACAAGGAAGGCGGGACGTCTTGTGCCCAGCACGAACAGCCCGATCGCGAGCGTGAGGTAGAAGGCGTGCACCAGGATATCGCCGAGGCCGGTGCGGCTGTAGAAGATGTGCCACGGCGAAACGGCGAGCGTGGCAGCGGCCGCGAGCGCGAATCCTTCCCTCTGGAAGAAGACGCGCATGAGGAAGTACACGGCGGCCACGGTGAGGATGCCATAGACAGCGCTCGTCAGGCGCACCGGCAGCTCGCTGAGGCCGAGGACGGCGATGAACGGCACCTGCGAGTAGATGTAGACGGGCAGCTTGTACTCGCCGAAGGCCTTGAAGAAGAGCGGGAGGCGCGAGCCGAACTCGTCCTTGGCGGAGTGGAGGATGGTGTACGCGTTGTAGCCGAAGGACGCTTCGTCGGCGAAGAAGCCCGGCGGGTTCTCGACCAGGTTGTAGAGCCGCACCACGGACGCCAGCACCACGATGAGGCCCAGCGTTACGGGCACCCACAGCACCCTGACCAGACCCACGAGGCGCTCTCGACTAACGGGCCCCACCCAGGCAGGCGCTGCCGTCTGCTGGGCGGGGTTAGCTGACTGTGAGTCCTGGGATGTCATTTGGCTGGGCCACCGCTCCGCGGTAGCCCCAAGTATAACCCCGGACATGCCATAACACTTACGACCCTGCCCGGAGCAGGCCGGTTGGTATAATGCCCGTCAAGGAGCGAACCCATGGCTCATCCGTTCCTCGCTGCCCTAGAACGTAGGGCGCTGCTCGCCGACGGCGCCATCGGCACGCTGCTGCACGACCGGGGCGTGCCCGGCTCGGCGTGCCTGGACGAGCAGAACCTCTCGAACCCGGAGCTGGTGCTCGGCATCCACCGGGACTACCTGACCGTGGGCGCGGAGATCGTCGAGACGAACACCTTCGGCGCGAACAGGCTCCGGCTACGCTCGTTCGGTCTGGCCGAGCAGGCTGCGGAGATCAACGCCCGCGGCGTCGAGCTGGCGCGCGAGGCGACGCGCGACTGCGGCCGGCAGGCGTTCGTCGCCGGAGCCATGGGGCCGGTCGGCGTCGGCCTGGCTTCCGGCGGCGAGGTGACGCTGAAGCAGGCGCACCGCGCCTTCGCCGAACAGGCGAAGGCGCTCCTGGAAGCGGGCGTCGACCTGATCATGCTGGAGACGTTCCCGTCGCTGGCCGAGGCGCGCGAAGCGGTCCTCGCCGTGCGAGAGGCCACGCCAGACCTCCCGCTCGTCGCGCAGGTGACGTTCCAGCGCGACGGGCGGACGTGGACCGGCGAGGAGCCGGCGGATGTCGCGCGCGACCTGCACAACGCCGGCGCGGACGTCGTCGGCGTGAACTGCGTGCCCGGCCCGCAAGCGGCGCTCGAGATCGTGGAAGAGATGGCGAAGGCGACAAAGGTGAAGCTGATCGCTCAGCCGAACGCGGGGCATCCCCGCGTCGCGGAGCGCGAGGTCGTCTACCCGGTGCCGCCGCCTGCCTTCGCCGAGTCGGTGCCGCGCCTCGTCGCGGCGGGCTGCGCGATCGTCGGGGGATGCTGCGGGAGCACGCCGGAGCACATCGCAGCGATGCGCAGCGCGCTCGACGCGTCGCCGCGCGCGGACGGCGCGAGCGAAGCCGCCGCCACGAGCGGCATCGACGAGCGAGCGATCTGGCTGCCGAGCGACGAAATCGAGCCGGAGGAGGCGACGCTGCGCGAGAAGCTCGCCGCCGGACGCTTCATCATCAGCGCGGAGATCGACCCGCCGCGCGGCCTGAACCCACGCTCCGCCCTCAAGGGCGCCGCCCGGCTGAAGCTGGCCGGCCTCGACTGCGTGAACGTCGGGGACAGCCCGATGGCGCGCGTGCGCATGAGCCCGTTCGCGATGGCGCTGCTCTTCCGCCAGCAGCTCGGCCTGGAGACGATCGTCCACGTGACGACGCGCGACCGCAACCTGCTCGCGATCCAGTCGGACCTGCTGGGCCTCCACGTCCTGGGGCTGCGCAACGTGCTCTGCCTCAAAGGCGACGCGCCGAGCGCGTCGGGCTACGCCCGCGCGGTCGGCGTCTGGGACGTGACGCCGGTCGGCCTGCTGCGGGTGCTCAAGGGGCTGAACGAGGGCGTCGACTTCGCGGGCAACGCGATGGCGCAACCCACCTCGTTCTTCGTCGGCGCGGCGGCGAACCCGACGGCGCCGTCGCTGGAAGCGGAGATCAAGCTGCTGAAGCGCAAGGTGGAGGCGGGCGCCGATTTCGTGATGACGCAGGCGATCTACGACATCGAGGCGCTCGAGCGCTTCCTCGAGAAGGCGTCGCGGTTCAAGGTGCCGATCATCATGGGCCTGATGCCGCTCCACAGCGAGCGCCACGCAGAGTTCATTCACAACGAGCTCGCCGGCGTCACGATCCCGGAGCCGCTGCGTCAGCGCATGCGCGACGCCGGCGAGAACGGCGCGGCGGAAGGGGCCGCCATTGCCCGCGAGATCATCGCGGCGGCGAGAGGCGGCGTGCAGGGCATCTACTTCATCCCCTCGTTCGGCCGCTACGACATGGTGGCAGAGCTGGTGGAGGAGCTCCGCGGTGTGGTGCTGAGTTGAGACCACAACGAAGCGCTGCCCAACAAAATGAGTGGGATCGGACGGTCAGGCAGACACGCTTGCTACGAGCCGGATATCGATACTATGCGGACCTAGATCGAGAGCTGGCGGAAGAGGCCCTTGAGGCCACAAACGAAGTGTGGCCCGAGTATGACGGGCCTGCGGGAAAGGAAACGACAGCATGACCACCGTTGCCCAGGTATTGCGCGAATCGATGCGCAACCAGCACAACATGATCGACCAGGCGGTGCGCGACCTCACGCCGGAGCAGCTCCACTGGGCGCCGCCGGGCTCGACCGCGAACACCATCGGCTTTACGCTCTGGCACTACGTGCGTACCGAGGACAACGTGGTGCAGTTCATCCTGCAGGACCGCAAGCCGACGATCTGGATCGACGGCGGCTACTTCGAGCGCTTCGCCCTCGACCGCATCTCGCAGGGTACGGGCGTGACCACCGCCGACGCGCAGGCGCTGCGCCTGCCGGCCATCGATCAGTGGCTGGAGTACCAGAACGCCGTCTGGCAAGCGACGGACGCCTTCCTTTCGTCGGCCGAAGATGACTCGCTCGAGCGCGCGGTCGTCGTGAAGCCGCTGCCGGAGATGAAGGCGCGCCAGGCGCTGAACAACATCGTGCTGACGCACGGGCACGCCCACATGGGCGAGATGTGTGTGCTGCGCGTGCTCCAGGGCCTAAAGAGCAGCCTGATCTAGTCAACGGACGCGAAACGGCGGCGGTCGATTCCCGTGCGCCCTGGCGATAGCGCACTCCTCACATCTCCATCTCACTCCCCATCCACGTCCCTGCCCGTATCCGTAACGTCTGCTGTCTCGCGGCGTTCGGATACAGACTAGTACTCCATCATCCTCCCAGGGGGGACCCAATGCTCACTAGAAGGAAGCAGAAAACGCCAAGCCTGGTCGCACGGCTCGAGGCTGAGCTTCGGGCCAGGCGCGCGCGCTGGCGCGAGGCGCTGGACTCGCGAGACGCCATTATGGAACGGATTCAACCGCAAGAAGCGGACAGTGAATTCAGTCCAGCATGGCGGACGTTCCCACGCTCGGATGCGCCATCCAGCACTGAACAGGCAGCAACTGCGTCTGACAGTCGATGAGCGCAAACACAGAGGTACTCACATGCTCCAGATTCACAAGCAAGCACACAAGCAGGGAGATCGAGGTCAGAGTCTCGTCGAGTTCGTCCTGGTATTCCCGATCCTGATCATCCTCGTCTTTGGCATCATCGACTTCGCGATGGGCGCTCGCTCCTACGTCAGTCTCACCAACGCGACGCGGGAGGGCGCGCGCTACGGCGCCGTCGGGAACGAGCTCGGAGACGCCGCGACAACATGCGAAGGACAAGGCAACAGCAGCGTGGTAGGCCGGGTCTGCTCGGTCGCCGAAGGGCTGGACAAGGCGCAGATGACGGTCTCGCCGAGCTGCGACGCCGGCTGCGATCCAGGCAGCTCGCTCCACGTCGAAGCCACGTATCAGTACGACTTCTTCACGCCACTGGGCGACATGATCGACTTCTTCAGTGGAGGCTCTTTCCCTGAGTCGCTCGACCTGAAGACGTCGGCCGACATGCGATTGGAGTAGCCCGCTATGCTCTTCACTAAAAATCGGCGCGACCAGCGCGATCAACACGGCCAGGCGGTCGTCCTCATCGCTGTCATGCTCGCCGTCATCGGGGGCATGGCGGCGCTTGCGATCGATTTCAGCAGCTACGCCGCTGACCACCGCGACCTGCAAAACGACGCCGATGCCGTAGCCCTCGCCGCGTCGTTCGACCTGCCGGACGGCTCCGCGGCCACGGCCGCAGCCGAGAGCTGGGCGACGAAGAACAACATTGAGGCGGCCGAGATCGAGAGCGTCGAGATCATCCCTCAGAGCGGGAGCGAACCGAACCCGAAGGTGCGCGTCACCCTCAAGCGGGAGCACAACTTCACCTTCGCCCGCCTGATCGGGATCAGCTCTGCCGATGTGATTACGGCCGCCACGGCGATCAAGACCTCGGCAGCCGGCGGCGACGGCGTGGTCCCACTCTCCGTAACTGCTGCTGCCATGAACGGCGTCAGCTTGGGCGGCGAAGTCGTCCTCAAGTACGACGCCCGCAACATCCAGAACGGCAACACCAGCCCCATCCGCATCGACGGTAACGGCAACGGCAACTGCACCTCAAGCGACTCGTACTGCGACGGGGTCAAGTTCGGCTCGGAGAACGCCGTATGCGCCCTGGGAGCGGACCCGACTTACTGCGATGGGCCATCGGTGGTCGATACGCAGACAGGCAACCTCATCGGCGGCACGAAGCGAGCGATCGAGTACCGACTCGATAACACCGACTCTCGCTGCAACGAGTTCGATGAAGTCTTCACCGACGAGGATGGCACAGGCACTCCTGACCAGGACGGCGACGGCATCTATCGTCTGACTAACGAATGCAACCCATTCACGGAGGGCGGCTACGAGAGCCTGCGCGTCCTCATCGTGCCGGTGATCGATGGGCCATGCAACGGCTCCTGCTCGGTCACTATCCAGGACTTCGCGCTCTTCTTCCTGGAGGGCTTTGCCAACGGCAACAACTGCACAGGCAACGACTGCGAGATCATCGGGCGGTTCGTGCGCGTGAACCAGAACATCGGGTTGCTGGCCGGCACGTTCGATCCGGACTCAGCCAACAGCTTCATTCGCCTCGTCGAGTGAGGCTCAGCGCGGCTCCGCGCTACCGCCGTGCCCCGCGCAACGATAAGACAGGCGCCCCTCCTGGGGCGCCTGTCTTATTGCCAGCGGTTTGCCTAGTGACTACTTGCAGGCCGCGTCGACGTACCAGGTAACAGGCATCGTCTCGTGGCGGTTGGAGAACGTCACGCTGACGTTCTGCGGACCCTTCTTCAGCTTCTTGTCTGTTGTGACCTGGGAAGAGGCGCCCTCTCCCACCCACTGGGTCACGCTGACCTGGCCGATGTCGCAACCGGCCTGGTTGTAGATGCTGATGGAGTGGCGGCCGGTCTCCGCTGCCTCCACGTGACCGAACGTGTGGTAGTCCGGGTCGGACCAGCGGATGTTGCGGGCACCCAAGGTGTCGGTCCATGACGTCTGGAGGTTGGGTAGTAGCTCGTCGTGGTCCTCGTTGTAACGGCCGTTGCCATCGCCGTCGTAGAAGAACCGAATGTCGATCTCATGCGCGGGGTCATCAACCTTGAAGTTGTCCGTCTTGCTGTGGGCGCTGACGAAGCCGTGATGGTTGTTCGGCGCAAGGCCGCAGTCCACCACATTCAGGCCGTTGGCGGCACCCAGCGCGGCGCAGCCGGCCAGGAAGTCGTCCAGCGCAACGATGTGCGCCTTGTACACGCCGCCTGGGTTGGGGGTGTCGTCAAACGGGAAGAGCTGCACGGTCTTGGCAGGCGGGTGGTCTGTGTCGTTGCCCGTGACGTGCTGGCAGCCGCCGAACGGCACGACGCCCGTGAAGACTCCGCCGGCGACCGTCACCTGGCGGCAACCTCCAAGGTCGGTCGAGAGAAGCACATCTCCATTCGGGTTTGTGACCATGAAGACGTACGTGCCGTCGTCAAGGCCCGCGGCTCCCTGCGGCGCGCCGGGGCCGGGGCCTCCGTCCAGGTAGACGTCGGGCTTGCTTGGGAACTGGTTTTCGTTCACTTCGCTGCCGTCTGCGAGCGTCGTGAAGATGGCGCCGGATGGCGCGTGTGCGTCCGCTCGCGGGATCATGGCGAACGCCAATAGCGTGCCCAAGGCGGCGAGCAACAGCGCCACAGTGATGACCCACGCAACGGGTCGATGGGCGATGGCCTTTGCGTTCATGACTTCGTCTAGCCTCCTCCAAACTGATCAGCGGGGTGAACGATGGCCGCGCGGGGAGGGCGGCGAGAAGGGCGAGAGCCTCTTCCTATGAGAGAGGATAACGCGAACTCAGCCGAAGTTGGTTGAGCAGGCGTTGAGTTTGTAACAGAATTGGCTGGCGCGCGTTCAGGCCGCGTCTGGAGCAGCGGGGCCGAACCTGGCGACCCCGCACTCCGCATGTTACACGCAGCCACGCCCACATGGGCGAGATGTGCGTGCTGCGGGTGCTCCAGGGCCTGCCAAGCAGCCTGATCTAGGGAACGGGCGACGTGGATAGGCGGATGCCGGGTGCAAGCCGCCGCCGCCCAGCAGTCTACATGAAGGGACCCGTCAGTGGATGACGGGCCCCTTCATTCTTCTCGTGTTCGAGACTAGTCTTCGCCGCCTCCGTCGTCACACGAGCCGCTGGCCGGGTTGATCACGTCATTCTCGTGGCCGGCGTGCGCCTCCAGGTTGGCGTTGCCGTCGGCGCCGTCGTCATCGACCGTAATGACGACGAAGCTGCCGTCGTGCGCGGGCACCCAGTGGCAGACGACAACGGGTGTGTGGCCTTCGCCCTCAGCCAGCGCGACACCGCCAAACGCCGCGCCTCCCATCAGGGATACGGCGAACAGTGCTCCTACGATCTTCTTCTTCATTCACGACCTCCTTCATGCTGCGGGCCCATGGCCCAACGCTTACCCACTATCAGCTATCGACCGCCGCCGCCCAGCCTGTACCAGGGTTCAATCGCTTTCCGTGAGAACCGCGTTACGAATCCGACCCAAAGGAATGTTTCTCTCCGCGGAAGACTAGTGTAATTCGACGCGCTTGGCGCTATCCTCGGGCTATGGCGAAGCGTGGCCGGCCACGGCACCCCGACATCCTCACTCCGCGTGAGTGGCAGGTGCTTGCCCTGTTGCGCGAGCGGCGCTCGAACGAGGAGATCGCCGAGCGCCTCGCCATCAGCCTGGCCGGCGCCAAGTACCACGTCTCGGAGATACTCAGCAAGCTGGGCGTCGCGTCGCGAGACGAGGCCGCCCTCTGGCAGCCGACCGAGCGCCCCTGGTGGGCGGCCGTCGTGGCGCCGCTCGGCGCACTCTGGCGCGCCGCGAGCGCTAGCCGGCTCTCAGTGCTCGGCGCAGCGGTGGCCGCGACGGTGGTCGGCGCGGGCCTCGGGCTGCTGGTGTGGGGGGTGGTGCGGACGGGCGGGAATGATGAGCCGCCGGAGCTGGGCGGGGCGCTGAGTGCCCCGGGAGATCTCGCTGCGACCGCGACCGTGTCCCCGTTACCGGAGGGAGTGATCGACTTGGGTGATGGCTCCTTCGGCGGCGCCGACTGGTCACCGAATGGACTCTCCCTCGCATACAGCCAGGGCGGCAGCCTCTACCGCGCCGATTCACCGGACTTCGCACCGAGGCTCCTGGCAAGACAGACCAGCACTCCGCGATGGTCGCCGGACGGCACCCGGATCGCATTCATCGGCGCGCATCCTGGCCGAGGCGGCATCGCCGACGACTATAGCTCGTCGATCTGGGTCGTCAACGCGGACGGGTCAGGCCTGCGCGACCTGCTGCCCGGCGCTGCGGCAGAGCTCTCACCAAGCACCGAGAAGTCGCTGCATGGCTGGCTGGACGACCAGACGTTGGCCTTTGACGAAGGCTGCGGGACGGCGTGTCGCCAGCCGTTCACCATGGATGTGCGAACGGGAGCGGTCAGCCAGGCGGTGCGCTTCGCCGGCGTGACTACGGGAGCGGAGGGCGTCGGCATTCTCGGAACGGTGTACACCTGGTCGCCAGATCAACGCTACGTAGCTGTCGAGGATATGACATTTCCGACGGTCCTCCTCTACGACCGATCCACGCAAGAACTCACGCGCCTCGCACCGCAAGGCCGCCGCACGCCATGGCAGCGCTTCGACGCGTGGGCGCCAGACAGCTCGGCGTTTCTGTACGAGGAGAATCCGAGCGACGGGACAAGTCTTCAACCTCCGGTCAGTCTGCGTCTTTGGAATGTCGCGAGCGGCCAGAGTCGCCTCGTAGCCTCGATTGGCAAAGACGGGGCCTGGTCGCCCGACGGCTCCCTCATCGCTTACGTCACTGGGGCCGCTGCGGAGCGACCCTGTGGTGAGCACGGCGCCGAGACGGCCTGCATTGCCGTCATGGATGTCGCGAGCGGCGCTGAACAGTATCGCGTGCCCGGGCCGGGCGCCGCCCACCTTGAGGGTGCGGACACCAATCTCCCGCCGCTGATATTTCTCTCTGACGACCGCCTGCTGTACACGACGGCCGCAGGTGCAGTGCGCCTCACAAACGGCGAGGAGCGCACGCTCCTTCTTAGCCCGGAGCAGATTACCGATCTGGTTCTCTCGCCAGGAGAGCGGTTTATCATCGTAGCCGAGCCGTCGCGCCTGTTACTCGTACCGATTCCACCGCCCTAGCGCGCCGTCGCCTTCCCGCCTTCCGGCCCTCCGTGTTACCCTGCTCCCGCTATGAGTGACTGGCGCGAGATCGAGTCGCGCGTGTTCATGAAGACCGGCCGGCGGCTGGACGTCGTGCTCGTGAAGGGCGCGGGCTGCCGGCTGTGGGACGAGGACGGCAAAGCGTACCTCGACTTCTTCGCCGGCACGGCGACGGCGAGCCTCGGTCACTCGCACCCGGTGCTCGCCGACGCGATCGCCGACCAGGCGCGCACGCTGACCATCACCTCGAACCTGATGTACACGCTGCCCCAGCTCCAGCTCGCCGAGCTGCTCGTCGAGCACTCATGCTTCGACCGTGTCTACTTCGGGAACAGCGGCGCAGAGGCGAACGAGGCCGCGATCAAGCTCGCCCGCAAGTGGGGCCGCGAGCACAAGAACGGCGCGTTCGAGATCGTCTGCACGCTCGACGGCTTTCACGGGCGCACGCTGACCACGATCACCGCGAGCGGCACCGATCGCTACAAGGAGCCGTTCGCGCCGCTGCCGCCCGGCTTCGTCCACGTGCCGTTCAACGACATCGAGGCGCTGCGCGCGGCGACGAACGAGCGCACCTGCGCCGTCATGCTCGAGCCGATCCAGGGCGAGGCCGGCGTCAACGTGCCGGACGACGACTACCTGCCGGCCGTGCGCCGCTGGTGCGACGAGCAGAACGTCCTGCTCATCTTCGACGAGGTGCAGACGGGCATCGGGCGCTGCGGGACGCTCTTCGCCTACGAGCTGTTCGGCGTGGAGCCGGACGTGATGACGCTGGCGAAGGGGATCGCGTCGGGCGTGCCGCTGAGTGCGGTGCTTTCGAAGGAGCACTGCTCTGTCTTCACGCCAGGCGACCACGGCTCGACCTACGGCGGCAACCCGCTCGCCACGCGCGCCGGCTACGAGGTGACGAAGTACGTCATCGAGCAAGACCTGCCTTCGAAGGTGGCGGACGACGGCGCGTACCTGGAGCAGCGTTTGCGCAGCCTCGAGGACCGGCTCGACCTCGTGACCGAGGTCCGCGGCAAGGGGCTGCTCTGGGCGATCGGCCTGTCGCGCGAGGTCGCGGCGGACGCCGTCGCGCGCTGCCTGGAGCGCGGCCTGATCGTGAACAACGTGCGCCCGGACGCCGTCCGCATCTGCCCGCCGCTGATCGTGTCGCGCGAGGAGCTGGACGAGGGCCTCGCGGTCCTCGAAGGCGTGCTCGCGGAGCTGGGCGGCGCGGCAGCGAAGTAGGTAGCCGCCACAGATACACACAGATGCCCAGGTAGCCGCTGGCGAAGATCCGAGGCGATGTACGAGAATTGGCAGGTAGCGCGATGGGAGACGCCGGTCTCCGATGTCGACTTCTTGGCGATGGTCTCGCTGGTCGACGACGGAGAACTCTCGGTCACCGTACAAGGCATCCGCGATCCCGAGGCACGCCGCCTGCGCTTCACGTTCTCGAGGTTCCCAGCCTATCGGAACATCATGGAAGAGTACCGCCTCGAGTTATGGGAGAGGTTGTCAGGCACCCAGGACCAGCTCGGACGGACGCTGATCGTTGCGGATTCGCCTTGGGTGGCCGCGTTGCGTGAGAAGGAGCCGCTGCTCGGTGTTCATCGCCCGACGCTGGTGCACTACGTGATCTGCACCGAGGACGATGTCGTTGAGGTGCTCGCGCCGGATCCACCTGAGATGACGTGGGTGGAACCAGGCGCGCCATCGGAAAGCGTTGGCAAGTCGCTCATCCTTAGGCATCCAGACGACCGCCCGCAAATCGAAGAAGCCATCAAGAGCGTCAAGCGTCGCTCAGGTGGTCGGCGTTGATAGCCCCGAGCGATCGCTCTGCTTCACAAGCCGGATGGCCATCAGTGTGAATCTGTGTCAATCTGTGGCTCAGAGAGGTCTTCATGTCTGAGAAGGTAATCCTCGCCTACTCCGGTGGTCTCGATACCTCCGTCGCGGTCCGCTGGCTGACCGTCGAGCGCGGGTACGACGTGATCGCGCTGACGGTAGACGTCGGTCTCGACCGCGACCGCGCGACGCTGGAGGAGCGCGCGCTGGCGGCGGGCGCCGTCGGCTACCGCTGGCTAGACGCTCGCGAGGACTTCATCCGCTACTTCGCCTTCCCGGCGATGATGGCCGGCGCCCGCTACCAGGGGCGCTACCCGCTCGCGACGGCGCTGGCGCGGCCGCTGATCGCCAAGCTGATGGTGGACGTCGCGCGCGAAGAGGGCGCGCAGGCCGTCGCGCACGGTTGCACGGGCAAGGGCAACGACCAGGTGCGCTTCGACGTGAGCGTGCAGGCGCTCGCGCCCGACCTGCGCATCGTCGCGCCGCTGCGCGAGTGGGACCTGCGCACGCGCGAGTCTGAGATCGAGTACGCGCAGCAGCACAACATCCCGGTGCCCGTGACGAAGGCGAGCCCCTACTCGATCGACGAGAACCTCTGGGGGCGCAGCATCGAGTCGGGGCCGCTCGAAGACCCGTGGACGGAGCCGCCTGAGGACGCGTTCGCCTGGACGCGCTCCATCGCGAACGCACCCGATGAGCCCCGGAATGTCGAGGTCGAGTTCAAGCGCGGCGTGCCCATCTCGCTCGACGGCGACGAGCTCGACCCGGTGGCGCTGACGCAGCGCATGAACGAGCTGGCCGGGGAGCACGGCGTCGGGCGCATCGACCACCTGGAGGACCGGCTCGTCGGCATCAAGTCGCGCGAGGTGTACGAGTCGCCGGGGGCGGTGACGCTGCTCGCCGCGCACGACGCGCTGGAGCAGATGACGCTCTCGAAGGCGCAGATCCGCCTCAAGGCGAGCATCGCGCAGGAGTACGCGGAGCTGATCTACAACGGCCTCTGGTTCACCGCGCATCACCAGGACCTGGCGCATTACGTCCACTCGACGCAGCGCCACGTCAGCGGCACGGTGCGCATGCGCCTGCACAAGGGCCAGGCCACGCCCACCGGCACGAAGTCGCCGCGCAGCCTCTACGCCTTCGCGCTGGCGACGTACGAGGAAGGCGACCAGTACGACTCGTCCGCCGCCGAGGGGTTCATCAAGGTCTTCGGGCTGCCCGCCGTCACTCAGGCGCAGGCCCAGCTCCTGCCGGAGCACGACGACACGATGCGCATCGCGGCGCCTCCGGAAGACGAGCCGTAGGGGCGCACGGCACCGAGGGCGGGCGGCCATGCCACAGAAGCCAAAGAGTGTCAGCGGGAAGCGCATGCTGCGTTTCCTGCAACGGAAAGGCTGGTGGATCGAGCGCATCCACGGGTCCCACCACATCCTCCATCATGACGAGTATCGAAACGTCACCATCGTCATTGCGATCCACGGCAACAAGGCCATGTCGCCGCGAGCCATAGTTGCTACACTGAAAGCTGCGTCGATCAGCAGCGAGGAGTACAACCGGGAGGCCTAGCCATGGAGTACCAGATCCTCCTCACCAAGGAAGGCCGTAAGTGGACGGCGGAGGCGCCCGCGCTGCCCGGGTGCATCACCTGGGGCAGCAGCAAGCGTGAGGCGCTCGTGCTCGCCGAGGAAGCGATCGAGGGGTGGCTGGCCAGCCGGCGAGCAACTGGCAAGACTGTCCCGGACGGCGAGGTCCGGCTCGAACTGGCGACAGTCCGGGTCGCCTGATCGGGCGGGTCTGAGACCCGCCCCTACAGCGGCGTCCAACCGACATCCGCCGTTAGCGATATCGACGCCTCGGTCATTCCGGCGCCGTCGTGCCCAGGTGCTTCGAGGCGAAGGCGAGCTGGGCTTCGACCTGGCGGATGGTCTCTTCGATGACGAGCGATGAGTGGCCGGCGTCGAAGCGGTAGACCTCGTGCGGCTTGCCGAGGTCGCGCAGGCGGGCGAGATAGTTGTCGATCTGGCGGATTGGGCAGCGCGGGTCGTTCTCCCCCGCGAGCACCATCACGGGCACCCGGACGCGCTCGACGTGGGTGATCGGTGAGCGTTCTCGATAGAACTCGGGCTTGTCGTCGGGCGAGCCGCCGAAGAGCGCCCGGTCGAACGCCTTCAGCGGCTCCATCTCATCCTCGAACGCTGCGACGTAGTCGGCGACCGGCACGCCGGCGATGCCGAGCGACCAGCGCTCCGGCTGCGTGCCGAGGCCGAGCAGCGTCAGATAGCCGCCCCACGACGCGCCCGACAGCACGACGCGCCGAGGATCGGCGATGGCCTCGCGCACGACCCAGTCGTGCACCTTCGCGATGTCTTCGAGCTCGGTGAAGCCGGGATTGCCCTCCAGGCCATCGCGCCAGGCCTTGCCGTAGCCGGTGCTGCCGCGATAGTTCACGAGCAGGACGGCGTAGCCGTGATCGACCCAGGCCTGGACGAAGGGCGAGAACGCGTCCTGGTCGTGGGCGGCAGGCCCGCCGTGTACCTCAAAGACGGTCGGGTGCGGGCGCGGGCCCTCCGGTTCCGCGAGGAAGACAGGCACGCCCTCCACGTCGTGCTCGCTGTAGGCGACGCCGCCCGGCGCGCGTTCGCCCGCTGGGCGAAGGAGGACGCGATCGTTCGCGCGCACCTCCGGCGGCGTAGACGACGACGCCCAGGCGTACCAGACCTCGCCGTCTGGCCGGACGACGGCGCCGCCGACGGTGCCCGGCTCGGTTTCGAGCTTCGTCGGCGCGTTCGTGGCGAGATCGAGGCGGTAGAGCTCGCTTCGGCCGCGACGGCCGTGCCAGATGAGGAGCGCGGAGGCATCGGGGTACCAATCGGCGAACACCTCGCCCGGCAGGTCGATGTCGAGCTCGGCCGCGTCGTCCGCCTCGGGCGACCAGATGAGCGGTCGCGGGAGATCGCTCCGCTCGTGGGTGACGAGCAGCCGCTGATCGCCCACGACCGGCGACCAGCGCGCCGGATGCAGGCCACGACCGGGCCCGTCCCAGAGCTCCGCCACCGGCGAGCCATCGAGCGCGAGCACGCGCCCGGCCGGGTGGCGGCTGTCGCCGTGCTCCGAGTGCGTCATGCTGAGCAGCGTCTCGTCTCGCGAGAGGGCGGCGACGTCCGCGTCCTCGCGATGCTGGTAGAGCCGGGCCGGCGGCTCGCCGTCGCGCAGGAGGTGGATCGCGCTGCCGTCGTCGGTCGACGAGCCGAGCACCGCGAATGATCGCGCCAGCGCGAGGCCAGCCGGATACGCGGGAGGCAGCTCCGGCGCGACCACCTGCGTCTCGCCGCCGGCGAACGGCTGGCAGGCGAAGCGGCCGAACTCGTTGCCGTCCTTGTCGTCGAGCCACCAGACGCGCTCGCCGGCCGGATCGAGCATGCCGAAGCGCGTGCCCTCGGGGCGGTCGGTGACCTGGCGATGGGTATCGTCACGGCGGTCCCAGGCGTAGACCTCCCACTTGCCACCGGCGTTCGAGCCGTAGACGAGCCGCTCCGGCTCGTCGCGGGCCCAGATCGGCAGTGACACGCGGGGCGCGAGGAAGCGTCGTTTCCAGGGCGGCAGCGGCATGACCGCATCGTAAACCATGCGACATGCGGCCCCAAACCGCGCCCAGGAGCACAACTACCGCCTCGGCACGGGGTGCCGATACACTTCGTAGGCCATGTACCCAATCGCTCACTTCGCGTCCGCGCTACTGGCGAACCGATTCGCGGGCATCGACCGCAGCCCGCCGCCGTCGCTCGGCGGGGCGCTGGTGCCGGACGCGATCGACAAGACGCTGTCGTGGGTGCTGGACCTGACGCCGACGGCGCGGCACATCGGCCACACGCCGCTGATGGGAGCGGCCCTCTCGACACTCACCGGGCGTCTGTTCGGGCCGCAGGCCGGCGCTGCCTTTGCGCTGGCGTACTTCGTCCACCTGGTCGGCGACCTCTGGGACGGCGGCCACGTGCCCTGGCTGATGCCGTTCAAGCGCTACCCCCAACGGGGCAAGCGCTGGGACTTCGACATCTCGAAGGCGGACCTGGCCTTGGAGGCGGTGGGCGCGGCGTATCTCCTGTTCGTCGCCCGGTCGGCGCTGCAAGCCAGCGCGGATTCTACCGAAACCGCTGAATACGCGCCCGCGCCTGCGTACGAGCCCGCGCACCCGTAGCCGAGCCTTTCCAGGCTCGGCGCCGCGGCATAGTGCGAACCAGTCTGCGGGATGAGTCCCGCAGCATCCAGAGGGCGCCGGCGGGTGACAGATAGGAACGCTCGCGCATGATCGTCTAGGAGGGTACTTCTTCTCTCCCACCCACCCGCCCAGAAATGTATTGGAAACGGGGGGACACCCCCAGACCCCCGGCAGGGGCGCTACGCCCCCTGCACCCCATCTCTTAAGAATCTGGGCATTCGCAGGCGAGTCAAGGAGATGATCGACCGTTTGTCCGCGCTCAGCGCGCCCGATACACTCCGTCTCGAACGCCCATGCCAGCACCCAAATCGACCGAGCCGGCGAGCGCCGACCTGAGCGCGATCCTGCACCCGCGCTCGATCGCGGTCGTGGGCGCGTCCACGAACCCGGACAGCCCGGGCCACGACTACCTGCGCTCGCTGATCGATTTCGGGTTCGCGGGGCCCGTCTACCCTGTCCACCCGCGCGAGACTGAGATCCTGGGACTGACCACTTACGCTGACGTGCGCGCGATTCCGGACGAGATCGACTTCGTGATCTCGTGCATCCCGTCGGAGGGGGTGCTCGACCTGCTCGACGCCTGCGCGGAGAAGGGCGTGCGCGCCGTCCAGCTCTTCACGGGCCGCTTCAGCGAAACGGGCCGCGCCGACGCCGCCGACCTCGAACGCGCCGTGCTCGAACGGGCGCGCGCGACGGGCGTCCGCCTGATCGGACCGAACTGCATGGGGGTGCACGACCCGGGCTGGGGCATCTCGTTCCGCCCGGACCTGCCGCGACGCGTCGGTGCGGCGGCATTTCTCTCGCAGAGCGGCAACGCGACGACGGAGGTGCTGCTGCACGCCGACGTGCGCGGCATCGGCTTCAGCACCGCGCTGAGCTACGGCAACGCGCTCGACCTGGACGAGTCGGACTTCCTCCGCCACCTCGCGCAGGACGGCGCGACGAAGGCGATCGGCATGTACATCGAAGGCGCGCGCGACGGGCGGCGGTTCTTGGGCGCTTTGCGCACCGCGGCGCAGGCGAAGCCAGTCGTCGTCCTCAAGGGCGGCCGCACGAGCGCGGGCGCGCGCAGCGCCGTCTCGCACACAGCGGCGCTCGCCGGCGCGAGCGAGGTCTGGAGCGCCGCGCTGCACCAGGCGGGCGCGGTCCAGGTGTACTCGCAGGACGAGCTGATCGACCTGCTCGTCGCGTTCGCGCTGCTGCCGAGGCCCGAAGGCGCGCCTGGTCGCCGAGCGGGCATCGTGGGCGGGGGCGGCGGACGAGGCGTGCAGACGGCAGACGCCTGCGTGGAGCAAGGGCTCGATGTGCCGCCGCTGCCCGACGCGATCCGCCAGCAGATCAAAGAGCGCTCGCCGCTCTGGGACTGGATCGGCAACCCCGTCGACCAGTCGATCCTGGCGGGCACCGGCGCCGGCGTCTCGGGCGCGGCGATCCTCGACATGATGGCCAAGAGCCCGGACTTCGACTTGCTAGTCGCCAACGTGGGCGAGGACTGGGTGCTGGGCCGGCCCGATTTCCACCGGCGGCTCGGGCACATCGTCGAGCGCTTCGTCGAGATCGGGCGCGCGTCGCCCAAGCCCGTCGCGTTCGTGCTCGGCCCGGCCGACTCGCCGGACGAAGAGCGCTGGCGCGCCGTCGAAAGCGCCCGCCAGCAGCTCGTCGACGCGAAGCTCGCCGTCTTCCCGACACCGGAGCGCGCGGCGTCCGCCCTCGCGCGCTGGCGTCAGTGGTGGAGCGAGCGCGGCGAAGGCTGACCGCGGCAGAGCATGAGCGCCCCGACCGAAGAGCTCCGTTTCGTCGAGCTGGCGGGCTGTCGCACGGCGGCGGTCTTCCACCACGCAGAGCCTGAGAGTCGCCGTGTCGTGGTGATGGCGCACGGCTTCAAGTCGAGCAAGATCGGGCCGTCGCGCTACTTCGTCGACCTGGCGCGGGCGCTGGCCGAGCGCGGCGTCTCGACCTTCCGATTCGACCAGCCGGGCAGCGGCGACGCCGAGCGGGCCTTCGAAGAGTCCTCATTCACGACGTGGATCGACACGATCGAGCACGCTGTGCGAATGCATGTCGAGGCTGGAGCAGCGGTTGCGCTGCTGGGGCAGAGCATGGGCGGTCGCGCGGCGCTGGCCGCGGCCGTCCGGCTGGGCGACACTCTGCGCGGGCTGGCGCTCTGGAGCCCGGGGCCGATGCTCAACGTCGACTTCTCGTTGATGACCGGGCAGTGGATGGAGGAGGACGGCCAGCGCGTGCGCTGGGACTTCTGGCGCGAGGCGGCGCAGATCGACTTCCTGGACCTGTATCACCGGCTGTCGGTGCCGGCGGACATCGTATTCGGCACCGCCGACCATCTGATCCCCGTCGATGAGATGCGTGCGGTCGCGGTCGAGTGCAAGCCGGGCGATCGTATCCGCCTGATCGAGGGCCTCCCGCACAGCGCGTGGCCGGAGCCGCCTCGCTTCGAGATCCTGCGGGAGACGGCCGATACGCTCGTGTCGTGGCTCGCGGACGCGTAGCCGCCGTATACTGAATCTGAGGCCGATGGTCCGCGTCGAACCACAGCACCAGGAGGAGTATCGCCAGGCCTACGATGCCTGGCAGGAGCAGCTTCAGACGCTCCATCGCGTCTTCCTGGAGGGCGAGGCGCTGGACCCGCCGCAGTTGAAGGGGCTACTCAATCGTGAGGCGCGCGCCAAGGAGCGCTTCGACGAGGCGCGGCTGGCCTTGTTGGGCCTGGGCGGCCCGCAGGACGAAGATCCCTTTGGGAGCACCGCGTAACGATGGCCGTAAAACCGACCGTACCGACGCCCGAAGCGCCGACCGCCGTGGTCGAGCGCGTGCCCGCCGTCGTGCGCTACGGCAAGTCGTTCGGCATCGGGTCGGCGTTCGCGGTGGGGTGGACGCCGTGCATCGGGCCGATCCTGGGCGCGATCCTCACGCTGGCCGCATCGAGCGCGACGGTGCTGCAGGGCACGTTCCTACTCGCAGCGTGGTCGCTAGGGCTCGGCATCCCGTTCCTCATCGCCGGGCTGATGCTGGGCCGGATGATGACGGGCATGCGCAAGATCCGGCCCCTGATGCCGGCCCTGGAGATCGTGGGCGGGGTGCTGGTGATCGTCATCGGCGCGCTGATTTTTCTCGACCGGTTCACGATCTTCAACGAGTACTTCACGCTCGGCGCAGACACAGTCACCGGCACCGAGGACAACCTCACTGGCATCGACGTCGCCAGCCCCGCCGGCTTCATCGTCGCGTTTGGCGCGGGCGTCATCGCCTTCCTCTCGCCCTGCACGCTGCCGATGGTGCCGGCTTACCTGGCGCACCTTGCCGGCGTCTCGGCGGTCGAGGCGGCGGACGAGCAGCGCGGCGTCACGTTCCGGCACTCGCTCGCCTTCGTGCTGGGCTTCTCGGCGGTGTTCGTCGCGCTGGGCGCGTCGGTGGGCGCCGTCGGCTACGTCGTTCGCGACCACCTGCCGATGATCGAGAAGGTCGCGGGGGTGCTGCTGATCGTGCTCGGGCTGAACCTGCTCGGCATCCTGCGCATCCCCTGGCTCTACCGTACCTATCAGATCGACTTCCCCAGCTCGCAAGCGCCCGCCGACGCGGGCTAACGGCGCCCAAGTCGAGAGTGGCCCCCATGGCAAACGAGGCCTTCCGTCTGCGCGACGGCACGACCGACGACCTGCCCGCGCTCGCGGCCCTCGACAGCTCATTCGGCAACGAGTGGGTGCTTGTCGTCGGACGGGGCGGCGACGCTATCGAGCAAACGATCGAGCTGCGCTGGCGCAAGGTGAAGCCCGAGGGCAGCACGCGTAGCTTCGGAACAGACGAGACCTGGCCTGCCGACGAGGCGCTGCGCGCCGACCGGTTCGTCGTCGCCGAGGTCGACGGGCGCGTCGCGGGCTTCGTGGCGCTGCGCGAGCAGTGGAACCGCACGGTGGAGATCGACGCTATCGTCGTCGAGGCGCGATACCGGGGGCGCGGCATCGGGCGGTGGTTTGTGGAAGACGCGGAGGCGTTCGCGCGCGAGCGCGGGCTGCGCGCCGTGCAGTGGGAGGCGCAGACCGACAACCGCAACGCGATCGAGTTCGCGGTCGCCCGCGGCTTCCGTATCGCCGGCTTCCACGACGCCTTCTATCGCAACGACGACCGCGAGCGGCAGACCGAGCCGGACTTCCTGGGCATCGCGGTCTTCATGACGAAAGCGGTGCTACCGACCGCCGACTGAAATCGGCGGCATGGCCTCTGACCGCTCGCGCTCGCCTCGGTTCCCAGGTTCAATTGTTTCCGGGTTCACGTGCTCGATCCTTGACTCGCCGGCAAACTGCTATACTAGCGGCGCTGAACGGGATTCATTCTGTAGAGGAGGTCTCCCATGGCCCACGAGATGATCATCGCTGAACAGCACGGGCGGGTGGGCGTCCTCAAGTTCAACAATGACAGGCGGCTGAACGCGCTCCACCCGACGATGATGGGCGAGGCGCGCCAGCAGATCGACGCGTGGAACGAGGACGCGGGCGTCGGCGCAATCGTGCTCACAGGAGAGGGCCGCGCATTTTGCGCGGGCGCCGACATCAGCGGCTGGAACCGCCAGATCGAGCGCTCGGAGCAGGGCAACGGCCAGCAGGGACGGGAGCGGCGCGAGGAGGAGTCGTGGACGGACTTCATCATCCGCTCGAAGCCGGTGGTCTGCGCGATCAACGGCCCGGCGATCGGCGCCGGGCTGACGATCACGCTGCCCTGCGACGTGCGCATCGCATCGCCGCAAGCGCGGCTCTCGATGCGCTTCGTGCGCGTCGGCGTGCTGCCGGAGCTGGCGAGCACCTACATCCTGCCGCACATCGTGGGGCTCACGCAGGCGCTGGAGCTGATGCTGAGCGGGCGGATCATCAGCGGCGAGGAGGCGGGGCGGATCGGGCTGGTCAACCGCGTCGTCGACGCGGGCAAGCTGCTCGACGAAGCGATCTCGACCGCGGCCGAGATCGCGTTCAACCCGGCCGAGTCGCTGCTCGCGATCAAGCGCGAGACGTGGCAGCACATCGGCGACGGCCGGCTCGGCGAGATCATGCGTAACGAGATGCGCGAGTTCGTCGCTGCCCAGCGCCGTCCGACGTTCAAGGAGGCCGTGCGCTCCTTCGTCGAGAAGCGCGAGCCTGACTTCCATCAGGTGGACGCGTAGCCTCGCTACACGGTCGCGCGGATCTCGAAGGCGTGGACGAGGGAGAGCCCTTCCGCCTTGTAGAGCTCCGTGTACTTGCAGTTCGTGCAGCTCACGGCGGAGAGCTTCCGTTGCTGGTCGCCAAACAGCCGCGAGACGCCGCCGCTCGCCGTCGGAAACGTATCGACCTCGTACGAGGTGTTTCCGCACTTGCCGCAAACGAAGTCGAGCGCGGCGCTGCGGACACCGGTCGACGGGTCCAGCTCCCCTAAGTCCTCCGCGTCCAGATTCACAAGCGTGAGACGCGGCCGTTCCACGGTGGCGCCGGTCAGGTCGCAGACGGCGTCGATGATCTCCCACATCGACGGGCTGTCGTCCTGGCCCTGGTTGCGGTGCACGTAGCTGAGGGCGCCGGTCGTCTCGATCACGAAGCTCCCGGGACGCTCTTCCGTCACACCGAACACGTCGAAGGCAGCGCCTTCCACGTCGCGAAGGAGGTCATAGCCCAGGCTCCAGCGCGCGTCGAACGCTTTGGCTTCCTGGGACGTGGCCCGGCAGACAGCCACGATCTGCGCGCCGGCCTTGGAGAACGCCTCCCGGCCATCGCGCAGCCGGACCGCGTCGTCCTCACCGAAGGGGCTGCCGATGGGCGGCAGGAACTGCAGCACCAGCGGCCGCTTCTTCCAGAGAGAAGCGAGCTGAATGGGCCTGCCACTGGTCCTGGCTAGCTTGACCTGAGGCGCCGCGGCGCCAACTTCGATGGGAGCGTGCGCGACTGTCATTGCCTTCCTCCCTCGGTGGCTGTCGTGAGGATCGGCCAACGCTGGCCCATTCTGCAGTAGGACGAACACTACTAAGGATCGATGGGCGAAGCACCGCGCAGAGCGTAGCGCAGCGCCGCCCTCAAGCGCCCTCGGCATTTCCCCTACGTTCATCGACTACAATGGAACCGCCATGCCCCCGAGGAAGGCGCAGCGCGGGCCCGACATGTTCGACCAGGCGGCCGATGAGCAGCTTCAGCGCGAGGCGCCGCTGCCCGCGCGGATGCGGCCGCGCTCGTTCGATGAGTTCGTCGGGCAGGAGCACCTGGTCGGCGAGGGGCACATCCTACGCCGGCTCGTCGAGTCGGACAGCCTGCCTTCGATCATCCTCTGGGGGCCCCCCGGCACGGGCAAGACGACGCTGGCGCGCATCATCGCGGGCATGACGCAGGCGCGCTTCGCGCCGGTATCCGCCGTCTCGGCGGGAGTGGCCGACCTGCGGCGCGTGATCGCCGAGGCGAAGGAGCGGCGCGCGTTGGAGGGCACCCGCAGCATCCTGTTCATCGACGAGATCCATCGCTTCAACAAGGCGCAGCAGGACGCCGTGCTGCCCTACGTCGAGGACGGGACGATCACGCTGATCGGCGCGACCACGGAAAACCCCTCGTTCGAGGTGATCGGGCCGCTGCTCTCGCGCTGCCGGGTCTTCGCGCTGCACGCGCTCCAGCCGGAGCAGGTCGAGGTGCTACTGCGCCGGGCGCTGGAAGACGAACGCGGGCTGGCCGGCGAACCGGTGCAGGTCGACGACGACGCGCTTGAGGCGCTGGCGAACTCGACGGGCGGCGACGCGCGCATCGCCCTCAACGCACTCGAGATGTCGGTGGCGAGCGCGCCGCCCGACGACAAGGGCGCTCGCCACGTCACGCGCGAGCTCGTCGAGGAAGCGCTCCAGCACCGGACGTACCTCTACGACAAGTCGGGCGACGCCCACTACGACACGATCTCCGCGTTCATCAAGTCGGTGCGCGGCTCCGACGCCGACGCCTCGCTCTACTGGCTCGCGCGCATGATCGAGTCGGGCGAGGACCCGCTCTTCATCGTGCGGCGGATGGTGATCCTGGCGGCGGAGGACGTCGGCCTCGCCGACCCGCAGGCGCTCGTCGTCGCGACGGCGTGTCAGCAGGCAGTGCACTTCATCGGGCTGCCCGAGGGCTTCCTGCCGATGGCCGAGTGCGCCCTGTACCTGGCGACGGCGCCCAAGAGCAACAGCGCGATGACCAGCTACAGCCGCGCCCTGGCCGACGTCCGCGAGACACAGGGCGAGCCGGTGCCGATGCACCTGCGCAACGCGGTCACCGGCCTGATGCGCTCGATGGGGTACGGCAAGGGCTACAAGTACGCCCATGACTTCGACGAGCATTATGTCGAGCAACAGAACCTGCCCGATCGCCTCGCCGGGCGCCGCTATTACGAGCCCGGCGACCTGGGCTACGAGGCGAAGATCAAGGAGTGGTACGAGCGGATCGGGAAGGGAGAGTGACCCTCTCCCCAAGCCCCTCCGCTTCGCTCGAGGGCAGGCCCTCTCCCGCCTGGCGCGGGAGAGGGGTGAGCGCGTGATCGAGGAAAGGGCGCAAACGATCAAAAGGGCCATCGAGTGAGTCGGGACGCGAAAGCAAGAGCCATGCGGCCGAGGACAGGACTGGCTCGGGCGCTGCGGCAGGACTCGACGACAAGCGAGGCGCTGCTGTGGGCTGCGTTGCGTCGTAAGTCGCTGGATGGCAGGAAGTTCCGCCGCCAACATCCGATAGGGCGGTATGTCGTGGACTTCTACTGCGTTGAAGAACGCCTCATCGTCGAAGTGGATGGGCCGATTCACCAAGGGCAGCGAGGCGACGATCGCGAACGTGACGGTTTCCTCCGGGCACGACGCCTCAAGATCGTTCGCGTTCCAAGCGATGAGGTGGAACGAGACATCGGCGGAGTGCTCAATAGGATCCGAAAGGAGTTCGCAGCCGGAACCCAAGCCCCTCTCCCGCGCCGGGCGGGAGAGGGGTGAGCGCCAGCTCGGGGTGAGGGTTGAGTGGTACGAGCGGATCGGGAACCGAGTTCCAGCCCTTACCCCCATCCTCTCTCCCGCGTCGGGCGCGTGCCCGCCTGTGGAGGGGGAGACGGGTGAGCGCCATCAACCACTACGTTGAGTGGATGAAAGAGCGTGTCATCGAGATGTGGCGCGTTCTCAAGGACACCGGCACTCTCTACCTTCATTGCGACTGGCACGCCTCACACCATTTGAAGGTCATGCTCGATGACGTGTTGGGCGTCGAACACTTTCAGAACGAAATCATCTGGCACTACAGAGGGGGAGGGGTATCACCCCGGCGATTTGGCCGACGCCAGCGGGGAGAACCGCAGCACTACCCGGAGCACGGGATGCGCGTGCGGCGGGCGGCGTACAGCGGGATGCGGGCAGGCGAGATCACGGCGCTGCGAGTCGGCAACGTGGACCTGATGCGGAGGACGGTGCGCATCGTCGAGACCGCCGTCGTGGCGTCGCGGCAAGATTGCGCCATACTCGCGGGCGGACCCTTCCTCGGGTGCGCTGGTGGGCCATTGCCATGAACGGAATCGAAGCTTCGACCTCTCCCCCTCCCTTGCCGCGCTGGTTCGGACCTAGAGCCAGCC
>JBBEBM010000081.1:0-9588 GCA_040882355.1 Dehalococcoidia bacterium | reverse complement strand
TGCCGGAGCTGGACGCCTACCTGGTCGCCCGCAACATCGCCGATCAGCTCGAGCGGCGCGTCGCCTTCCGCCGCGCCCTCAAGCAGACCGTGGCGCGCACGATGGCCCGGGGAGCGGAGGGCTGCAAGGCGATGGTCGCGGGCCGCCTCGGCGGGTCCGAGATGTCGCGGCGGGAGAGCACGATGGAAGGGCGCGTACCGCTTCACACGATCCGCGCCGACGTCGACTTTGGCCGGGCAGAAGCGCACACGACCTTCGGGCTTATCGGCGTGAAGGTCTGGATCTATCGAGGCGAGATCCTGCCCGAGGAGCGCGTGCGACCGGAAGCGGCCGCCGAAGAGGCTGAGGCGGCGGTGGCGCCGGCCGCGGCGCCTGTCGCCGAGGCGCCCGCCGCGCAGGCTGCCGCCGAAGCGCCCGTCGCTCCAACCGAGTCGGAGCCGCCGGCTGCGCTGGAGCCGCAGGCCAAAGGCGAGGCGCAGGGATAACGAACGATGCTGCAGCCCAAGCGAGTGAAATGGCGCAAGACCCATCGCGGAAGGCGAAGGGGCCCGGCGAACGCTGGGAACCAGGTGACCTTCGGCGAGTTCGGTCTGCAGTCCAAGGGAAACGCCTGGGTGGATTCGCGTCAGATCGAGGCCGCCCGCCGCGCGATCACGCACTCGCTGCGCCGCGGTGGCAAGGTCTGGATCTGCATCTTTCCGGACAAGCCGGTTACGAAGAAGGCGGCGGAGACGCGCATGGGCAGTGGCAAGGGCGCGCCCGACCACTGGGTCGCCGTCGTCAAGCGAGGCCGCATGCTCTTCGAGATCGCGGGCGTGAAGGAAGAGCTGGCGCGCGAGGCGATGCGCCTCGCGGCGCACAAGCTGTCTGTCGAGACGCAGTTCGTATCGCGTGAGCACGAGGGGTTCTAGGATGGCACGCAAGGGCAAGCGGAAGAGCGAAGATCTGCACGACCTCGCGGACGCCGACCTGGTGAAGGAGATGGACGAGACGCACCGACAGCTCTTCACGGCCCGGCTCCAGCTCGCCACGCGTCAGCTCGCCAACACGTCGCTGCCGCGCAAGTCGCGGCGCAAGATCGCGCGGATCAAGACGATCCAGCGTCAGCGCGAGATCGCGGCTGCCCAGCAGGCAGTCGCGGAGGGAGGAGCCTAGCTCATGGCCGGACGGCAGAAGAGCCTGGTCGGCACGGTCGTGAGCGACCGGATGGAGAAGACGGTGATCGTCGCTGTCGAGACGACGACGCGCCACCGCATCTATCACAAGATCTTCAAGCGCACGAAGCGCTACATGGCCCACGACGACCGGCTGGGCGCGAAGCCCGGGGACAAGGTCCGCATCCTGGAGACGCGGCCGCTCTCGCGCCACAAGCGGTGGCGCGTGGCGGAGGTGCTCCAGCGCGGCGAGGTCGCCGAAGTGCAGCCGAAGGAGATCGACGCCGACCTGATCGAGCGGCCTCGCGAGCAGCCCGCCGAAACGGCGCCGGCCGCGGAGTCGCCGCCGGCGGCCGAGGCTGCGGCGGTTGCGGAGACTCCTGAGGCGACGGTCGAGCCGGTCGCGCCGGCCGAACCCGCGGCTGAAGTCCAGCCGGACGACGAGGCGCCTGCTGCTGAGGGGGCAGAGAGTCCCGATAGCCCGGACAGCCCGGACAGCCCGGACAGCCCGGACAGCCCGGACAGCCCGGACAGCCCGGACAGCCCGGAGTCAACGGACGCCAAGGAGGAGGCGCTGTGATCCAGAAGTTCACGCGCCTCAAGGTGGCCGATAACTCAGGCGCGCGGCAGATCATGTGCATTCAGGTGCTGGGCGGCACGAGGCGTCGCTACGCGCACGTCGGCGACATCATCGTCGCCTCGGTGAAGCAGGCGCAGCCGGGCGCTGCTGTGAAGAAGGGCGAGGTCGTGCGCGCTGTCGTTGTGCGCACCGCCAAGGGCTGGCAGCGCAAGGACGGCTCGTCCATCAGGTTCGATGAGAACGCGGCGGTGGTGCTGGCCGACAAGGAGAACCCGCGTGGCACGCGCATCTTCGGCCCGGTGGCCCGCGAGCTGCGCGAACGGCGCTTCATGAAGATCATCTCGCTCGCGCCGGAGGTTGTCTGATGCGCAAGATCAAGCGCGACGACCAGGTGCTGGTGATCGCCGGCAAGGAACGCGGGAAGCAAGGCCAGGTGCGCGAAGTCTACGTGCAGGCCGAACGCCTGATCGTGTCGGGCTTGAACATGGTAAAGCGCCATCAGCGCCAGCGCTCGGAGCGAGAGCCCGCCGGGATCATCGAGAAGGAAGGGCCGATCCACATCTCGAACGTCAAGCTAATCTGTCGTACCTGTCTGAAGCCGACGCATGTTGGCTTCAGGGTGCGGCCTGACGGCGTGAAGGTGCGCGTCTGCCACCTGTGCTCCGAGGACATCGACTAGCCATGGCGCCTAGACTCAAGGAACGTTACCGAGAGGAGATCGTCCCGACGTTCATGCGGGAGTTCAGCTACGCGAACGTGATGCAGGTGCCGCGTGTGCGGAAGGTCGTAATCAACATCGGTCTGGGGGAGGCGATCCAGAACGCGAAGGCGCTGGACGCCGCTTCTCAGGACATGGGGACGATCACCGGCCAGAAGGCGGTGATCACGCGCGCCAAGCGTTCCATCGCCAACTTCAAGATCCGCGAAGGCAACCCGATCGGCGCGATGGTGACGATGCGCGGCGACCGCATGTGGGAGTTCCTAGACCGGCTGCTCAACGCGGCGCTGCCCCGCATCCGAGACTTTCGCGGCGTGTCGCCCAAGGCGTTCGACGGTCGCGGTAGCTTCAGCCTGGGCATCCGGGAGCAGCTCATCTTCCCGGAGATCGAGTACGACAAAGTGGACCGCGTTCGCGGCATGCAGATCAATATCGTCACCAGCGCCAAGAGCGATGAAGAAGGAAAACGGCTTCTGGAGCTGCTCGGCATGCCGTTCAGTCGAGGGACGTAGGAGGCATCGTGGCCAAGAAATCGCTCGTGCTGAAGGCCCAGCGTCCGCCCAAGTACAGTAGCCGCACCGTGCGTCGCTGCCAGGTGTGCGGGCGTCCGCGCGCGTTCATGCGCTACTTCGCGTTGTGCCGCATCTGCTTCCGGCAGCTCGCGCTGGAAGGCAAGCTGCCGGGCGTAAAGAAGTCTAGCTGGTAGGGGGTGAGCAGCGATGACCATGACTGACCCGATCGCTGACATGCTGACCCGCATTCGGAACGCGATCGTCGCGCGCCACGATTACGTGAACATTCCGGCGTCCAAGATGCGCTCCTCCATCGCCAAGGTGCTCAAGGAGGAAGGCTTCGTCCGCGACTACGAGTCGTTCGAGGAGGGCGCGCGACGCTTCCTGCGGGTCCACCTGGCCTACTCCGCCAGCCGCGAGCCGCTCCTCAGCGGGCTGAAGCGCGTCAGCCGTCCCGGACTCCGGGTCTACGTCCAAAAGCGAGAGATCCCGCGCGTCTACAACGGGCTGGGCATCGCTATCCTGTCGACGCCGAAGGGCGTGATGACCGGACAGCAGGCCTGGCGCCAGCAGACCGGCGGCGAAGTGCTCTGTTACGTATGGTAGGTGACTAAAGATGTCGCGAATCGGCAAGCAACCGATCCCACTTCCAAGCTCCGTGCAGGCGCAGATCGAGGACGACTCGATCACGATCCGCGGTCCGAAGGGTGAGCTGCGCCGTCAGCTACCGCCCGACATGCGCGTGCATCTGGACGACGGGCGGTTGCTCGTGACCCGGCCGAGCGACCAGCCGCGCCACCGCGCGCTCCATGGCCTCACGCGAGCCCTGCTTGCGAACATGGTCACCGGCGTCGACACCGGCTTCAGCAAGACGCTGGAGTTGCACGGCGTCGGCTATCGCGCGCAGCAGATGGGCTCGGCGGTCCAGATCCTGGTCGGTTACTCGCACCCAGTCGACGTCAAGCCGCCCGAGGGGATCACGTTGGAGGTGGACGGTACGAATCGCATCCACGTCCGCGGCGTCGACAAGGAGTTGGTCGGGCAGATCGCCGCGGAGATTCGTGGCATCCGCAAGCCGGAGCCCTACAAGGGCAAGGGTATCCGCTACGAAGGAGAGTACGTGCGACGAAAGGCCGGCAAGGCCGGCAAGACGCTGCACTAGACCACGATGAAGCGCCAGAAGACTGCTTATGCCGCCAGACTGCGCCGCCACCTGCGTGTGCGCAAGAAGGTGCGTGGTACGGCCCAGCGGCCGCGCCTCGCCGTCTACCGGAGCCTGTCGCACATCTACGCTCAGGTGATCGACGACGATGCCGGTCAGACGCTCGCAGCCGCCTCCGATTTGGAGGCCACGACGAAAGCGCAGCTCAACGGCAAACGCAAGATGGACGTCGCGAAGCTCGTTGGCCAACTCGTCGCCGAGCGGGCGAAGGAGCGTGGCGTCGGTGAGGTCGTCTTCGACCGGGCCGGCTACCAGTACCATGGCCGCGTCAAGGCGCTGGCCGACGGCGCCCGGGAGTCCGGCCTCACCTTCTAGGAGGAGAATGGTTACACAAGGACACGTTTACGAGCCTGAAGAGCGCGAGATCGAGCTGACCGAGAAGGTCGTCTACATCAACCGCGTCGCAAAGGTGGTGAAGGGTGGCCGGCGGTTCAACTTCAGCGCCCTCGTCGTCGTGGGTGACGGCCAGGGACGCGTCGGCGCCGGCTTGGGCAAGGCCCACGAAGTGCCTGAAGCCATTCGTAAGGGCGCCAGCATCGCCCGGCGCAACCTGATCCACGTGCCGATGCGCGACGCGACGATCCCGCACGAGGTGGTCTCGCGTTACAGCGCGGCCAAGGTTCTGATGAAGCCTGCTTCTGCGGGCACCGGCGTGATCGCGGGTGGAGGCGTTCGAGCCGTGATCGAGGCGGCTGGCATCCGCGACATCCTCAGCAAGTCGCTCGGGAGCGCGAACCCGGTAAACGTCGTTCGGGCGACGATCCAGGGCCTGGCGAGCCTTCGCCAGCCTGAGGACGCTGTCGCCAAGCGCAAGAGCGCGGCCCAGATGCTGCGCGTGAAGGCGGAGGAGGCGGCCCGTGGCTAAGGTCCGCATCACCTGGGTACGCAGCGCCTCCGGCCACAAGATCGACCAGAAGCGCACGATCGAAGCGCTCGGGCTGCGCCGGTTGGGCCGGTCAGTGGAGCATAGCGACTCACCTTCGCTGCGTGGTATGATACACAAAGTGCAGCACCTGGTGGCCGTGGAAGAGGCGGAGGAGTAGTCGTGGAACAGCATGAGCTCCGACCCGCGCGCGGCGCCACGAGGGCGCGCAAGCGCGTCGGGCGCGGCAACGCCAGCGGCAACGGAACGTACGCGGGCAAGGGACTGAAGGGCCAGCAGGCCCGCGCCGGTTCCGGCCCTCGTCCCGGCTTCGAAGGCGGCCAAACGCCGCTCATTCGCCGCCTGCCGGTTCGCCGAGGCTTTCGCAATCCGTTTCGAGTCGAATATGCGCCCGTCAACCTGCGCGATCTGGCGAAGTTCCCCGCTTCAAGCGAGGTCACGCCGGACGCGCTGCTGGAGATGGGCGTGGTGCGGACGGGCAAGCTGCCGATCAAGCTCCTGGCCGAAGGCGAAGTGACGGTGCCGCTCCTGGTGCGCGCGCACCGCGTCTCCGCCGCTGCTAGGACGAAGATCGAGGCCGCCGGCGGAACGGTCGAAGAGCTCACGGCCCGCCGCGCGCCGGAGGACAGGCGAAAGCGTGGGAAGGCAAAGGCGCGGACGTCGGAGAAAGCGATAGAAGCGCCCGCCGCCGAGAGCGAGGGCGCCGCCGAGGACAGTAATGGCAACGGTAGCGAGACGAGCGAGGGCTAACACCGCCACCCGGCCGCGCCTCCTTCAGGCGATGGTCGACGCGTTTCAGCAGCCGGACGTCCGGCAGAAGCTGGTGTACACGCTCGCGCTGCTCGTGGTGTTCCGTTTTGTCGCGCACATCCCCATTCCCGGCGTGAACACGGCCGCGCTTGCGGATGCGTTCGAGGACAACGCCATCCTGGGAACGCTCAACCTCTTTAGCGGTGGCGCGCTCCGTCAGCTTAGCGTCGCGTCCCTGGGCGTGTATCCGTACATCACGTCGCAGATCATCATGAACCTGCTGGTGCCCATCATCCCCAGCTTGCAGTCTCTGTCGCGCGAGGGAGAGCAGGGGCGCCGCCAGATTCAACGCTACACGCACTACCTGGCGGTGCCCATGGCCGTGGTCCAGGGCTACAGCCAGCTCATCATCCTCAACCGCGGGGGCTCCGGCGGTGTGCTCACCTACAGCGTGGGCTTCACCGGGCCGGATGCGCTGCCCACTATCACCGCCGTTGTGGCGATGGTGGCGGGTACGATGTTCCTGGTCTGGCTTGGAGAGCTGATTACTGAGAACGGTATCGGCAACGGCATTTCGCTTATCATCTTCGGCGGGATCGTGGCGGGCTTACCGGCAACCCTGCCGAACATCTGGAACTCCTCCGTGGGCTTCTTCGGCATCATCGCGCTGTTCGCCATCGGCATCGTTCTCCTGTTCGCCATCGTCTTCGTCCAGGAGGCGCAGCGACGGATCCCCGTTCAATATGCCCGCAGCGTCTTCAGATCGGGCCGGATGTACCGGCAGTCCGGGCAGAGCCATATTCCGCTGCGCGTGAACTCGGCCGGCATGATTCCGCTCATCTTCGCCTTCTCGGTGGTGATCTTTCCGTCAGCAGCGGCGGACTTCATGGCCAATCAAAGTGAGACGCCGTGGATCCAGGACGTCTCGAACTTCGTCGTCGACTGGTTCGATCCGCGATCCGGTCTCTATATGGTCACGGTCTTCTTGCTGGTGGTCATCTTTACCTTCTTCTACACGCTGGTGATCTTCCAGCAGCAGAACTTGGCCGAGAACCTGCAGAAGAGCGGCGGGTTCATCCCTGGCATCCGGCCCGGCCGGCCGACCGCCGAGTACATCATGCGCGTGTTGGTGCGAATTACCTGGGCCGGCGCGCTCTTCCTGGGCATCATCGCGATTGTTCCCACGCTGGTGACGCGCTTCACCGACGTCCAATCGTTGACGATCAGCAGCACGGGCCTGATCATCGTCGTTGGTGTCGTGCTCGATACGATGCGCCAGCTTGAGGCGCAGCTCATGATGCGCAACTACGAGGGCTTCATCCGATAGACGCCGTGTATCTGGTCCTCCTCGGTCCGCCGGGCACCGGCAAGGGCACGCAAGCAAAGCGGATTGCGGAACGCCTGGGCCTGCTCCACGTCGCGAGCGGGGACCTGTTGCGAGAGGCGGTCCAGCAGGGCGCGGAGTTGGGGCGCAAGGCGAAGGAGTACATGGACCGCGGCGAGTTGGTGCCTGACGAGTTGACGATCGCCATGATCGAAGAGCGCATCGCCCAGCCCGACGCGCAAGAGGGCGTCATCTTCGACGGCTTCCCGCGCACCGTCCAGCAGGCGCAGGCTCTCGATCACGCGCTCGCGCGCCACGGCAAGGCTGCCGACGCGGCGGTGCTGATTACGGCCTCCGACGATGAGATCGTCAGGCGGCTCGGCGGCCGCTGGCTCTGCGCCAACTGTGGCGAGATATATCAGGAGACCAGCCGCCCACCCAGCAAGGCAGGCGTCTGCGATCGTTGTCGGGGCACGCTCAGCCAGCGAGACGACGACAAGCCGGCGGTGATCCGGCAACGGCTGGAGCGCCAGCGCCCACCCGAGGCGATGCTCGCCCACTATCGAGAACAGGGTAAGCTGCTGGAAGTCAACGGCGAGCAGGAGATGGACGCGGTGACCGATGACCTGCTCAGTGTGATCGAAAGGGCCGCTTAGGGCTTGTAGAGAACGTGTATGCCAATTATCATTAAGTCCGACGACGAGATCGCGATCATGCGCGAGGCAGGCCACATCCTGGCGGAGATGCTGGAGCGACTGGCCGCTGAGGTTCGGGCTGGGCTTATAGTGAAGAAACTTGATACAATAGTCGAGAAAGAGTTCCAGCGGCGCAGCGTGGTACCTACGTTCCTCGGCTACCACGGGTATCCGGCGCATGTTTGCGTGTCTGTGAACGATGAGATCGTGCATGCGATACCAGGGGATCGTGTGCTCCATGAAGGAGATGTCGTTAGTATCGATCTAGGCGTTACGCACCAGCGCTTCGTGGCCGATTCGGCGCTCACGGTTGGGGTCGGGCAGACCGATCCTGAGGCCCGGCGCCTCATTGAGGCGACGCATCAGTCGCTCTGGGCCGGCATCCGTCAGGCTACAGCCGGGGCGCGCCTCGGGGCCGTCTCGCACGCAATACAGGCCTGCGCGGAATCGCAGCGTTTCGGCGTCGTACGCAAGTACGTAGGACACGGCGTGGGCCGCGATATGCACGAGGAGCCGCAGGTGCCCAACTACGGGCCGGAGGGCGTGGGCCCCGTTCTGCGCAAGGGCATGGTGCTCGCGCTGGAGCCGATGCTCACCGCCGGCTCCTTCGAGACGAAGGAGCACGACGACGGCTGGACGGTGAGCACGCTGGATGGCAGCCTGGCCGCCCACTTCGAACACACCATCGCCATCACAGACGGCGCGCCGGAGGTGATGACGCTGCGCAGCGACGAGGCCGGTCTGGCAGCCACGCTGCGCGAGCCGGCCACCGCTGGGAGGCCCGCGTAGGCGCCTGATGGCAAAGAAGGACGGGATTGAGGTCGAGGGAGTCGTCAAGGAATCGCTGCCGAATGCCATGTTTCGAGTCGATCTGCCGAACGGGCACGAAGTGCTCGCCCACATTTCAGGCAAGATGCGGCTTCACTACATCAAGATCGTTCCCGGCGACAGGGTGCTGGTGGAGCTGTCGCCTTACGACCTGACCCGGGGCCGGATCACATTCCGATTTAGGTAGGGCAATGAAGGTTCAAGCGTCCGTCAAACGCCGCTGCGAAAAGTGCCAGATCATCCGCCGCCACGGTGTGGTGCGGATTATCTGCGTCAACCCCAAGCACAAGCAGCGCCAGGGCTAGGAGGAGTCGGGTGGCAAGAATCGCCGGCATCGATATTCCGCGTGACAAGCGCGTCGACGTGTCGCTGCGCTACATCTACGGGATCGGGCCGTCCGCGGCGCGCCTCATCACCGAGCAGGCGCAGGTAGACCCGTCGACGAAGGTGCGCGACCTGACCGACGACGAAGTCGCGCGGGTCCGCGAGATCATCGACAAGAGCCATACCGTCGAAGGCGACCTTCGGCGCGAGGTGCGTCAGAATATCCAGCGCCTGATCGAGATCAACTGCTATCGCGGCGTTCGTCACCGGCGCGGGCTGCCGGTGCGCGGCCAGCGCACCCGCACAAACGCCCGCGCGCGCAAGGGCCCGCGGAAGACGGTCGCCGGCAAGCGGCGCGCCGTGGCCAAGAAGTAGGAGGAGCCGCGTGGCTGAGAAGAAGAGTCGTGCGCGTCGTCGCGAGAAGAAGTCCGTCCCGAAGGGTCGAGCGTATATCAAGGCTACGTTCAACAACACCTTGGTCACGCTCACCGACCCCAACGGCAACGTGCTGTCGTCCGGCAGCGCGGGAACGGTGGGCTTCAAGGGCTCGCGCAAGTCCACGCCGTACGCCGCCGGCCTCGCCGCGGAACGCGCGGCC
>JBBEBM010000080.1:0-9719 GCA_040882355.1 Dehalococcoidia bacterium | reverse complement strand
CCCCAGCGCCGCGGCGAGCGCCTCCGGGCTCGGCCCGCCGTCGATGAGCACGCGCTGGCCAGCGGGCGTCTCGAGCAGCAGCGCGTCGCCCTGCCCGACGTCGAGCACGGTGAGGGTGAGCCGCTCGTTCGAACCGGCGAACAGCGCGCTCGAGGGCAGCGCGGCCCACCAGACCATCGCCGCGACGACGGCGAGCCCGCCCGCCACCACGTACGCCGGGCGAAGGCGAAGCGAAGCACTGACCCGGAGGCTCCCTTGGTCACCCTGAGCCTGTCGAAGGACAGCGCGGCGATGCCGGCGCACGAGCGCCCAGCCGCCGATCGCAAGGAAAAGGTACGCCGCGGCCGCCCAGCCCGCGCCGAAGCCGTCGATGTGGAACGACGCCAGCGGCACCCCGGCGAAGAACCGGGCCGACTCGATGAAGAAGGTCAACGGCGCCCAGGCGAGCCAGCCCGCGACCTGCCCCAGCGGCGCCCACACGACACCGGCCACGGCCGTCACCGCGGACGCGCCGAGGATCACCGGGAACGCCGGCACCATCACCAGGTTCGCGAGCGGCGCGACAGCCGACACACGGCCGAAGTTGAGCGCGATCAACGGCAGCGTCGCCGCAATCGCTGCGAGCGTCGTCGCCGTCACCTCGATCGCGCCGCCCGCGACGCCGCCCTCGCCCGGCTCCACGCCGACGCGTCGGAGGGCGTCAGCGACCCACGCCTGTAGCGCCGGCGTCAGGTAGACGATGCCGATCACCGACACGAAGCTGAGCTGGAACGAGACGTCCCGCACGACGCCCGGCGCCCAGCCCGCCATCAGCGCCGCCGCCAGCGCGATCGAGGTGAGGGCGCTGTTCGGCCGGCCGGCGAGCGTCGCCAGCACGAAGAGGCTGCCCATGATCGCGGCGCGCACCACGCTGGGCGATGCGCCGCTCAGCGCCGTGTACCAAGCGATCACAAGCAGCGCGACGAGCGCGGCCTGCCGCCGCCCGATCAACCACGCGAACGCGCCAATCACCAGCGCGGCAACCAGGTTCACGTTGTACCCGGAGATGGCGATCAGGTGCGACGTGCCCGTCGCGTTCATGTCATCGGTCACGTCCTGGGGGATCGCCGCCCGCTCGCCGAGCAGCATCCCCTGCGCGAGCGCTGCATGCGGCTCCGGCAGCGCCCGCTCCAACGCTTCGCCGAGATGCGCGCGCAGGTCGTACAGCGCCTCGCGCGCCGGGTTGCCCTCGCCCGTGGCGACCGTGCGCACCTGCGGGTAGTCGACGGTCGAGACGACGCCCTGGCGGGCCAGGTAGTCGCGATAGTCGAAGTCGGGAAACGAGGGCGGCGTCTCCAGCTCGCCCTCGACCTCGATCACGTCGCCGTACTCGTGCGTCGGGAACAGCCCGCGCCGCATCAGCACCCCGCCGGACGACGGCGCCCACTGGTCGGTTGTCAGATCGAAGACTTCGCGCACATCGAGGCGCACTCGCTGCGAGCGCCCGCGCTCCTCCGGCTCGTCGGCGACGAGCGCGCGGAAGCGGACGGGCGCGGCATCGAGGGTCGAGTCAGCCGGTGCGTTGTATAGCGCGATGCCCGCCGGCTCGTCGGGCGGCCGCTGGTCGAGGTAGCGCGCGCCACCGGCGACGAAGATCCCGGCGCACGCCAGCCCGAGTAGGGCGACTTGCGGGCGGCGGTAGAGAACGGCGCCCGCGAGCCCGGCGGCGCCCATCGCAGCGACGCCCGGCCACCACACCTCGCCCGCGACCGCGGCCGCCAGCAGCCCGAGTAGCCACGCGGCGGCCAGGTACGCGAGCGTCATGGCCCGACCGTGAGCTGTTCGCGGATGCGCTCGTACGTGGCGCGAGGCAAGATGCGCCGCGAGACCAGCTCTTCGGTGGAGGCGAAGGCGCCGTCCGCCGCGCGGCTATCGATGATCCGCTGGCTGTACGCCTCGCCAATGCCGTCGAGCGCCATCAGTTCGCCTTGCGTGGCGGCGTTGATGTTGACGGGAGCCGTTGTGCCCGCCACTTGCGAGGTGGCGCCCGGTGGTGAGGCCGCCTGACCCTGCCTCGGTACGACTACCTGGTCCTCGTCATGGAGACGCGTCGCCAGGTTGATCGCCTCGAGATCGGCGTCGGGCGCCTGGCCGCCCGCCTCGTTCAGGAGGTCGACGACGCGAGCGCCGTCATCGATCTCGTAAACCCCGGGCTCGGCGACAGCGCCCGTGATGTACACCTGGATCGGGGCGCCGGCCGTCGCCTCGCCGAAGTCGATCTCGAGCGCGGGCGGCTCGTTCCGCTGCTGGACAGCGAGATACACGATCACGGCCGCCAGCAGCGCTGCCAGCGCGACTAGCATGAGCCGGAGATTGCGGTCGAACCAGGACGCCACGACACTCCTTCGCCGCCTTACGGCCAGCAGGACTCGTTTCGCACGCCATACTTACGACGAAGCGGCATATCGTGTCAAGGGCGGCGTCCTTGTCGGCCTTGCTGGGCAGCGGCTAGAATGAGACAAACGCCCTACTTCGGCGAATGAACGGGCCCCGCATCGATAGGAGTCAGCCATGGCAGTGAACGGAGACGGTACCCACACCACCGGCGAAACCGGCACCTGGCGCCTCAAGAGCGGCTTCGCCCAGATGCTCAAGGGTGGCGTGATCATGGACGTGGTCACGCCCGAGCACGCGAAGATCGCCGAGGAGGCGGGCGCGTGCGCCGTCATGGCGCTGGAGCGCGTCCCGGCAGACATCCGCGCTATGGGAGGAGTCGCGCGCATGTCCGACCCGGAGATCATCGCGCGCATCATCGAGTCGGTCAGCATCCCGGTGATGGCGAAGTGCCGCATTGGCCACTTCGTCGAGGCGCAGGTGCTCGAAGCGCTGGGCGTCGACTACGTTGACGAATCCGAAGTGCTCACGCCGGCCGACGAGCGCCACCACGTGAACAAGCTCGCCTTCACCGTGCCCTTTGTGTGCGGCGCGCGCGACCTGGGCGAGGCGCTCCGGCGAATCGGCGAGGGCGCGGCGATGATCCGCACCAAGGGCGAGGCGGGAAGCGGCAACATCGTCGAAGCGGTGCGCCACGTCCGCACGGTCTGGGACGGCATCCGCCTGCTCCAGAACATGCCGGACGAAGAGCTGATGGCCGCGGCGAAGGAGATGGCCGCCCCCTACGACCTCGTGCTCGAAACGAAGAAGCAGGGCCGCCTGCCTGTCGTGAACTTCGCGGCCGGCGGCGTCGCGACGCCCGCCGACGCGGCGCTGATGATGCAGCTTGGCGCGGACGGCGTGTTCGTCGGATCGGGCATCTTCAAGTCGGAGGACCCGGCGCCGCGCGCGCACGCGGTCGTGCAGGCCGTCACGCACTACAACGACCCGAAGATCATCGCGGAGGTCTCGCGCGGGCTGGGCGAGCCGATGCGCGGGCTGGACCTCTCGCAGATCCCGAAGGAAGAGCTGCTGGCTTCGAGAGGGTGGTAGATCATGGCCGAACAGACCGTCCACGCCGTCATCTACAAGGACGCTGAAAGCGATCAGTGGGTGGCTGTCTGCCTCGAATACGACGTGACCACGCAAGGCGACAGCGAGGACGATGCCCTGAAGATGATCCGCGAGGCCGTCGAACTGCACATTGAAGATATGAGTGCAGAAGAGCTTGAGACCGCGTTCATGCCTGTTGACTCGACACCGGTCGTGCGGGAGCTGAATATTCGTGCCCCGGCGATTCTCAAGCGATGAGGTGATCCGGGCGCTCGCACGAATTGGAATCGAGCCAGTCAGGCAGCGGGGGAGCCACGTCAGGTTGCAGGGTCACTTCCGAGGTGAGACCAGGAACGTCACCGTACCGATCGTGCGAGGGACTCAGGATCCAAGAACGCTCTCGTCGATCCTCCGCCAGGCTGGCATCAGCCGCACCGAGTTGGAAACGCTCGTGGACGGAGAGAACATCGATGGCTAGCCTCCCTTCCCGTCGCGTCCTTGACAGAGAACCCGGCGCCAACACGAGGATCGGCGTGCTCGCCCTGCAGGGGGACTTCGCAGAGCACATCGACGTGCTGCGACGGCTCGGCGCGGAAGCGATGGAGGTGCGCCTGCCCGAACAGCTCGAGGGCCTTGACGGGCTGATCATTCCCGGCGGCGAAAGCACGACCATCGCGCGCTTGCTGCACCAGTGGGCGCTGCTCGAGCCGGTCCGGCGTCGCTTCCACGAGGGCATGGCGATCTGGGGCACCTGCGCCGGCGCGATTCTGCTCGCTGAGCGCGCGCCCGGCCTTGATCGCGAAGGGCTGCGGCTGATGGACATCGGCGTCGAACGGAACGCTTTCGGGCGGCAGGTCGACAGCTTCGAAGCCGACCTCGACGTGCCCGCGCTGGGCGAACGGCCCTTCCGAGCCGTCTTCATCCGCGCGCCCCTGATCGTGGAGGCCGGGCCGAACATCGAGGTGCTCGCGCGGCTCACGGACGGCACGATTGTCGCCGCCCAGCAAGGGGCGCTCCTGGCGACGGCGTTCCACCCAGAGCTGACGGACGACGACCGCTTCCACCGATACTTCCTTGAACTGACAAAGCATAGCCGCCGAGGCGACTCGAAGGAGCGAACAGCGCCCATCGCATCATGACCAGCGTCCACCCGGTTCGCCCGACCGACCTCGTCGCGCTCGTCGCGTTCGACGGGCGCGTGTACCCGAACGAGGCGATGACGCGCGACCGCCTCGGCAGTGAGGCCTCGTCACACCCGCTGGAGACCGCGCTGGACCAGTGGCTCTCCTTCGCCACGGGCCGCCACACCTGGATCAGCGTCAAGGGGGCCACCCTGCGCGGCCTCGTCTCGGCGCGGCGACGCGGCTCGAAAGCGGCGTGGGAGATCGACTGCCTGATCGACGCTGCCGAGGACGACGAGGGCGTGCTGCTCAGCCTGCTCGACCGGCTCGCGGCCGACGCCGGGCGGGCCGGCGCTGAGAAGGTCTTCCTGCGCATGCCCGCGGGCAGCGGGACTATGGCGACCGTCGCGCGGACGGGCTTCGTCGCCTGGCAGGGCGAGCGGCTGATGGTGCGAGAGGGTAAGGTCGAGCCGCACGCGCTCAGCGCACCCGAGAGGGCGACCCTCCGGCGCTGGGGGCGCGCTGATGCCTACGCGACGTTCCGGCTCTACAATCGCTCGGTGCCCGAGTCGGTCCGCCGCGTCGAGGCGGCGACCTTCCGTGAGTGGAACGCGGCCCGCGAGCGAGTCTCACCGCCGCGCCAGACTCGCCAGTGGGTCGTCGAATGCGGAGGTCAGATGGCCGGCTGGCTCCGCACCGGCGTCGACGGCGAGCTGGGCCGCTTCGACCTGATGGCCGACGCCTCCGCGCCCGAGCTGCAGGACTTCCTGATCGATGTCGCCTGCGCGCGCCTCGCCCGCCAGGAACGGCTCCTGACGCTGGTGCCGGAGGCCGCGGTCGGGTTGCGCGAGCGGCTGGAGCAGCGCGGGTTCCAGGAGCGCGAATCGTTCGTCGTGCTGGCGCGGCGCGTCGCTCGACCTGTGCGCATGCCGCAGCTCGCGACGGCGCAGGCGCAGACGATGCTCGCGTAGGCAGCGTATGATCTACGAAAAGACGATCACCGACGACCTGGACGCGATCCTCGACGCACTACCGCCGCACATCGTGGGGCCGCTGCGCGCCCGCGACGACAAGCACGGGCTGCTCGAGGTGGTGATGGACCTGGGCCGGCCGCCGGACGCGCGCTTCGCAACGCACGAGGTCGTGCTCAGCGAGGTCGAGGTGACGGAGCCCGACATCCAGTACGTGGTGAGCCGCATCGGCGAGTTCGGCGACGACAACCGGGCGGGCATTGAGCGGACGCTGCACCGGATCTCCTGCATTCGCAACCGGCGCGGGCGCATCGTCGGGCTCACAAGCCGGGTCGGGCGGGCGGTCTACGGCACGATCCAAGTGATCGAAGACCTGGTGAAGACGGGGAAGAGCATCCTCCTCCTCGGCCGGCCCGGCGTCGGCAAGACGACGATGCTGCGCGAGGTCGCGCGGGTGCTCGCCGACGAGATGCAGAAACGCGTGATCATCGTCGACACCTCGAACGAGATCGCAGGCGACGGCGACATCCCGCACCCGGCGATCGGCAAGGCGCGGCGCATGCAGGTGCCAACGCCCGCCCTCCAGCACGCGGTGATGATCGAAGCCGTCGAAAACCATATGCCTGAGGTGATCGTCATCGACGAGATCGGGACGGAGCTGGAAGCGGCGGCGGCGCGCACGATCGCCGAGCGCGGCGTGCAGCTAGTCGCCACCGCGCACGGCAACGAGCTGGCGAACCTGATGGTGAACCCGACGCTCTCCGACCTGATCGGCGGCATCCAGTCCGTGACGCTCTCGGACGAAGAGGCGCGGCGCCGCGGCACGCAGAAGACCGTGCTCGAACGGCGCTCGCCGCCCACATTCGACGTGCTGGTCGAGATCCAGAGCTGGGAGCGCGTCGCGATCCACAAAGACGTCGCAAGCACGGTCGACGCTTTGCTGCGAGGCTACGAGGAACCGCCCGAGGTGCGCGAGCTGGACGAGCAGGGCAACCTGCGGATCGTCACCAGCAGCGACCTGGCCCAGGAGAAGCGCTCGCTGGAGCGGCGCGGGCCGGAGCTTACCGTGCCGCCGCGGCGCATCTACCCCTTCGGCATCTCGCGACGCCGGCTCGAGCAGGCGGTCCGATCAACGGGCGCCGCCGCAACGCTCGCGGAGCACCTCGCCGACGCGGACGTCGTGGTGACGCTGCGCAACTACTACCGCCGCAAGCTGCCCGCCCTGCGTGAGGCCGAGGCGCGAGGGGTGCCGATCTACGTGCTCAAGGCGAACACCGTGCCCCAGATGGAGCAGTGCTTGCTCTCCATGCAGGACTCCGTCCGCGGCGTCGACCCGATCGCCCGCGCGCTCGAGGAGGCCGAAGAGGCCGCACTCGATGTGGCGCAGAGCGACAAGGCCGTCGACCTCTCGCCGCAGAACGCCTACATCCGCCGCCTTCAGCACGAGCTGGCTCAGCGCTACAACCTGGCCTCGCGCAGCCTGGGCCGCGAGCCGTACCGGCGGGTGCGCATCTACCGCGAAAACGGCGACGTGCCGTTCGCAGGGTAGGCGCAACACGCGATGTCCGACTCGATCGAGCCCAGCACGCGCGGCCCCTTCGTCACGCTGGAGGGCGGCGAGGGCGCCGGCAAGTCGTTGCAGGCGGGGGCGCTCACGCGCCGACTCGAAGGCGCCGGCGTGACGGTCGCGCGCACACGCGAGCCAGGCGGCACGCCGCTCGGCGAGCGGCTGCGCGAGGTCCTGCTCGACCTGGCGCGCACCAACACGGACCTCACACCCCTGACCGAGGCGCTGCTCTTCATCGCCGCGCGCGCGGAGCTGGTGGCGCGGGTGATCGCCCCGGCGCTCGAGGGCGGCGACGCCGTCGTCTGCGACCGCTTCGGCGACTCGACGCTCGCCTACCAGGCCTACGGGCGGGGCGTCGACATCGACCTGATCGAGCGGCTGAACGTCGCCGCCACGCGAGGGCTGCGCCCGCAGCTCACGGTGCTCCTCGACCTGCCGGTGGAGGACGGCCTCGCGCGAACGGGGGCCGAAGGCCGCGCCGACCGCTTCGGGCGGGAGGAGCGCGCCTTTCACGAGCGCGTGCGCCAGGGCTACCAGACACTCGCGAACCGGGAGCCGGACCGCTGGCTCGTCATCGATGCCCTCCAGCCGCCGGACGCCGTTACCGACGCGATCTGGGCGCGCGTCGAACCTCTGCTCGCGAAGGCAGCGCGACACTCGTAACTCACTCGTAATCTCTCCGCTCGAAAGCAGCCAGCTACGCTCGTACAATGAGCGCATGGGTCGCGACCGATGCGGGCACCTGAGGGAGAGGCAGTGGTTGAGAGCACCGTAGGCGAGTACTTCGGTTCGCTGGTTGAGAAGTACGACTCGCTGATACGACGCGGGCTGCCGCGCTATCAGGAGATGCTCGACGAGCTGGTCGAGAGCTTGCCTGAGGGCGCGGACGACATCCTGGAGTTGGGCTGCGGGACGGGCGCGCTCACGCTGCGGATCGCCGACAGGTGCCCGGACGCGCGCATCACGGTCGTTGACGCAGCGCCTGAGATGGTGGATCTGACGCAGGCCCGACTGAGCGAGGCGCATCCTCGCGTCGCCGAGCGAGCGACTTTCCTGACGTCGACGTTCGAGAGCCTCGAGATCGAAGAGGAGGCATACGATTGCATCACGGCCAGCATGAGCCTCCACCACGTCATCGACAAAGCGCCCTTCTACGAGAGGCTGCACGGCGCGCTTCGTGACGGCGGCTCGCTCGTGGTCGCGGACGAGCTGACGGGAGCGGTGCCGTACGTTCAGGCCTTGCACTGGGACCGCTGGGAGCGCTTCGCGCGGCTACCCGATCATCTCACGGTCAGCGAGATCGACTCGATCCTCGCGCACATGGGCAGGTTCGACCACTACGAGACGTTGCCGCGCCAGCTCGATCTGCTTGCAGGCGCCGGGTTTCGCGCGGTGGACTGCGCATGGCGCCACATCAACTACGGCATCTTCGTCGCGGTGAGGTGAGATGGAGCGAAAGCCACGCTAAAGCGTGGCCTTCGGAGTTGAGCTGGCACGGCATCTTCGTCGCCGTGCGGCGATCCCGCCGTAACGAGCAGCCGAGGCTGGAGAGCCTCGGCTACGGCGTGCGTGACGAGAGCGCCTAGCTGACGCGCTCGAAGATGGTGGCGATGCCCTGCCCGCCGCCGATGCAGAGGCTGACGAGGCCGTACTTCGCCTGGCGTCGCTCCAGCTCATACATCAGCTTGACGGTGAGGATAGCGCCCGACGCGCCGATCGGGTGGCCGAGCGCGATGGCGCCGCCGTTCGGGTTCGTCTTCTCGTCATCGAGACCGAGCGCGGTTGCGCAGGCTGCGGCGACTGACGCGAACGCCTCGTTCAGCTCGATCACGTCGATCTGGTCTGCGTCCATGCCCGCCTTCTGCAGCACACGCTTCACGGCCGGGATGGGCCCGCTGCCCATGATCGACGGCTCCACGCCCGCCTCGGCGCGCGCGACCATGCGCAGACGCGGCTTGAGGCCAAGCTCGTCGGCCTTCGAACGGCTCATCACCACGACGGCAGCAGCGCCATCGTTGATGCCGCTGGCGTTACCAGCCGTCACCATGCCGCCCTCCTTGAAGGCTGGGCGCAGCTTCGCGAGCGACTCAGCGGTCGTGTCGGCGCGGGGGTGCTCGTCGGTGTCGATGACTTTGGTCTCGCGACCGGCCTTCACCTCGACCGGGACGATCTCGTCCTTGAACCTGCCCGCCTCCATCGCGGCGGCGGCGCGTTGCTGGCTGCGCAGGGCGACCTCGTCCTGCTGCTCGCGCGAGACCTCGTACTTCTCGGCCAGGTTCTCGGCCGTGATCCCCATGGACGACTTACTGAAGGGGTCGCTTAGAAGATGCGTGATGCCATCCTCCACCTCACCGTGGCCCAACCGGTAACCGTAGCGCCCGTTGCGCAGGTAGTACGGCATCATCGTCATGTTTTCGGCGCCGCCGGCGACGATGACCGAAGCGTCGCCCGTCTCGATCCAGCGGGCCGCCGTGTTGATCGCCTCGAGGCCGCTGCCACAGATGCGGTTCACGGTGTACGCGGGCACTTCGATGGGCAGGCCGGCCTTGACGGCGGCGTGGCGCGCGATGTACGCGTCCTCCATCACCTGCCCGA
>JBBEBM010000079.1:41943-51928 GCA_040882355.1 Dehalococcoidia bacterium | reverse complement strand
AATCGTAATCTGGCCATGCCTCAGTTGCTTCACGATCCTCTTCATGAATTCTGGGGTCCAGTACCACCCGACGACCCTCAAGGGCAGCGGGGTGCTGATCACGGAGGGCGCCCGCGGCGAGGGCGCCTACCTGCTCAACTCCGAAGGCGAGCGATTCATGAAGACCTACGGGCCGACCGCGATGGAGCTCGCGAGCCGCGACGTGATCTCGCGGGCGGAGCAGACCGAGATCAATGAAGGTCGCGGAGTCGACGGCTGCGTGTTCCTCGACATGCGTCACCTCAGCGAGCAGATCATCGCCGAGCGGCTCTGGCAGATCCGCGAGATCGGCATCGACTTCGTTAACGTCGACATCGCCAAGGAACCGATACCGATCCGCCCCGGCATGCACTACGCCATGGGCGGCGTGAAGACAGACGTGAACGGCGCCACGCCGCTACCGGGGCTCTACGCCGCGGGCGAAGTCGCCTGCGTGAGCGTGCACGGCGGCAACCGGCTCGGCGCGAACTCGCTGCTAGACACCGTCATCTTCGGGAGGCGCTCGGGAATCGCCGCGACGGAGTTCGGGCGCGGCGTCAGCTCGTTCAGCGTGCCTGAGAGCGTGATCGAGAGCGAGAAGCGGAGGGTCCAGGACCTGCTGGACCGCCCCAAGAACGGCGACCGCGTGGCCAAGATCCGACTCGACATGGGCGTTTCAATGGACAAAAACGTGGGCGTATTCCGGACGGCCCAGGGGCTGGAGGCGCAACGCCAAGAGGTGAAGAAGCTCAAGGAGCGCTACGCGAAGGTGCCTGTCGAGGACAAGGGGAAGGTATTCAACACAGACCTGCTCTTTGCGCTGGAGCTGGAGTTCCTGCTCGACTGCGCGGAGGCGATCGTGGAGGGCGCGATCACGCGCAAGGAGAGTCGCGGCGCGCACACCCGTCTCGATTTCCCCGAGCGCAACGACCAGGAGTGGCTCAAACATGTGCTGCTCACGTGGACGCCCGAAGGCGTCCGAACGGACTTCGCGCCGGTGACCATCACCCAGTGGACACCGGCCGAGCGGAAGTACTGACCCAGTTCGCGGGTCGGGCTTCAGCCCGACGGCGACACGGAGGGCCCTGTGGAGATCAAGCTCAAGGTAAGGCGCTTCGACCCCGCGTCCGGCGACGGCGCAACGTTTCAGCAATACACTGTGGACATGGAGGACAACGCCACCGTGCTCGATGCGCTGATCGAGGTGCGCGAGTACCACGACGGCACGCTCTCGCTTCGCTGCTCGTGCCGGAGCGCGATCTGCGGCTCCTGCGCCATGCGAATCGACCATCGCGCTCGCCTCGCCTGCAAGACGAAGGTCGTCGAGATGACGAAACACAACAGCGACCACGAGATCGTCGTGGAGCCGATGGGCAACATGCCCGTGCTCAAGGACCTGGTCACGGACATGGAGGTGCACTGGAGCAAGACCCGTCAGGTGGAGCCGTGGCTTCAGCCGACCGGCCCGGAGCCTGAGCGCGAGTACCTGGTGCCGAACGAAGCGATGCTCGACCTGGCCCACACAATGAACTGCATTCAGTGCGGCGCGTGCGTCTCCGACTGCACCGTATTGGAGGTCGACAAGAACTTCATCGCCCCGGCGGCGCTGGCGAAGGCGTATCGCTTCGTCGGCGACCCGCGCGACGGCCTGTCGAAGGAACGCCTGGCGAAGCTGAGCGAGTACAGCGGCATCTGGGACTGCACGCGCTGCAACATGTGCGTGGAGGTCTGCCCGAAGGATGTCCGGCCGATGGACCGCATCATGCAGCTCCGGGAGCTGGCGACGGAGGCGGGGATCACCGGAAACACCGGCGCGCGGCATGGCAGCGCCTTCGCCGGGACGGTGCGCCGCCTGGGCCGCCTGGACGAAGTAACTCTGCTGGTCCAATCGGTCGGCGTCTGGAACGTCCCTCGCCTCCTGAGCGAGTTGCCAGGCGGCCTGCGCATGCTGCGCGCCGGCAAGCTACCCTGGGGTCACCCGCTCCCCTGGCACAAGCCCATTCCGGGCATCAAGCGTGTCCGCCGGCTGTTCGAGCGCGTGCGCAGCGAGAAGAAGAAGGAGGTCGCGAAGTGAAGTACGCCTTCTGGCCGGGCTGTGTCTCCAAGGGCGCGTGTCCCGAGCTGTACGACTCGATGATCAAGGTCTCGGCCGCGCTCGGCATCGAGCTGGACGAGCTGTACGACGGCAACTGCACCGGCGCCGGCGTGATTACGGAGCACGAGCCGGAGCTGGCCGACGCGCTCAACGCGCGCAACTTCGCCCTCGCGCAGCAGAAGGGTCTCGATCTCGTAAACATCTGCTCGACGTGCCAGGGCGTGCAGAGCCTGGTGCAGGACAAGCTCGACCGCGACGAAGCGTACCGCGCGAGCATCAACGAGAAGCTCGCAGAGGAGGGCCTGGAGTACAAGCCCGGCCTCACGATCAAGAACTTCATGTGGGTGCTGGTGGAGGACTTCGGCCTCGAAAAGCTGAAGGCGCAGGTGACGCGCCCGCTCGAGGGCCTGCGCGCCGGGCCGTTCTACGGCTGCTACATCCTCCGGCCATCGCGCATCCTGGGCATGGCGGAGCATCCCGAGCGCGACAACTACCTCGACCTCATCATCGAGGCGGTGGGCGCGCAGCCTGTCGACTATGAAGGCAAGAACAAGTGCTGCGGCTTCCCGATCCTCACCAACAACCGGAAGAACTCACTCACGCAGGCGGGCACACACATATCCGAAGCGAAGGACCAGGGCGCCGACTGCCTGGTCACGCCGTGCCCCCTCTGCCACCTCAACCTCGATGCGCAGCAGCCGAGCGCCGCCGCCGTCATCGAGAAGGAGCTGGGCGTGCCGATCCTCCACCTACCGCAGCTCATCGGCCTCGCCATCGGTATCGAGCCGAAGGAGCTGCGCATGAACCGCCATGTCATCGGCACGGAGAAGGTGCTCGACAAGGTGATGGCGAAGGTGGGAGCGTAGGAGACACATCTCTATGGCGGCGCGCAGTACACCGCGAAAGCCCAGCCTACCCCTTGGCGCAATCGTGTTCTCCGCGACGGGCAAGGTCTCCAAGAGCCTCGAGCCTCTCCCTGAAAGCAAGCTAGAACTCGAGGGCGTGACCGTACGCAAATTTGCCGGTGCCCTGGCGCACTTCGAAGGTCGGCAGCTCTCCGACGTCCACCCTGGACAGGAGGACGGGCATGACTACTGCGCGTGCGAAGGCGACCGCCAGATCGAGATTCAGGTAGTCGAAGTCCTGAACAGCGACCATGCTGCGAAGCGCGCGCTGCAGCAGGAGTACACACGAGGCATTCGAGCGTCGCTGGAAGACATATGGGACGGCTTCGCGGGCATCGACATTCAGCTGAACGACGGGTATCAAGAGCCAGCCTGGCCGACCATTACGAAACGGGCTGGCAAGGCTGCTCAACGGATGATGGACTTCATCGTCAAGAACCTGCGCGCCTGCCTGCCCGCTCTTCAACTCCTGGCGGTTGGTCAGTACAGGTTGTACCGATGGGAGCCAGAATTTGGTGTCTACGAAGTCGGCGCCTTCTGTAGGCGGTTTGCGGCTCACGCATCGGGTCGCGCCGGCAGCATCGGGTGTTCTGGCTCCTTCCCGCAATCGACTGACACGGCGGAGGCTCTTCTGGCGGGAGCAGTCCAGCGCAAGGTCGATAAGCACTACGCAAAGCCCTCCAGGGCGAGCCTGTGGCTCCTTGCCTACGGCAACGTGGGTCAAGCCGTGGTTGAGGGCAGAGCGGCTGCTCTGGCGAAGGATATTCTGGCAAAGTCGCAGCACCCCTTCGAAGAGGTCTGGTATATCTTTCCGTATCCCGACGAGGATCTCGGTTCAATCGAACGGATCTGGCCATAGGGAGTCATGCCGCCGTGGATGCTGTAACCGACGCGGCCACCATCGACTCCGTGAAACTGGCTCTGCCGCTGCTCCTCCGCTATCGCAGTTCACCTGGGACTACGATCAGGAGGCAGACGTCCTGTACGAGACGTTCGAGCGGGCGGAGGCGAGCGACTCGGATTTCACCGACGATGACATCGTCGTGCGCTACAGCGACGGGAAGATCGTCGGACTCACCGTCCTCCATGCCAGCCGGCGCGACGGCCTGAAGCTCCGGGCAGACTGATCCTCTCCCAACCTCTTCTTGACACCCCCTAGCCTCGCTGCTACGCTGGCGCCGCTATGGAACCCCTGCTAGAGAACATCAAGGTGATCGAGCTCGCCGAGTGGGGCTTCGTGCCCTCCTGCGGCGCGGTACTCTCGGACTGGGGCGCCGACGTGCTCAAGATCGAGCACCCCCAGCGCGGCGATCCCCTGCGCGGCCTGATGGCGGGCGGCCTCATCGCCAGCACGGGCGACTACAACTACATCGTCGAGCAGATGAACCGCGGCAAGCGGGCGATGGGCCTCGACCTCGGCAAGCCCGAAGGCCGCGACATCCTCCTGAAGCTGATCGAGAACGTGGATGTCTTCGTCACGAGCTTTCTCGAGCCCGCCCGCGAGCGGCTGCGTATCACCTACGACGACCTCTCGGCCGTCAACCCGCGTCTGGTCTATGCTCGTGGCCACGGCCAGGGCCAGCGCGGGCCCGACTCCGACAAGGCCGGCTTCGACGCGATCTCCTACTGGGCGCGCAGCGGCATCGCCCACATGCTGACGCCGCTCGACGGCGGCTTCATCAGCCAGCGAGCCGCGATGGGCGACGTCGCGTCGGGCCTGGCGCTTGCCGGTGGCATCGCCGCGGCGCTCTACCGGCGCAGCGTGACGGGCAAGGGTGGGCTCGTCGACCTCTCGCTGCTGAACATGGGCATGTGGGTGCTGGCGCCGGACATCCTGGCGAGCGCCCTGCTCGGCAAGGACCCGCGCGAGGCGGTCGGTATCGGCGCGAGCATGCCGCCGAACCCGCTGGTGGGGGCGTACCGCTCCGCGGACAAGCGGATCATCCTGCTCAACATGCTCCAGGCCGACCGCTACTGGCCGGGGTTCTGCCGCGCGCTCGGACGCGCGGACCTGATCGAGGACCCGCAGTACGCGACGTTCGAGGCGCGCTCCGAGCGACGCAAGGAGCTGGCGGCGCTGATCCGCGAGGCGTTCGCTGCCCAGCCGCTCGCGCACTGGACGGAGCAGCTCAATAACCACGAGTGCGTCTGGTCCGCGGTGCAGACGCCGGTGGAGGTGCCGAACGACCCTCAGGTAGACGCGAACGGCTATCTGATCCAGAACCCCACGCACCCGCAGGGAAAGGTCGTCGCGAGCCCCGTGCAGTACAACAACGGCACGCTTGAGGTGAAGGCCGGCGCGCCGGAGCTCGGTCAGCACACCGAAGAGGTGCTCCAGGAGCTGGGCATCGACTGGGACGAGATCGCCCGGCTGAAGGAAGCTGGCGTCGTTACGTAGGCCCGACCGCCACCTCGGCATCCCCAGGCTGCTTTTCGATACACTGTGTTCGGTCTGAGCGCTCGGCACCCTGTCGAGCGTTCGTAGGTTCGGAGCAGCATCGTGAGCGGTCGTGAACAAGCGGAGCACCCCAAGATCAAGTACCGCGACCTACTGGAGGGCGCGGGTGCGGCGATCCTCGCGCTGGACCTGGAAGGCCGGTTCATGTACGTGAACGCGCGCGGCCTGGCGCTGTTAGGCAGACAGGCGGACGAGCTGATCGGGAAGCACTTCGTGGAGATCCTAGCGCCGGAGCAGGCGCAGGTCGCCCAGGGGTTGTTCCAGGGCGGGAGCGAGATCCGTCCGTTCGTCATGGACGTGACCCGGAGCGACGGTAGTACGGTTACCGTCGAGGTGAGCGGCTCATGGGTGCGACAGCGCGGGCGGCGCGTGGGCGCGCTTGCCATGGCGTGGGAGCTGGCCAGCGCGCCTCGTGTCGCGGAGACGGTTGGAGGGCGCCCGCTCTCCAAGCTCGACATGACGATCTTGCAGCTCGTCTCCAACGGGCTGTCGAACCGAGAGATCGCCGAGCGCGTCTACCTGAGCAGCCACACGATCAAGGACCGCATCGAAAAGATCATGCGCTACTTCGGCGTGAATCGCAGGGCGGAGCTGGCGGCGAAGGCGGCCCGGCAGGGACTCGTTTAGCACCCAGAGACTCTGGTAGACAGGTGCCCCAATCGAAAACCCCCAAACAGGGGTAGGCGAGGCCCCTCTTGCAGGGCTATACAGGCTGTGCGGGTCTAACCGCGTATACCGATAACCCCGCAGCGTCGCGCCGCCCTCAGGCCTGCGAAACGTGATGCTCTGAACCGGGAGGTTTTCCCCATGACCACGCAAGGCACCGCTGTCGAAGACGACGCGTACGATCCGTTCGAGGCGTTCGACCACGCGCTGGGCGCGGACCGGGTGCGCAATCCGTTCCCGAAGTTCGCCGAGCTGCGCCAACAGGCGCCCGTGCTGGAGGGCAACCTATGGATGGTCTTCGGGCTGCACGACCCGGCGGCGGTGATGTTCACCGACGCCAAGCCGTACTCGGCCCTCAGCTACGACGCCGTGACGCAGATCCTGAAGGACAGCACCACCTTCTCGTCGCAGGGCTACGCGAACACGATCGGCATCGTGATGGGGCACTCCATCCTGGAGATGGACCAGCCGGAGCACAGCGGCTACCGGGCGCTGCTCGAGCAGGCGTTCAGCCGCCGCGCGATGGAGCGCTGGGAGGCGGAGATCATCCGTCCGACGGTAAACCGCTTTGTCGACAAGTTCGTGGATCGCGGCAGCGCAGACCTGGTGCGCGAGCTCACCTTCCCCTTCCCGATCCACGTGATCACGGGCATGCTTGGCCTGCTGGAGGAGGATCTCCCGCAGTTCCACCGCTGGGCGATCGAGCTGATCAACGTCGGCGCGGACCCGCCCCGCGGGCTGGCCGCCTCCCAGAAGCTGCACGACTATCTGGTGGTCAAGATCGAGGAGAAGCGGAAGGCGCCGCAGGAGGACCTGATCAGCGTTCTCGCGCACTCTGACGTCGAAGGGCACCGGCTGAACGACGAGGAGATCGTCGCATTCCTGCGCCTGCTCCTGCCGGCCGGAGGCGAGACCACATATCGCTCGTCGAGCAACCTCATCTTCGGGCTGCTCACCCACACCGACCAGCTCGACGCGCTGCGCGCAGACCGGTCGCTGCTGCCGCAGGCGCTCGAGGAGGGGCTGCGCTGGGAAGGGCCACTGACGCTGATCATGCGCATGGCCGCGAAGGACGCGGAGGTCTGCGGCGTGCCGGTACCTGAAGGGGCGTTCATCAACGTCTCTGTCGGCGCGGCGAACCACGACGAGAGCCGCTGGGACAATCCGGACGAGTTCAACATCTTCCGCAAGCGCTTCCCGCACGTCGCGTTCGGCTTCGGCCCGCACGTTTGCCTGGGCCAGCACCTGGCCCGCATGGAGACGACCGTTGTGATCAATGCGCTGCTCGACCGGCTGCCGAACCTCCGGCTGGACCCGGACGCGCACGACCCGCACATCAGCGGCCTGATCTTCCGATCCCCAGTCTCGCTCCCGGTGCTCTTCGGATGAAGTTCGGGCTGATCTACGAGCTCCAGATGCAGAAGCCGTGGGACGATGGGGCGGAGTTCCGCACCTACCACGACGCCCTGACGCAGATCGAGCTCGCCGATCAGGTCGGCTTCGATTACATCTGGGAGGTCGAGCACCACTTCCTGCAGGAATATTCTCACTCGCCGGCGCCCGAGGTCTTTCTGGCCGCAGCGAGTCAGCGCACGAAGAACGTGCGGCTGGGGCACGGCATCGCGCTGCTGCCTTACCCGTTCAACCACCCGATCCGCGTCGCGGAGCGGGCTGCGGCGCTCGACATCCTCAGCGAGGGCCGGCTCGACTTGGGCACGGGCCGCTCGCTGACCGAGCAGGAGCTGGGCGGCTTCGGCATCGACCCATCGGACTCGCGCGGGATGTGGGAAGAAGCGGTGCAGATGATCCCGCGCATGTGGCGGGACGAGGAGTTCTCCTGGGAGGGCAAGTACTTCGTCATCCCGCCGCGGCCGGTGATCCCGAAGCCGATCCAGAAGCCGCACCCGCCGATGTGGGTCGCGTGCACGCAGCCCGAGACCTTCGCGCTGGGCGGCAAGCTCGGCCTCGGCGTGCTGTCCTTCGCTTTCACCGATCCGGCGCTGCTCAGCACGATCATGACGGTTTACCGCGACAACATCAAACAGGCGGAGCCTGTCGGCGAGTTCGTCAACAACCAGTTCGCCGCGACGACGCTCGGCGTCTGCGCGCCGACGGTCGACGAGGCGATCGAGGTGGGCAAGCCAGCAGCGCTGTTCTTCCAGAGCTCGATCGACATCCTCTTCGTGCCTTGGGGCGCAAAGAAGGAAGCGCCCAAGTCGTACGAGTTCTACGTCGAGATGGCGAAGCGGGAGGGCGAGTGGCGCGGCCGCGTCTTCGACTTCGAGGCGCAGGTGCGCAACGGCGCGCTCATGATCGGCACGCCGGACAGCTGCCGGAAGACGGCGGAGCGCTACGTTGAGGCGGGCGTCGACCAGCTCATCCTGCTGGTGCAGGCGGGCCGCATCCCGCATGAAAAGGTGATGCAGACCATCCGGCTGCTTGGCGAGGAGGTACTCCCCCACTTCAAGTAGCTCGGTCTTGTCAAGTCAAGGGGTGGTGGGTATACTACGGCGCACTCCCCACTGAACCGGTCCCGAAAGGAGCAGCCATGCCAGCCAACAACAGCAGACCATCCGGCCAGTACGTCCTGATCGACGCAGATACGCACATCCTGGAGCCGCCCAACATCTGGAAGAAGCACCTGCCGAAGAAGTTCCAGGAGTACGCGCCCAAGCTGAAGAAGGACCATGAGGGCGGCGACGCCTGGGACCACGGCACCGGCTCGCTCGACCCGATCGGCCTGGTGACGACGCCGGGCAAGCGCTTTGAGGACTTCAAGTGGTTCGGCGTGTCGTACGATGAGGCGCGCAAGGCCTGCTACAACGGCAAGGAGCGCCTGAAGGACATGGACATCGATGGCGTGGACGCCATCGTCGTCTTCCCGCCGGAGCGCACGATCTTCCGCTGGCTCGGACAGCCCGACCCGGCAGTCTCCCTCGCTGGCATCGACGCCTACAACGAGTTCGCCCAGGAGGAGTTCGCGGCGGACCGAAACCGCATCTTCCCGATTTACCAGATCCCGAGCCTGGGCATCGACAAGGCGGTCGAGTACGTGCGCAAGGCGTCGCGTGCCGGTGCTCGCGGCGTGCTCATCGGCTCGTGGCCGAACGGCGGCGACGGGATATCGGACATCGACGACAAGTTTTGGGCCGCCTGCGTCGACGCCGGTCTGCCGGTGCACGTGCACATCATGCTCGAGTCCCGCGACGCGTTGCTGAAGCAACAGTCGGGGACGCAGAGCGCTACGACAGGCCTGCAGGCGATCGCCGCTCGCAAGCGCGCTATCGCCAGCTACGCCGGCGTCTTCACTCGCGTTACGCCGGTCATCAGCCAGTTCATCTTCACCGGCGTCTTCGACCGCTTCCCGCAGCTCCAGGTCGTCTTCGTCGAGATCGGTGTGGGCTGGCTCCCTCACTTCCTCGAGATGATGGACGACCGGTACTGGAGGAACCGCAACTGGGTCGGCTTCGACCTGCAGGAGCCGCCCAGCCATTACTGGCGCACGAACTGCGCCGCCACCTTCATGCACGACTTCTCGGGCATCGCGCTGCGGCATTCGGTGGGCGTGCAGAACATGATGTGGTCCAGCGACAATCCCCATCACGGCAACGACTGGCCCTACTCGCGGCTGCTGATCAACCAGATGATGCACGACGTCGACCCGACGGAGCGCCAGCTCATGTGCTCGGGTAACGCAATGCGCATCTATCACCTCGAGAACCTGGCAGTGCCTGGCAAGAACGGCGCCCGCGCGAACGGCGCGCGCCGCCCGGCAGCGAAGCGCAAAGCCACCGCCCGCTAGGGCGACGCGAAACGAGACGCGAGGGAGGGTGGCCGCTGGAG
>JBBEBM010000079.1:15646-41933 GCA_040882355.1 Dehalococcoidia bacterium | reverse complement strand
CCCCCCCCCTCCCCGTGTACAATGGGCACCGTGATGAGCAACAAGAGAGGCTTGCGCACATGAGCGGCGCCTGCGACGGCCTTCGCGTCATCGATTTCAGCACCTGGATGGCCGGCCCGCTGGCAACGATGGTGCTTGCGGACAACGGCGCGGACGTGATCAAGGTCGAGCCGCCGGAAGGCGACCCGGCACGCGACCTACCCGCCTTCCAGACGTGGAACCGCGGCAAGCAGAGCGTTGTCCTCGACCTCAAAACCGAGGCAGGGCGCGAACAGGCGCTGGGCCTCATCACCGGCACGGACGTCGTCGTCGCCTCCTTCCGGCCGGGTGTCGCGGAGCGGCTGGGCATCGGCTACGAGCAGGCGCGCGCCGTCAACCCCGGCGTCGTCTACGCGTCGATCACCGGCTACGGCGAACACGAGCGCTTTCGCGACCTCAAGGGTTACGAGGCGCTCGTCGCCGCGAAGTCGGGGCGGATGATGATGTTCGAGGGCATCGCGGACCGGCCGGGGCCCGCCTACCCCGCCGTGCCCTGCGCGTCGTTCTCGGCCGCGATGCTGACCGTGCAAGGCAGTCTCGCGGCGCTGCGCCACCGCCGCGAGACTGACGTCGGCCAGAAGGTGAGCGTCTCGCTGCTTGCAGCGCTGATGCCCTACGACATGGTGCAGTGGATCGCGCCCCAGATCGCGGGCGTGGACGCGACGACCGCCGAGCGGACCTCGACGAAGGGCCTCTACAATCAGCCACGCGCGGAAGCGGCCGTGGCCAGCGGGCCGGCGACGCAAATAGGGCGCAGCTACAACCCCCGACAGGTCCACCGCCCCGACTTCCGGGTGCCGCGGCCGAACTACCTGCCCGCCGTGACGAAGGACGGTTTCTGGCTCCAGTTCGCAAACACCGCCGACCACCTCTGGCTCGCCCAGATGCAGGCGATGGCGCTAGTGGAGCTGTACGGCGAGGAGCGCTTCGCCAAGATGCCCTCGGTTGCGACCGAAAGCGACTCCGAGGCGCTCTGGGAGGCCGTGCTCGAACGCATGCGGACGAAGACGTACGCGGATTGGGCGGGCATCTTCGACGCGAACGAGAATGTCGCGGTCGACCGCTTCCTCACGCCGCTCGAGGCGATCGAGCATCGCCAGGTAATGCACAACGAACACATCGTCTCCGTGCCGGGCCTCGACGGCGCGACGACGCGCCAACCCGGCTCGCTCGCGCGCTACTCCGAGAGCGAAGTAGGCATCGAGCGCGGCGCACCGCGCCTCGGCGAGCACACAGAAGCCACGATCATGCAGAAGGCGTCGGGGCCAGCAGCGGCCCGCGACGGCCGGGCGGCGGTCGCGCAAGTCGGGCCTCTCGCTGGCGTGATGGTGCTCGACTTCGCGACGTTCTTCGCGGCGCCGTACGCCACGAGCCTGCTCGCGAACCTCGGCGCGCGCGTGATCAAGATCGAGGCGCTGGGCGGCGACTACAGCCGCTACTCGGCCGGTGGATTGCTCGCCTTCCCGACGACGCAGGGCAAGGAGAGCATTGCTGTCGACCTGAAGCACGCCGCCGGGTGCGCGATCGCGCACCGGCTCATCGAGCGCGCGGACCTGTTGCTCCACAACTTCCGTCCGGGGGTGCCGGAGCGCCTCGGCATCGATGACGAGACGTGTCGCAAGCTCAATCCGCGCCTCGCCTACCTGTACGGCGCGTCCTACGGCGACAGCGGGCCGGACGCGAGCCGTCCGGCGTTCCATCCGATCGCCGGCGCCATCGCGGGCAACGCCATGCGCCAGGTGGGCGCGGGCCACCCGCCGCCGAACAGCCAGGACCTGCCCATCGACGACCTAAAGCGCGAGGCGTGGCGCATGCTGGCCGCCAACGAGGCCAACCCCGACGTGAACGCGGCCATCGCCGCCGCAACGGCCTTGCTGCTCGGCCTCCACGCGCGCGACGAGTCGGGCCAGGGCCAGTCGATGATGACGACGATGATCGCTTCGAACATGTACGCGAACTCAGACGAGCTGATCGCCTACGACGGCCGGCCCGCGCCGCGCCAGGTCGACGGCGATCTCCATGGCATCGGACCCCTCCATCGCCTGTACGAGACGGCGGAGGGCTGGGTGTTCCTCGCCTGCCTGCGACGCCGTGAGTGGGCCGGCTTCTGCCGCACGATCGAGCAGCGAGACCTCGAGTCGCGCTGGGACGGGGGCTGGGCGCCGGCCGATTCGCCCGAGGCGAGGGAGCTAGCGTCCACCATCGGCGAGGCGTTGCAGGCCCGACCGGCCAAGGAGTGGGAGCGCATCGCGCGCGAACACGACGTGCCACTCGCCGCTGTCGAGTCGCGCGACCCCGGACGCTTCTGGCTGGAAGACGAATCGATGCGCGAGGAGGGCTACTCCGTGGAGACGAGCGGGCCGGTCTACGGGTCCTACCGGCGGCACGGTTCGCCGGTGCAGTTCTCCGGGCATGACCTGAGCTACGGGCCGTGGGAGCCGGTGGGGGGCCATACGCGCGCCATCCTCTCGGAGCTGGGATACGAAGAAGGCGCGATCGACAGCCTCATCGCGCAGGGCGTGGTCGAGGCGTGGTCGCCGGAGGGCTCATGAGCGTCTCGCGCCACCTGCGCGCAATCGCGTTCCTTCCGGCGATGGTGACGTTGGCCGTGCCGGGCCTGCTGCTCTACATTACGAAGAGCGCGCATATCGGCTGGGGCCTGGGAGGCGCGGCGCGCCTGGCGCCGCTCGCGTTGGGTGCGACCCTCATCGCCGGTGGCCTGGCGCTGATGGCCTGGACGATCGGCCTCTTCGCTGGGGCCGGGCGCGGGACGCTCGCGCCGTGGGACCCGACGCAGCGCCTCGTCGTGCAGGGCCCCTACCGCCACGTCCGCAACCCGATGATCAGCGGTGTGCTAGGCGTGCTGCTGGGCGAGACCGCATTGCTCGGATCGCCGCCGCTCCTGGCGTGGTTCGGGGCGTTCGTCCTAGCGAACGCGCTCTACCTGCCGCTCGTCGAGGAGCGAGGACTGGAGGAGCGCTTCGGCGACGACTACCGTCTGTATAAGCGGAACGTTCCACGGTGGGTGCCGCGACTCACTCCGTGGAGCGTGTCGAGGGAAGGAGCTGGCTGATGACGCAAGATATGATCTCGCAACGGCCGCTGCCGGCGACTACGGAGCTGACCGAGCCGTTTTGGTCGGCGGCGAAGGAGCGCCGGCTGGTGCTCCAGCGCTGCGACGACTGCGCGGCGTATCGCTTTCCACCGGAGGTCGCGTGCGGGGGCTGCGGCTCGCGGCGGACGGCGTGGACGCAGGTGAGCGGACGCGCGACGCTGTATAGCTGGACGGTGGCCCACCCGCCACTGCTGCCGTTCTTCGCCGAGCGGGCGCCGTGGCCGGTCGTCGCCGTGCAGCTCGAAGAGGGGCCGCGCATGGTGACGAACGTGGTGGACGTGCCGGTGGAGGACTACGCGGCGGGCCTGCCGGTGCAGGTCGACTTCGAGGAAGTGGACGACGAGGTCACGCTGGTGGTGTTCCGGCGGCGCGCAACCGGCACCGGTTCGTAGCTGCAGGGCTTTAGCCCTGCCACGCGCTCCTCACCCCGTTACCCGTAGGTACGGCGGCGGCGAGTCGGGGACCTGCCACTCGATGTACTCGTAGCCCAGCTCGCGGTGCTTCTCGTTGCCGGTGTCGACGGCGGCGTGGAAGGCGGCGTCGAAGGCGCTCCAGTCCTTCGCCTTGATCGACCCCTCGAGCGCGGCGAGCTGCTCCGCCTCGAACTGCGCCAGGGCCTGCGTGTACTTCGGCCGCACCAGGCCGGCCATCCGCAGCGTCTTGCGCGTCTCGCTGAACTCGTGGCGGGCGAGGTCCCAGTTGCCGCCCTTCGCGGCGAAGTAGAGGATCCAGAAGCGCTCCGAGACTTCGAGCATGAGGCGGGCCATGCCCGGCTGCATCTCGGCGATCTCGTCCAGCGTCAGGTCGCCGTGCTTCGTGTGGGCCGTGGGTGACGTTCCGTCTGACAAAGTCGGCTCTCCTTTCCTAAGGCTCCCGAGGGACGGGCCCTGAGGCCCCCGTTGGACAGGCTTCAGCCTATCGGAACGGCGATCATGTGTGACGTAGCACGCGCGCGGCGTTGCTTGGCGAGATGAGGTTGCCAGCCATGCGTAGCGCGAGCGCGTGAATCGTGAGCGTCGGGTTGTAGCCGGACGACGTGACGAAGGTCGCGCCGTCCGCGCAATACAAGTTCTCGAGGTCGTGGAACTTGCCGAAGCCGTCGCAGACGGAGGAGCGCGCGTCGTCGCTCATGCGGAGCGTGCCCATGATATGACGCGACGCCGGCGGCGTGTCCGGCGGCGCGATGAAGCCGAACTGCGCGCCCGCCGCTTGCACGATGGCGAGCAGCTTAGGCATGTAGAACTCGCGCGCCGATAGCTCGAAGGCGTGGTTCTGGTACGTGATGCGCGCGACGGGCAGGCCATACACGTCGCGCACCTCCGGGTCGAGGTCGACGCGGTTCGTGGGCTGCGGGGCGTCTTCCGCCTGCATGGTCAGCCCCATCAGGCGGTCGCGCAGCGGGCTCTGACGCAGGAACTCCTTGAGGCGCTCGCCCCGCATTCCCAGGGTTGTGGCGTAGGTCTTGGCCTCGAAGATCAGCTCCGTCGATGCGCCGAACTCGATGATGCCGGCGAGGGGCCGTTCAGGATCGCCGGGCACGCCGCGAAAGTCGGCCATACCGTGCGTGAGGGCGCGGCCTCGATGGCCGTGCAGCCGCTGCTGGAAGATGCCGACGCCGACCGTCTGGAAGTGAAACATCAGGTTCCGTCCGACCAGGCCGCTGGAGTTGCCAAGGCCCGCGCCGTCCGGGTCCGAGAGCAGGCACAGGCGCGCGCTTTCGATCGCGCTCGCGCCAAGGACGTAGATGTCGGCCTTAGCCTGCCGGCGGTTTCCGTCTGGGTCGATGTACTCGACGCCCTCGATGCTCGTCTTCGATGCGTTCGCGAGCAGGCGCGCGACGTGGCAGTTGTAACGCACCTGGCAGTTCTCGCTGAGCAGCGCCTCGCGCAGGAACGTGACCGCGGGCGAGCCCTTGGCATTGGTCGGGCAGCCGTAGCCGGAGCAGAAGCCGCAGTCGACGCACGGCGGCCGGCCGCGGTACGGCCGCGAGTTGATCGCGGTCGGATAGGGGAAGGGCTGGTAGCCCTGCTTGCGGGCGCCCTCGGCGGCGAGCAGACTGACGTACATTGGCGCGCCAGGGGGCATCGGATAACCCTTGCTGCGCGGCGAAGCGAACGGGTCGGCGCTATCGTCGCCCTGCACGCCGGTGATCTGCTCGGCCTCCGCGTAGAAGGGCTCCAGCTCGTCGTAGGTGAGCGGCCAGTCGGCGAAGCTGGCGCCCGGTACTTCGCCGAGCAGCGAGCCGAGCCGGAAGTCGGTCTCCTGGAAGCGCGGGTACTTCATGTCGGCGTGGACGGCCCCGCCGCCGACGGTCTTCGGGAGGTTGTTCACCTCGCCGACGTGCGTGCGCTCGCCATCCGCCTCGCTGGCGCGGAACGTGCGCGGCTCCAGCAGTGGGTCGGGGCTGATCAGGTCGCGGACGCGGAGCTTCAGCTCGTCGTTGCTGAAGAGCGGCACGGGCTTGTCCTTGTCCGGGTCGTCGAGGCCTTCGAAGTAGTTGTCGCCGGATTCAAGAACCAGCACCTTCTTGCCGTTTGTGGCGAGGACGTAGGCCGCCGTCGAGCCGCCCGCGCCGCTGCCGATGACGATCGCGTCGAACGAGTCGAGGTCGGTGTTGCCCAGGACGTCCGGCTCGTTCGAGGGGATCGCCATGGCTAGAAGAAGCGCTGGCCGCCCTGGCCGAGGGTGATCGCCGCGATGAACTCCAGCACGTCGCCCTGGAGGCCGCTGAAGTCCTCGTCCGGGTTCTCCGTCGAGAGCGGCCGCTCAGGCAGCTCCTCGTACTCGTTCGTCGCGGCGTTGAAGATTGAGTACCCAAGGGGCTGGCTGTCGCCCTCGTACTGCGACGACCGCCAGCCGGCGAGACCAGCGTTGCCGCCGTACTCCGGCGCGGCGTAGACACCTTCGACGACGTGCTCGATGAGCTGGCCGACGAACGCAGGGGACGCCTGGGTGAGCGCCTCGTCCTGCTGCTCCGCACGCAGCTCGACGAAGCTCGTGCCGGCAAGGTCGCGGCCCTTCGCATCGAGATCGCCGATGCTCTCGCGGTAGAGGTCGCGATGGCCCGTGACCGACTCGAACATGAACTCGGCTCCGGGCACATTCGCCGAACCGAAGATACGCACGCGCCACGCCAGCTCGCGGATGCGCGAGAGCGGGATGAAGCGTTCAAAGTCGTTGTCGGGAAAGTCGTCGGACGGCGCGCCCCGCTCGATGTTCGGGAAGGGGTGGCGATCGCTGAACGGTCCGCCGGCGAAGATGGGCGGCCGGTCGTGGTCGAACGCGGTGAGGAGCCGCTCGATGTAGATCAGAGCGCCCGCCGCGACAGCGCCGGGGAGGATGCGCTCAACCGCTGCCTCGAGCGTCGTGCGTTCCTGCGGCGTGAAGAACTCTGGGGCCTCGTCGCCGTCGCCGCAGGCCTCGGCGCTCCAGCCGAGCGCGAGAACGAGCGAGCCGGCCGAGGTGAGCTTGAGGAAGTCGCGGCGGCTGAGGCGACCGATCATGATTCCCAGGCGACCTCGTACACAGCCTGCGTGGCCGACAGGCCCTTGAGCGCGACCTCGCGGCCTCCGGCGAAGGCGATGCCCTCGATGCCATCCGTTCGCTCCTTGAGCAGCGACGAGACGAGGATATGGCCTCCCTTCGCCTGGTCGGCGATGCGGGCGGCGAGCGTGACGTTCCTGCCGAAGAAATCACTGCCTTCCTTGATCGCTTCGCCAGTGTGGAGGCCGATGCGCACATGAAGCCGCTCCACGGCTGGACCCTCGTTATGAGCGGCGAACGCCCGCTGCATCGCCACGGCGCACTGAAGCGAGCGTCGCGGGTCTGAAAACGCGATCATGAAGCCGTCGCCCTGCGACTTCACTTCAGATCCGCCGTGTGCGGCGACCTGCTCTCGGATGATGGCATTATGTTGTCGTAGGACCTCCAGCCACCGTTCGTCGCCCAGCCGCTCGTTGATCTCCGACGACGCTTCGATGTCGCTGAACATGAGAGTGACCGTCCCGTCCGGGCCGGCGTGGACGCTCATATCCGGACGCTCGCGTTCCACGGCGAGCGTCACGGCCCCGATCGACGTCTGGATGTCGGAGACGGTGACCCCCTGCAACTGGAGCTTCCGGGCGATCACCTGGTCCAGGTAGAATTTGGCGCCGTGCTGGCGGAACAGCTCGCCTGCGCGGTCCAGGAGCTGCATCGCCTCTGCAGTCCGCCCGCGCCGCTCGGCGACCTCCGCGAGCCCTTGCAAGCATCGGCCGGCTTCAACAGGGCAGTGCTCGCGCTCGCACCAGGCCAGCGTGTGCCGGTACTGGTTCTCGGCGTCGTCAAACAGGCCCAGGTGGAGCTTCATCCCGGCCCGCGCACGCTGCGGGCTTCGGCCACTCGGATCGAAGTCACCGGGCGGGTCGCCGTAGTCAACCACAGCGTTCAGAAAGTCCTCATCCGCCAGGGCAGGCAGCGCCTCATCGAGCGACCCAAACACCGAGCCGTGCAACGGAATCCCGCTGACGATTCTCGACGTTGGGTTATTCTCCATCGCCTCCCGCATGCGGGCGTACTCATCCCTCGCCCGACCTTCATGTCCGGCGTTGTGCATGATGCGGGCGCGCCCCGCGTGGAGCTGACCCAGATACATGGGGGAGCCCCCGACGAATCGCGGGTCCGGCAGCAGAGCCACGGCCGCATCGAGGTCCCCGGCCATCTCCGAACGCGCCGCGCGCATCAAGTCCAGCAGGTAGCCGGCGTTTGCGCCCCGCTCCTCTGACAGCGCATCGAACGCATCCAACTCGCCCCGCGCGAACAGCACAGCAGCAATGAAGTCCGAAGACACCATCTCCGCGAAGCGGATGTGGTGCTGGCGGGCGTAGGATAGACTCTCCTCGGCCGCGGCGCGCGCCCGGTCCAGGTCTCCGATCAAGACCAGGCTGAACGCCCGAGACTGCAGGGCGATGGCGGCGTCTCGGACCAGGCCCAGGTCGGCGAATCGCTTATGCGCCTCCGCGTTGAGCAGTGCCGACCTCTCGAAATCACCGTCTAGATTCGCTCTACTTGCGTCCCCACACGTGATGTGCGCCTCCACATCTTGGAAGCCGTGCTTCCCCGCGAGATCCTCAGCCCGGTGTCTTATCCGCGCGGCCTCTTCGTCGCTAACCTGAAGTGCCAGCTGCGGTTGCGACATTACGGCCAGCATCTGCGCCTCCATGTAGGGCTGGTCTGGTCCAAGAGCAGCGAGCGCGGCATGGGCCAGCTCAAAGTGGCGTCCGGCCGGCGCGTCGATCCGAAGTGCCTCCAGGGTAGCGCGCGCGACGCCGGGGGCGTCGCCGCGCTGGCGGAAGATCGTGATGGCCCGCATGAGCGAGCGCCAGGCCGCACGGTAGTCCCCTGCGTTGCGGGCGCACGTTCCTGCCGACGTGAGCAGCGCGGACTCGTCCTCACCCAGCCCGCCCTCCGCGTCGCTCACGAGTGTCAGGCAGTCCTCGTAGTGCTTCAGTGCTTCATCCCACGCGAACTGGGCCTCAGCTTGTTGCGCTGCGAGCTTGGAGTAGCGCACCGCCTTGGCGCCGTGACGTGGCGTCACCATGGCTGCTTCGACGAAGTGCGGGGCGAGTCTACTCGCCCGCTCTTCGGCGCGGGCGCCCCAGCGCCGTTCGAGGGCGTCGCCCACCTGGCCGTGCAGCCGGACCCGGCGTGTCGTCGAGAGTTCGCCAAGGAGCGTCTCTTGCATCAGGGCGTGTGTGAAGCGATATCGGCCGGCCTGGTCCATCTCCTCGATTACGCGGGCGTCCAGCCCCTCCTCAATGAGCCGTAGCAGTTCGTTCTCGTCGCGTTCACCCATCAGCGTCAGCGTGTCATACGTGAACTCCCTGCCGATAACCGCGGCGACCTGGAGCAGCTCATTCGCTCCTTCGGAGATGCGGTCCAGGCGCCGCCCTAGCGCCTCACGGACGCCGTCCGGCACCGCGATGTCCGACACAGAATCCGCCGTCAGCGAGCCTTCCTGTGCCATCAGGTTGACGACCTCGGAGAGGAAGAAGGGGTTGCCCTCCGTCTCCTCGAAGATGCGCTCCACTACGGGACGCGCTGGCTCGACATTCGCCACGCCGCGGATGTAGCCGGCCACTTCGTCGCGCGCCAGGCCGCGCAGGACGACGCGCTGGAACCCGGCGCCGCGATTGAGCGTTGCGAGCGCTTCGGAGAGCGGATGGCCGCGCACGAGATCTGTATCGCGGTACGTGCCCACGACAAGCACGCGCATGTGCGAGAGCTCCCGTACCAGGTGCTGGAGCAGCAGTAGGGTCGGCTTGTCCGCCCAGTGCAGGTCGTCGAGCGCGAGGATCAGTGGCGAGCGCTTCGCCATCGCCCGTACGAACGTTGTGTAGGAGTCGAACAGCCGAAACTGCGCTGCCTCCGGGTCCTCAACAACGTCGGGCTCCACGTAGTTCGCACCGGCGCGCAGCTCCGGGAAGATGCCCGCCAGGACGGCTTGCTTGCCGTCCATGTCCGTCGCGAGTTCGGTGATATCATGCGTCGAACCGTACCCTCGACCGACCTGCACCCAGGGCCAGTACGCGGGCGCGCCGGCCGCTTCGTGCGCTGCCCCCCACAGGACTAGGCCCCCGCGAATGCGCCCGTACGTCTCCAGCTCCTGCGCGGCGCGGGTCTTGCCGATACCGGGCTCGCCAACAAGCATCAGGAGCGATCCGCGCCCCGCGAACGCCTCGTCGAAGGCGCGCCGGAGGCGTTCCAGCTCCTGCTCACGGCCGACAAACACGCCGCGGGAGAGCCGGTCGAGCACGTTGGACTCAGAGTGCGAAGCGCTCTTCTGCGTCGGGTCGACCCGCTCGAGCGAGGCGAGTACGTCGGCTGCTGACTCAGGACGCTTCCCCGGGTCCTTCGCGAGAAGGCGGAGGATCAGCTCTTCGAGGTCAGGCGGGCAATGCTCCGTATACCAGGACGGCGCCACGGGTGCCACGTTGATGTGCTGACTGATCACCGCGGTTGGGTCGTCGCCGGGGAAGGGGGGCCGGCCGGCGACCATTTCGTAGAGCATCGCGCCCAGTGCGTACAGGTCGGAACGAGGCGTGATATCGCCGCCCAGCGCCTGTTCAGGCGGCATGTACGCGACGGTGCCGACGATCATGCCCTGTTGCGTGAGGCGCGACCTGTCGAGGCTCACCGCCAGGCCGAAGTCACCGATCTTGGCGACGCCGTCGCTGGTAAGCCAGACGTTGCCCGGCTTGAGGTCGCGGTGGACCACGTTTTGGCTGTGGGCAAATACCAGGCCCCGGCAGACGTCTCTCGCGAGCGCCAGAGTCCGCTCCAGCGGTAGCGGGCCGCCAGCCTCGCGAAGGGCTGCGGCGGCGTCGCTGGCCATCAGCTCGGTGACGATGAATGGCGGGTCCGCCTCTTGCCCCAGGTCGAACACCGAGACGATGTTTGGATGGGCGCCGAGGCGCCCAAGTGCCTGCGCCTCCTGGGTGATTCGTTGTCTGCCCAGCGTGTCGAGGCCCTCGGTCCTGATCAGGGAGACGGCCACCTCCCTATCGAGCAGCGTATCGTGCGCCTCGAAGACGCGCTTCTTGGCGCCCTCGCCAAGGAAGCGCCGGACTTGGTAACGCCCCGCGGCGAAGGAAGCCGGAGGCTCCTCTGCGGCAGGCGCGGGTGGGACGTTCGAGGCGGTGGCCGGGCCTATCGACTGGCCGCAGGAGTCACAGAACTTCTGGCTGCGGGGGTTCGGTGTGCCGCAGGCGGGGCACGCGGCTGCCTCGACGACTACGCTGGCGCACTCGCCGCAGAACCGCGCGCCCTCGCGGTTGTCGTGGCCACAGGAGGTACAGAGCAAGATGGCTCCCTTCCAAGTCCACGAAATAATGACACCCGCGAAGGTGAGGCGGGGCGCCCAGGTGTTGGCGGTGGCTAGCCCGCGCCCGCGCCTACGGCGAACTCGGTGTCGATCTTGGCGGACGAGTCGAAGAAGTGCTGCAGGCTCTGGTTGAAGCGGTAGAAAGCGTCACGCCGGTAACCGTCGAACGACCGCGCGAAGCCCTCGGGGCGGCTGAGGTCGATGGTATTCAGCGTGTTCTGCAGGTCGGCGGCGCCGTGCTGCTTGATGCTCTGGAGCATGTCCTGCCACTCTTTCGGTGACTGCTCCAGCCAGAAATCGAGGTCGCGCAGCGCATGTTCCTGGATCTCCTTCGCATCGGTGCACTCGAAGGCCTCGAAGGTGAGCTGGAAGATCTGGTCGCCCACCTTGACCCCGACGGTGGCATCGACGGTGCCCAGGCGCTTGAAGGCCTCATCGTTGTTCACCAGGTCCTTGATCGCGTCAAACCACTCGACGGATGGGAACTTCGGCATGACTCTCCTCCTCTTGCGTTGTCCGGCTCGCCGTTAGGCGGTCGCTTCCGCGGGCTCGTCCACGTAAGCACGGAGCCCGGGGCTCAGGTGTTCGGCACGATCGATAGTCGCCCAGTTGAGGCGGTCCAGGTATTGCTGCACCTGTCGCTTGCGCATCAGGTTATAGGTGCGCAGGCCTTCCTGGATGTTGTCCTTGCCGCCAGCGAACAGGATGGCGAAGGCTTCGCGGGTAGCTGAGTCCTTGTCGTCAGCGAGGAGCAGCGACTCGCCCTTTTCGAGGTAGCGATAGATCTCCTCGCGTCGCTCGGCGCGGTGGAGCATGACGTATTTCAGGTGAGCGATGCCATAAGCGATGTGACGCGCCTTATCCTGCATCGCCAGGCGGTAGATGAGCGCCTCGGCGGGATTCTGGGCGTAGGCCTCACCGAACTCGTACTGCGTGAGCGTGAAGCCGTCCTGCAGCACCATCTGGATGGTGATCATCTCGGTGAAGTTGCGGGCGTCGGTGACGGAGCGGAAGCCCCAACCGGGACTTTGGATACCCAGGCCGCCGCCGTTGCTCAGGGCGCGCTTGCGGAACACCTCGGCGTGGCGCGCGCCCTCGAAGATGACGGTGGCCAGATAGAGCTTCACCTCGTGGTAGCCGTAGCTCAGCTCGGGCTCCCAGCCGGAGAGCACGTCGGCCTCGAGCTGCGCCTTCTCACTGAAGTGGGTGCAGAGCTGGCAGATCGCGCGCTCGACGTCGTCGGGCAACGGCTGCAGCGCATCCCAGGGGATGTCGGTGGCCGGGCGCCAGCGACGCTGGATCGCCTCTTCGTACAGGTCGCCGGCGTTGTCGGACCAGAGCTCCTGCTTTTCGTAGACGGAGTAGCCCATGCCCTCGACGCCGAGGATCGGGATCGCGCCGCGAGGCATCTCGGTCTGGTACTCCCAGGTTTCGGGCACGTCGCCGTACTTGCCAACGTTGATCGCCTCAATGGTGAGTCCCTTCTTGGTCGGCTTCGCGCGAACGCCCCACTCGGTGGGGACGTTCATCCACGCGAGGTCGAGCTGCGGCGCGGGCGGCGCACCGCCGGCGGCCTGGGCGGCCATGAACTCGCGGGCCTGATCTGCGGAGACTCCCATGCTCATGAAGCGAACGAGGTCGGCGGGCTGTGCGCCGAGACGCAGCGCTTCGACGACGAGGTCCTCCGGCCAACCGACGATCTTCGCGCGTTCGAGCAGATCCGGCGGGACTTCAACCGTGGCAGCGTCGTCGGCCATGAGGTTGTTCTCCTTAGTAAGCGTTCGCTTAGTTAACCGGCCCAGTATAGCGAATCGCTTCCGGGCTGCGCCACGTATGATGCCCGATTCGGCACGGTTACGTCAAGGGCGTGCACGCTAGATGCCTGGTCTTGACCCGCCAGCAGACGCTCGATACCGTGAGGCGGCCATGAGCGTCGGGGCCCCATCGCGAAGCTCGTCCGACGACACCCCCTCTGCGTCGACACCTCTGCTCACCCGAGGCGACTTGCCGTGGCTGGGCGTGGCGTTAGGCGCCGCAGTGGCCCTGCGAGTGGCGTGGGTCCTGTATGTCAACGTCGACCCGCTCGACGGCCGCTTCGACGACAGCGTCTTCTACCACCGAGTCGCGATCCTGCTGGCGGACGGGCACGGCTACGTCGACCCGTGGGGCGGAGGATTAACGGCGCAATGGCCGCCCGCCTACCCCGCGACGCTGGCGGTGCTCTACAAAGTCCTCTGGGCGGACCTCCTCTGGGCGAAGGCGCTCAACCTTGCCTTCGCGCTGATTACCGTGGTTCTGGTCTACCTCATGTGTCGCCGAATCTTCGACCGGCGGGTGGCGTACGCCGCGGCGCTCGTGCTGGCGTTCTTCCCGGGCCAGATCTACTTCACGACGCTGGTCTTTTCGGAGATCATGTTCGCGGCGGTATTCATGCTCATCCTCTTGTTGACTCTGGTCTGGACAGTGGAGCGGCAGGATGGTCGCGTCTGGCAGGTGCTGCTCCTCGGTTTCCTCGTGGGCTTCGCCGCGCTAGTGCGCGCTGAAGGCCTGTTCCTGGCCGCGGTACTGCCGGCCATGTGGATGCTGACGGTTCGTCCGTGGCGACGCGTCGCCGGGTATGCGGTGCTTCTCGCGCTGGGCACGGTGGTTGCACTCACGCCATGGACGGCGCGCAACATGATACAGCTCGACGACTTCATCGTCATCCGGTCGAACGGCGACAATGCGCTGTCACGAGCGCTCGACCCGGACGCCCCGGAGCTAGATACAAGTACGGCTCCGGTGCGCTCGCCTTCAGAGGGACTGCAGTACCAGCTCACGCACCCGCACCGCGCGCTCGGATACGCGGCGGAGAAGCTCGGCGACTTCTACGGCAACGACAGCGAAGCGATCTTCCTCATCACCTTCCGGCGCGACCCCGACCCGAACCCGAACTACGAGCGTCCGTTCTCGCTCGATGCCCAGCATCGCTGGAGCGGGCTGGCCGACCGCTTCTACTTCGCTGTTGGAGGCGCGGCCCTGACCGGCGCGGCGCTCTGTTTGTGGCGACGCCAGCGCGCCGTGGTTGTGTTGATCCTGCCTGTGGTGGCCTGGACGTTGGTGTTCGCGTTCTTCAATCCGGTGTCTCGCTATCACTTCCCCTTGGCGCCGATCATGGCGATCTTCACCGGCGTGTTCCTCATCTCGGCCTGGGATGCGAGTGGCGCCTTCCTTGGAAGCCGCCTGTCGTTTGGCGCGAGGGCGTCCCGCGAGGACCGGGTCGCGCCGACGCCATAGCGGACCGATCGAGCAAGCGCGGCGCCTTCCAGTCTCGTTAGCCCCTCCTGAAAGGAAACGCCCGGTCAGGCCGATGGCTTGACCGGGCGCGGTCCTTGTGCTCCGCCGGGCTCTACGCGGGCGCTTCTTCCTTCGGGGCGAACTGGTTGGTGAGATCCCTCGTCACCTGCTTCGGCATCACGTCCGAGAGCTCATCGAGCGACCAGCCGTGGTCCGATCGGGCGTCCGCGACCACCTGCGGCTCGCTGTAGAGGCCGATCTGGTTGCCTGTGACGAGAAAGTTGCGGCCGTTGACGTTGGCGGCTTCGTCCGTGCAGAGCCAGACGACCATCGGGGCGATGGCGTCGGGCGGGTTGGCGTTCTCGAACGCCTTGAGCGCGTCGAGGCCCATACCGGCGGCGCCTCCACGCGAGGCGGCCTCGCGCATGTCGTCGCTGATCGTGAGTCGGGTCGCCGCGCGCGGCCGGATCGCGTTGCAGCGCACGTTGTAGCGCCCCATGTCGCGGGCCGTCGTGCGCGTGAGGCCGATGATCCCCTCCTTCGCAGCGCTGTAGTTCGCCTGACCACGGTTGCCCAACCCTGACTCCGATGACGTGTTGACGATGACGCCGGAGCGCTGCTGGCGGAAGACAACGCAGGCGGCGCGCGTCAGGTTGAAGTGGCCCTTGAGGTGAACCGCGATAACCGAGTCCCACTCCTCCTCGCTCATGTTGAAGACCATGCGATCGCGCAGGATGCCGGCATTGTTCACAACGATATCGAGCCTGCCAAACGCGTCGACGGCCTGCTTGACGAGGTCCTCGCCGGTCTGGAACGCGGCGATGTTGCCGTAGTTGGCGGCGGCCCGGCCGCCCATCGCCTTGATCTCGTCGGCGACCTCGTCCGCGGGACCCTTCTGTTCGCCTTCGCCGGCGGCGGACCCGCCGAAGTCGTTGATGATGACAGCGGCGCCCTCCTGGGCCAGCAGGAGCGCCTCGCCGCGACCGATGCCGCGCCCTCCCCCGGTGACGATGGCCACGCGGCCCTTCAATCGATCAGCCACAGCTAGATACCTCCTTGACGTAAAGGTGAGGATACGAGGGGATTAAACCCGAACGAGGGGCTGGGTGCAAGCGGCTTTGAGGCGAAGCTGAAGCGGCGTCGCGGCTCGGCTGCGGCTGAGGCTAGGTCTATAATGGCGCCGTGACGGACGTACTGGAGATCGAGGGTCCGCCGAAGCGCGCTGCCGGCTGGGCGCTCGCGCTGATCGGCGTCGCCCTGATCGTTCATGCGCTGATGATGGGGTCGCTCTTCTGGGGCTACCTCGATCCGCTGTTCGACAACTCCAACGTCCACGAGCAAGGCGTCGACTTCTTCAGCATCTACGAGGCCGGCCACCGCGCGCTGGAGGGCGGGTCGGTCTACTTCACGGACCCCGACATTTCGCCGGTCGTGCCGTATTCGTCGCTCTACCGGTATGTGCCCGGCTTCGCCTACGTATTCGCGCTGCCGCCGAACGCCTTGCACATCGGCGCGTGGACGGCCTACTGGAGCTGGGTGACCCTCTACGAGCTGCTGCTTATTCTGAACGCCTACGCGACCTGGCGGCTGGGCGGCCGCACGACGTGGGCGGCAATCGGCGCGGCGATGTGGTTCGTCTTCAGCCCGTTCTATCTGGAGCAGTACATGGGGCAATTCTCGTTCCTCATGGCAACGCTGCTGCTCTGGACAGGCGCGGGCGCCGTCCACGGACGAGAACTGCTGGCCGGGCCGCCCTGGGTCGTGTCGCTGGTGATCAAGAGCAGCAGCGCTCTCCTCGCGCCGCTGTTCCTTAGGTTACGCTGGTGGCGTTCGCTCATCGCAGGCGCGGTGCTGGGCGGGCTGAGCCTGGTCTACTTCCTCTGGCGGCCCGACGACTGGGAGATCTTCTGGGTGGCGAACACCGGCGTCCTCGGCGAATCGACCGTGCGCGCGACGTACTTCAACCCCGGCGACCTGGGCGCCGTCTCGCTGCTGCGCAACTCGATCCTGGCGTTTGACGCGGACGCGCAGAGCGTATCGACGGTCTACCTGGAAGCGCTGGCGTACACGGTGATCGGCGTGTCGCTGGTGGCCACGTTCTGGCCGAGGCGGATCGACCCGTTGGCAGTCTTTGCGATGTGGGTCGCCAGCTTCTTCCTGGTCTACACGGTCTGGGAGCATCACTACGTCATGCTGTTGCCGGCGCTCGTGCTGCTGGTGATCTTCCGGCCTTCCCTGCGTCCGCTGGCGCTGGTAGCCTTCTTCTTCATCGCGGTGCCGACGCCCTACTGGCTCATGGAGAATGTGTGGAACACGGGCCCGATCAGCACGCTGAATCAGTACCAGAGCCACCAAGAGATGTGGCCGGCCTGGGGCGTGATCACGCAGCACGCGATCAAGGTCGTGCCGGTCGCGCTGCTCTGGGGCTGGCTGGCAGGGTCGCAGCTCCGGAACGGCGTCTGGCTACCGCGGTCGTCGCTGCTGCGGCTCCGGAGAGGGACGCGGCCGGCGACCATCGAGTTAGGGTAGCGGCCACACTCGAAGCAAAATCGCGGCCGACATCGTCGATGCGTAGCGTTAGCGCCGCCCGCCCCGATTGCCCTAAGCACGGGGCGTTGGTACACTAACGGTGCATCGGGACCGCGTGCGAGGAGGGAGCGCTCCTGACCGATTCGCACCCTCGTGAGGCCTGCGGCGTCTTTGGGGTCTACGCCCCGGGCGAAGACGTTGCCAGGATCGCCTTCTACGGGCTCTACGCCCTCCAACATCGAGGGCAGGAGAGCGCGGGGATTGCTGCAACCAACGGCCTCGATCTCAATCTCCGCACCGGCATGGGCCTCGTCTCGCAGGTCTTCGACGAAGAGGACCTGAGCTATCTGCCCGGCTACATGGCGATCGGCCACACCCGCTACTCCACCACCGGCTCCAGCCTGGCCTGCAACGCCCAGCCCATCGAGACCGACGGGCCGAACGGCAAACTGGCCCTGGGCCATAACGGCAACATCGTCAACGCCGCCGTCCTACAGGCCGACCTGCAGGAGCAGGGGGTCGAGTTCGCGTCCAGCACCGACGCCGAGGTGATCGCGAGCGCGCTCGCCCACGCGCCCGGCGCAACGTGGCGGGAGCGCTGGAGCTACGTGATGCGACGCGTCCAGGGCGCGTACTCGCTGGTCGTGCTGACGAAGGACGAGCTGATGGCCGCGCGCGACCCGATGGGCAACCGCCCGCTCAGCCTGGGCAAGCTCAACGGCGGCTGGGTCGTCGCCTCCGAGACGTGCGCATTCGACCACCTGGGAGCCACGTCGGTGCGCGAGATCGCTCCGGGCGAAGTCGTTCGGATCACGAGCGAAGGCGTCGAGAGCCACCAGGCGGCGGCGCGCAAGGACGCCTTCTGCATCTTCGAGTACATTTACTTCGCCCGCCCCGACAGCGTCATCGACAACAAGCTGGTCTACCCGGTGCGGATGGCGCTGGGCGCCCAGGTCGCCCGGGAGCATCCCGCCGACGCTGACGTCGTGATCGGCGTACCGGACTCGGCGACGGCGGCCGCGGTCGGCTACTCGCAGGAGTCGGGCATCCCGTTCGTCGAGGGTCTCGTCAAGAACCGCTATGTTGGGCGCACGTTCATCCAGCCCGACCAGCGCCTTCGCGACATCGGCGTGCAGCTCAAGTTCAACCCGCTGCCGGAGCTGCTCGAAGGCCGGCGCGTCGTCGTCGTGGACGACAGCATCATCCGCGACACGACAGCATCGCGCGTGGTCGCGATGATCCGCAAGGCGGGCGCGCGCGAAGTGCACATGCGCATCACCGCCCCGCCGATCACGCACCCCTGCTTCTTCGGCATCGACATGGGGCGGCGCTGGGAGCTGATCGCCGCGCGCATGGTCGTCGAGGAGATCCGCGAGCACATCGGCGCGGACTCGCTCGGCTACCTGAGCGTCGAGGGGTTGATCGAGGCGGTGGGCAAGCCGCGCGACAAGTTCTGCCTGGCCTGCTTCACCGGCAACTACCCGATGCCGGTGCCGCTGGAGATGGACAAGCTGGCGCTGGAGCCCGTCGCGGGCAGCGACCGTCACGAGTTCGAGTGGACGGAGACGGTGCCCTCCGTCAGCCCCAGGGCGTGAGGGCCGCCCTCACCGCCGGCTCCGTGCCCACCGCATTAGCCGTATCATCCAGCGATTCGCCGCGCCCTCGCTCCCTCACCCCTGGCCCCTCTCCCTCGCTCCGAGGGAGAGGGGGAGTCTCTCCCATCAGCCATGCCGGCTAGCGGATCGCAGCGGCCGCCGCTCACGTATGCAAGCGCTGGCTTAGATATCGACGCGCGCAAGCGGTGCTACCCACAGCCCCGGCCCCTCTCCCGCTTGGCGGGAGAGGGGAGTTCCGTCCTCACACGATATGCCGGCTAGCGAATCACAGCGCCCTCCCCTGACATACGCAGCCGCTGGCGTAGATATCGACGCGCGGAAGCGGTTCATAGAGCGGATCCGGCCGATTGCGGCGTCGACGCACCGGCCGGAGGTGCTGGCGGGGGTGGGGCCGTTCGGCGCGCTGTTCGCGCTCGGGTCGTATCGCGAGCCGGTGCTTGTGTCCAGCACGGACAGCGTCGGCACGAAGGTGCGGATCGCGTCGCTGCTGGGGCGCTTCGAGGGGATCGGCGTCGACCTCGTCAACCAGAACGTGAACGACATCATCACGTCGGGCGCGGAGCCGCTCTTCTTCCTCGACTACATCGCCTCCTCAACGCTGACGCCGGACGAGAAGGAGGCGCTGGTGCGCGGCATCGCGTCGGCGTGCGTCGCGGCGGGATGCGCGCTGATCGGGGGCGAGACCGCCGACATGCCCGACATCTACGCGCCGGGCGACTTCGACATCGTGGGCTTCGTCGTGGGGGCGGTGGAGCGCGACTCGATCATCGACGGGTCATCGATCAAGGAGGGCGACGCGCTGATCGGGCTGTCTTCGAGCGGGCTGCACACGAACGGCTTCTCGCTGGTGCGGCGCGTGTTCGGCATCGGCGTGGGCGGCGACCGCGACGAAGACCGGGCGCGGCTGCAGCGGATCGAGCCCGACCTAGGTGTAACGCTGGGCGAGGCGCTGCTGACGCCGCACCGGGGCTACACGCGCGAGGTGGCGGCCGTGCGTGACATGGTGAAGGGCATCGCGCACATTACGGGCGGCGGCCTGATCGAGAACATTCCGCGCATCCTTCCGCAAGGTCTCGGAGCGCGCGTCGACCGCTCGGCGTGGGAGGCGCCGCCGCTCTTCCGCCTGATCCAGCGAGAGGGTAACGTGGCCGAAGAGGAGCTGTGGCGCGCGTTCAACATGGGCGTGGGGCTGGTGCTGGCGGCGGCGCCGTCGGAGGTCGCCGGCATCCGCGCCTCGCTGCCGGACGCGTTCGTGGTGGGTGAGGTGGTGGCCCACTCGGCCCCATCCAATCGAGTTACGGTGGCGTGATCGAAGGTCGTTTGAACGAGAGTCCCCCACCCGTTAGCCTAGCAGCGTGACCCTGCGCGCCATCATCGCCCCATACGACAAGACCGGCGCCCAGGAGCTGGCGCGCGGGAGGCGCCCCTGATGGCGCGCCGTCTCGCCGTCCGCCCCATGGGCCCGCTGGCCGACGACATCGCCTACGTGCGAGACCGCATCGTCCAGGTGTACCGGCCGGAGAGGATCATCCTGTTCGGCTCCGCCGCCTCCGGCCGGGCGCGCCAGGACAGCGACCTCGACCTCTTGGTGATCAAGCGCACCCGTAAGCCCTACTTCCAGCGGATTCGAGAGCTCAATCACGCCATTCACATTTGGCGCTCCACAGATATCTTCGTGTTAACCCCGGAGGAGCTGGAGCGCGGCATTAGCAAGAATCGCTTCTTTCTCACCCAAGAGGTGCTCGCTAAGGGTAAGGTGATCTATGACCGAGCCGCTGTCCGCCGACGCACAGGCGTGGCTTGAGAGCGCTCTCCGAGACAGCGGCTGGGCGAGGCACGACTTCGCTGGTGGCTACTATGCCCAAGCCTGTTTCGCCTGCCAGCAAGTCTTCGAGAAGATGCTCAAGGCGCTTCTCCTGGCCCACGGTGTCCCCTACCCGAAGACCCACGAGCTGGTTCGGCTGGTTGCTCTTTGCGCCGGACTGGATGAGAGGGTCGGGGCCTTGGAGGAAGATGCGCGCAATGTCGACGGGTACTACGTCTCGACCAGGTACCCCGACCTTGCCTCTGAACACGAATACACCAAGGAAGAGGCGGAAGAGGCACTCAGGGTCGTCGACGGCATGTTGAACGCCCTTCGGCCTATCATCGAGGAGAGTCTGAGGGAAGAGATGTCTTGACCCTGCGCGCCATCATCGCCCCATACGACAAGACCGGCGCCCAGGAGCTGGCGCGCGGCCTCCTGGACCTGGGCGCGGAGGTCTACTCCACCAGCGGCTCCCAGCGCCACCTAGCGGAGGCGGGGCTTGAGGTACGGGGCATCTCGGAGCTGACGGGCTTCCCTGAGATCCTGGACGGGCGCGTGAAGACGCTGCATCCCGCCGTCCACGCCGGCCTCCTCGCCCGGCGCGACCTGCCCGACCACCTGCGCCAGCTCGAAGAGCATGGCCTGGCGCCTATCGACCTCGTCGCGGTCAACCTCTACCCGTTTGTCGAGACGATCGCGAAGGCGGGGGTGACGCTGCAGGACGCGCTGGAGCAGATCGACATCGGCGGGCCGACGATGCTGCGCGCCGCCGCAAAGAACCACCCGCACGTGCTGCCGCTCGTCGACCCGGCCGACTACGCGCCGGTGCTCGAAGCGCTGCGCGCGCATAGCGGCGCCCCGAGCGCTGTGACGCCGGCGGAGCGTCGCCGGCTGGCGACGAAGGCCTTCCAGCACGTCGCGCTGTACGACACGGCGATCGCGTCGTACCTGCGCGAAGGCGACGAGTTCCCGGAGGCGCTGACGCTCGGGCTGCGGAAGCGTCTGGACCTGCGCTACGGAGAGAACCCGCACCAGCGGGCGGCGTTCTACGCCGACGCGTCGACGCTGCAGGGGCAGGGCATCGCGGCGGCGGAGCAGCTCCACGGCATCGAGATGTCGTACGTCAACTACCTGGACGCGGATGCGGCGTGGCGGGCCGCCTGCGACTTCGGCGAGCCGGCCGTCGCCATCATCAAGCACGCGACGCCCTGCGGCCTCGCGGCGAACGCGGACGTCCGCGAGGCTTGGCGGCGGGCCTTCCTCGGCGACCCGGTCTCCGCGTTCGGCGGCATCGTGGGCATCAACCGGGCCGTCACGCGCGCGCTGGCCGAGGAGATCCGCGGCACGAAACACCCGACGAGCGGCCAGCGCCTGCTCCTCCACATCATCGTCGCTCCGGAGTACGACGACGACGCGGTCGCGCTGCTGTCGAAGAGCCGCGACCTGCGCATCCTGAAGGCGCCGCTCATCGAGCCGGACGCGAGCCGCTTCGAAGTGCGGCAGGTGGTCGGCGGGATGCTGCTGCAAACGCCAGACCAGGTGCCGGACGGCGACATCGAGTTCCGCAGCGTCACGAAGCGGGCGCCGACCGAGCAGGAGATCGCCGACCTGCGCTTCGCGTGGAAGGCCGTGAAACACGTGAAATCGAACGCGATAGTCCTGGCGAAGGACGGCGCGATGGTGGGGGCGGGGGCGGGCCAACCGAACCGCGTAAACAGCGTCCACCTGGCGCTGGAGGCCGCGGGCGAGCGCGCCGCCGGCAGCGCCCTGGCCTCGGACGCGTTCTTTCCCTTCCCGGACAGCATCGAGCTGGCGGCGGAGGGGGGCGTGCGGGCGGTCGCGCAGCCGGGCGGCTCCGTGCGCGACGACGACGTGATCGCGGCCTGCGACCGGCTGGGCGTCGCGATGGTGGTGACGGGATACCGGCACTTCAGGCACTGACGAAGGAGCCAGGAATCTGCAACCAGGAACCAGGATGAGCGATGCGACGGGGGAGCAAAGTGCCAAGGCACGAGCGGCAGGTCTGTCGGGCTCGAACACCGGGCCAACGAACGGCGGCGCGGCCCCGCCGCGAACGTCGCGAGTGTCCGGCCCTACTTCTTTAGACATACCCGCAATCAACCGGACCCCAACCGCGTTACGAGATGGTAGGAAACTGACGAACATACGTAGGGGGTATGGAGATGACAGTGGCCTCAGACCTGACGGTGATGCGCCTGGACGAGCTTGTGGCGGAGCTGCCGCTCGAAGACCGGCTCGCGTTCGAGCGCGTCTTCCACGTCAGCACCACGGAGGGCGACCTTGTGCCGCCCGAGGCGATGCGTCCCTGGATCGAGGAGCGCTTCGGCGGCGTCGACCAGGTGCGCCGGCAGAAGATCGTCAAGGTGACGAACGTCGTGACGCTGGAGGGCGTGCTCTTCAACTGGCTGCGCTCCGCCCGCCCGATGTGGCGCAGCGAGCTCGACCTGGACGAGGAGCTGGAGCGCGCCAACAACGAGCCGTTCGACGACGTGTACAACCTGACGCCTGAGGACACCTTCGGCCGCGTCGAGAGCGAGTGGTGCACGACGGCGAGCAACATCGCGAAGTTCGACGGGCTGCACAGCGTCGTCGTGTTCAAGGAGAAGCACCCGCTCCACTTCACTCGAGAGCAGATCCACGACTACCTCGACACGGGCGAGCGCTGGGCCGCGCTGGCGCACCGCAGCGACCCGGCGGCGAAGTACTACTTCCTGCTCTGGAACTGCCTCTGGCGCGCGGGGGCATCGCTGCTGCACGGCCACTGTCAGGTGATGCTCGGCCGCGACATGCACTACGCCGCCATCGAGTCGCTGCGGCGCTCGGCGCTGCTGTTCGAAGCGACGCACCGCCAGAACTACTTCGACGCGCTCTACACCGCGCACGAGCTGATCGGCGCGGGCTTTCGCTGCAACGGCGTGCGCGTCATGGCGAACATGGCCCCGATCAAGGAGAACGAGGTGATCTTGATGGCGGACGAGATGAGCGACTCGCTCAAGGACCGCGTCTACGACGTGCTCGCGTGCTATCGAGACCGGCTGGGCGTCACGGCGTTCAACCTGGTGCTCTACCGGCCGCCGCTGGCGCCGACGCACGAGAGCTGGGACGGCTTCCCGATCATGGTGCGCATCGTCGACCGGGGCGACCCGACGACCCGAACGAACGACTTCGGCGGGATGGAGCTGTACGCCGCGAGCGTCGTCGCCAGCGACCCGCTGCAGTTGTCGCAGACGCTGCAGGATTCGCTCTGCGTCTGAGGCAACGGATCATCTGTCAACGGATTCCGAGAACGGATCAACGGATGGCGGTCGGAGCGTGTGCGGCGGATGTAGGGACAGAGCTTCAGCTCTGTCCTGGGCCGGGTCTCCCTTGGACGCGTCCCACTATTGGCACCCTCAGCTTGTCCAGGGGTCTTGCGGTTCCCCTGCGCACCGAAAGATGCTTCGCTGCGCTCAGCATGACAACGTAGGGCGGCCCTCGACCGCACGACCGTCCCTAGGCCCCAAGACGCGCAGTCGATAGAATCGTCCCGTGCCCCAGCTCGACATCGTCCTGCCCGTTTCCACCCTCACCCCGGCCCCTTCGGCAACGCTCAGGGCATGCTTCGGCCACCCCTCTCCCGCCTCGCGGGAGAGGGGCTTATGGGAGACGACCGCGCCGAGACATGACGCGTGCGATTGGAGCGGCCGGTGCCCCAGCTAGACATCGTGCTGCCGGTGTACAACGAGGCGCACGTGCTGGCGGGCAGCGTCGAGCGGCTGCGGGCGTACCTGAACGAGCACCAGTTTCCCTACACCCGTCGCATCACCGTCGCGGACAACGCCTCGACGGACGAGACGCTGTCGGTCGCGCAGGAGCTCGCATCGCGGCTCGAGGACGTAGGCGAGGACTTGACCGTCGTACACCTCGACCAGAAGGGGCGCGGCAGAGCGCTGCGCAAGGCTTGGTCGGAGAGCGACGCGGACGCGATGTGCTACATGGACATCGACCTCTCGACCGACCTCGGCGGGCTGCTTCCGCTCGCGCGGGCGGTCCTCGAAGAGGGCCACGACGTGGCGTACGGCTCGCGGATGACGCGCGGCTCGCAGATCACGCGCTCGATCAAGCGCGAGATCACGTCGCGGGGGTTCATCTTCCTGATCAAGCTGCTCTTCCTCTCGCGGCTCTCCGACACGCAGTGCGGCTTCAAGGCGATCAGCCGTCAGGCCGCCCACGAGCTGCTGCCCCGCATCGAGAACCAGGAGTGGTTCTTCGACACGGAGCTGCTGCTGCTCGCGGAGAAGGGTGGCTATCGCGTGAAGGAGGTGCCGGTGCGCTGGGTGGAGGACCCGGACACGAGGGTGAACGTGCTGAAGACGGTGGCGGAGGACCTGCAGGGTCTGGCTCGGATGCGGCGCAAGCGGATCCCGAAGCGGGTCAACGCCACTGCGCCGTAGACGGTGCAGCTAATCGATCTCCCGCAGCCACGCCAGTAGCTCATCGACGGCCTCCGACCAGACGTCGTCGCGAGTGCGCCCGCTCGCCTTCGGCACGGCGAAGCCGTGGTCGGCGCCCTCGAGCAGGTGGACAGTGGAGCGCGGCACCTTCGCGGCGGCGGCACGCAGCTCGTCGGGCGAGGCGAAGGCGTCGCGCGTGCCGGAGCAGAAGAGCGCGGGCACCGTGATCGACGGCAGGTGCTTGTCGCGGAGCTGCTCGGGCTTGCCGGGCGGGTGCAGCGGGTAGGCAAAGAGCGCGAGCGCATCGACCTCGACGCCCTGAGCGACGGCTTGCGACGCGATGCGCCCGCCCATCGAGCGCCCGCCGACGACGAGGCGGACGCCGGGCGCGCGCACGGCGTCGATGGCGGCGCGCCAGGTCGCTTCGAGCACGGGCGGACGGTCCGGGCCGCGCTTGCGCGCCTCCATGTAGGGGAACTGGAGTCGGAGGGCCGCGATGCCCTCGCCTGCGAGCCGGCGACAGGCGTAGACGCCGAACGGGTCGTGGACGTTGGAGCCGGCGCCCGGCGCGTAGACGAACAGCCAGCCTACGGCGTCTCCCTCCGGCTCGGTGCGAATCGCGGTGACGGCGCCGGAGCCGGGGACGTCGATCTGGAGGGTGGTTTCGGTCATGTCGGCGCTCTTCGTTTGAGGGTGTGTTCTCGACCGCCGACTGAAGTCGGCGGCATACCTGGCCGGTTGCGCATCCGGGAGTCTCCGTGGACCGGCCAGCGGCCTTCACCCTTCAGCAACAGCGTTAGTATACTGACCTCACCCATACCGATGATACGATCAGCGTTGCGCAGCGTCCCGGGAGCGCGCCCCCTCGTTCGGGGCTTTCGTAGCGGCCTGAAGCAGGCGCGCCAGGAATGGGCGAATGTCTGCCCGTTCAGGCTGCCTCGCTACATCCCGAACACGCCTCGTATCGGCGGGAGCGAGCCGCTCGACCCGTTCCTTCCACCGGGCGCCGAGACGGTCGGCGCTGCGGCGATGTCGCCGGAAGCGATCGAGTATGTGCTCGACTTCGTCCAGAAGCTGACGCCGAGCCAGGAGCTGACCGAGCAGCTCTCGTACTACCTCTGGTCGCGCGAGCGCTTCGGCGCAAGCTGGCGCCACGCGGACCTGACGACGGCGCTCTGGGCGGCGGCGACGCTGATCAAGCCGAACAGCTACCTGGAGATCGGGCTTCGAAGGGGCAGGAGCGCGGCGCTCGTCGGGTCGCTGCGGCCTGAATGCGCCATCTACGGCTTCGACCTCTGGATCCCGGATTACGCGGGCGTCGACAACCCGGGGCCCGAGTTCGTGCGCGAGGAGCTGCGGCGCGTCGGGCACACGGGCGAGGTCGTCCTCGTCTCCGGCGACAGTCACCAGACGGTACCAGCGTTCCTGCGCCAGCACCCCGATCTCTTCTTCGACGTGATCACGGTCGATGGCGAGAAGTCGGTGCCGGGCGTGGCGGACGACTTCGCGAACACGCTGCCGCGACTCAAGGTGGGCGGTGTGCTGATCTACGACGACCTGCCGTTCTTCCCGACGTCGCGGCGGATCTGG
>JBBEBM010000079.1:0-15636 GCA_040882355.1 Dehalococcoidia bacterium | reverse complement strand
ACCGGCGCTTCGTGAGCTGGGAGTTCACCGGCGCCCGCACGGGCGTCGCGATCGCCGTCCGCGTCTCCGAATGAGTAGCGCAGCGGACACGATCCGCCGCCTGCCGGGCGCGCGACCGCTGGCGCACCGGTTGCTGGAGGCGTGGGACAGCGCGCGCCCGCTTCCGCGTCCACGCTACACGGGCAGCGCGCCGGCCGTCAGCACCGGCCACGCGGACCTGCCGTTCCTGCCGCCCAGCCCCGCGACGGTCGGCGCGGCGGCGATGGCGAAGGACGCGCACGAGTACGTCCTGGCGCTATGCGAGGGACTGACGCCAAGCGCTCATCTGGGGGGCCAGATCGCCTACTATCAGTGGTGCCGCGACAAGTTCGGCGACTACTGGCGCTACGCCGACCTGCCCACGCTGCTCTACGCCGCGACGAACATCCTTCAGCCGAGCAGCTACCTGGAGATCGGCGTGCGCATGGGCAGGAGCGCATCGATCGTCGGCTCGCTGCGGCCTGAGTGCGCTATCCACGGCTTCGATCTCTGGATCCGCGATTACGGCGGCATCGAGAACCCGGGGCCGGACTTCGTGCGTGAGGAGCTGCGCCGCGTCGGGCACACGGGCGAGGTGACGCTGATCGCGGGGGACAGCCGGAGCACGGTTCCCGCGTTCCTTGGCCGCCACCCGGACCTGTACTTCGACCTGATTACGGTCGACGGCGACCACTCGGTGCTCGGCGCGGCGATCGACATCGCGAACACGCTGCCGCGGCTGAAGGTGGGCGGCATCCTCGCGTTCGACGACATCGCGCAGGCACCGGCGCTGCAGCGAGTGTGGCGCGAGCTGGTGCAGCGCGACGAGCGGTTCGTGACGTGGGAGTTCACGGACTCGGGATTCGGCATCGCAGCGGCGATCAGGGTGCTGGATGCGCCGGCGGCGGATGGCGCGCAGGCCGGTTAGCCACAGATTGACACCGATGAAACACAGACTGGCGGACGTGGGTTTGTTGACGGATGGACGGTGAGGCGAGCCACTTTGAGGCGGGTGGCCGGAACGGCGCTGGTGGCGACCTCCGCCGGAGGCGGACAAGTCCCGGTCGCCGCGACTCGGCGGGGCCGACGCATGGCGGGCGGGTCTGAGACCCGCCTCTCCGAGCCCGGTCGCATCTGGTCTCGTCAGCCTGAAGGCTGACCCGCTGAAGGGGAGACGACGGCCTCGCCCGCAGAAGGGTCATCTTGACAGCCTTGGGCCGGTGGGGGATTATGGGGCGGCCAATTCAGTAGGGAGGGATCGTCATGGTTGCTACGGGCCCCTGGCCGTCGCAGGCGCCGTACCCCAAGCACCACTTCTCGGAGCTGCTCCGGCTGTCCGCGGAGCGACTGCCCGACAAGCCGGCGCTGATCGACATCGACGAGAAGGCGTACACGTACCGCGAGGTGTGGGACGCGTCGCGGAAGCTGGCGAGCTACCTCCAGCGCCACGCGAAGCTGTCGAAGGGCGAGACGGTCGCGCTGTTCACGCCCAACTGTCCTGAGTTCGCCGTCGCGTTGCACGGCGCGCTGCTTTGCGGCGCGAAGGTGACCACGCTCAACCCGCTCTACCGGGAGCGCGAGGTCGAGCACCAGCTCGACGACGCGGAGGCGGTCGTCGTCTTCTGCGCGAAGGCGCTGCGGCCGACGCTCGAAGAGGCGAAATCGCACGTGCCGCGGATACGGCGTGTCGTCCCGATCGAGCAGATCTGGGAGCTGATCGCCGGCGAGACGACGGACTTCGAGGCGGTGGAGATTGACCCCGAGCGGGACATCGCGGTGCTGCCTTACTCGAGCGGGACAACGGGCCTACCCAAAGGCGTGATGCTGTCGCACTACAACCTGACGTCGAACACCCGGCAGATGGAAGGCATCGGGCTGACGACAGAGCAGTCGGTTATCCTGGCCTTCCTCCCGTTCTTTCACATCTACGGGCTGATGGTGCTGCTGAACGGCTCGCTGGCGATGGGCGGCACGTGCCTCGTAATGCCGCGGTTCGACCCGGACCAGACGCTCTACCTGATCGAGAAGTACCGCGTCACCGATTTCTACGTCGTGCCGCCGGCGCTGCTCGCGCTGGTCCACCACCCGGGCCTCGAGCACCACGACCACTCATCGCTGCGTTTCATCCTGTCGGGGGCGGCCCCGCTACCGCCGGAGGTGGGCGAGATGGCGGCGGAGCGCTTCGGGTGCGCGATGATCCAGGGCTACGGCCTGACCGAGACGAGCCCGCTCACCAACGCCAACCCGCTCGACGCGGCGAGGCCGCTCTCCGCCGGCGCGGCCGTGCCCGACACGCTCGAGAAGGTGGTCGACGCGGAGAGCCTTGCAGAGCTGCCGGTTGGCGAAACGGGCGAGTTGTTGATCCAGGGCCCGCAGGTGATGCTCGGCTACTGGAAGAACCCCGACGCCACGGCGGCGTCGATCATCGGCGAGGGGGAGGACCGCTGGCTGCGCACCGGCGACATCGCCCGGCTGGACGAGGACGGCTACGTCTACATCGTCGACCGGGCGAAGGAGATGATCAAGTACAAGGGCTACCAGGTCGCGCCGGCTGAACTGGAAGGCGTGATCATGGAGCACCCGTCGGTGCTCGATGCCGCCGTCATCCCGAAGCGCGACTTCGAGGCGGGCGAGGTGCCGAAGGCGTTCGTCGTGCTGCGGGAGGGTCGAGAGGCGAGCGCACGGGACGTGATGCTCTTCGTGGAGGAGCGGGTCGCGCCGTACAAGAAGCTGCGCGAGCTGGAGTTCGTGCCGTCTATCCCGAAGACCGCGTCCGGCAAGATCTTGCGACGAGAGCTGATCGAAGCCGAGCGCGCGAAGGACGCGAAGTAGGAGGACGGGCCACAGATTGACACAGATTGGCACGGATGGACACAGATTGGCCGATCAGTTTTCGCCTTCTCGTTGGGTCTCGTGTCCGCCAGCCTGTCCGGCGAATCTCGTGATGGAAGGCGCTTCGCGGAGCCTGTCCTGAGCGCCGGCGAAGGGCTCAGCATGACAAAGGAGAGAGCCTCGTGAGCACCCAACCGCGCACCGCCACCGGGGTAAGGATGCGATGACGGACGCACAAAGCAGCGCTCCCGCAAACAGGTACGCGTTCGAGCACGCGGGCGAGCCGGCAAGCGATCGCTTCGATGCGCTTGCGGCGCTGTACGACGAGACCACGACGCGCCACTTGAAGGCGCGCGGCGTTGGCCCGGGCTGGCGCTGCCTCGACGTGGGGGCCGGCGGTGGGTCGATCGCGCGCTGGCTGAGTGAGGAGGTCGGCCCGACTGGCTACGTACTCGCCACCGACCTCAACACGGACTACCTCGAACGCCTCCAGGGCGGCAACCTCGACGTCCAACGCCACAACATCGTCGACGACCGGCTGCCCGAAGCGGCGTTCGATCTCGCGCACACGCGCCTGGTGCTCGTCCACCTGCCGGATCGCGAGGCGGTCCTGCAACGGCTGATCGCGGCGCTCAAGCCCGGAGGCTGGCTGGTGCTGGAAGAGTTCGACGCACGCTCCATGCTGCCCGACGCATCAGTGAATCCCGCTGAGACCGGGACGCCCCTTGTTCTCGCCATCCAGCAGGTCCTGACCAATCATGGCGCGGACACCAGGTGTGGGCGGCTCTTACCCGGCCGGCTTCGCGCCAACGGCATGCAGGATGTGGACGCGGAGGGACGGGTCCTCCTCTGGCAAGGAGGATCCGTCGGTGCAGGCATGCAGCGCACGAACGCCCGGCACATGAGAGCCGAGATCATCGATTCCGGCTTGATGACGGCCGATGAGTTCGAACGCGAGCTGGCCCGCCTGGACGATCCATCCTTCATGGCGCCATCGCCGATCATGTGGACCGTGTGGGGCCGTCGCCCCGCTTGACGAGGGAGTAGGTCATGACCACCCAACCCGCCATCCCGACGAAGGCCGAGCTGCTGGACGCGCTGCGCGACAGCGGCCAGCAGGCGCTCGACAAGCTGCGGGCGCTGCCCGAGTCGGACTTCGAGCAAGGACGTTACGAGAACGGCTGGAACGGACGCCAGATCCTGGCGCACATCGCATCGATTGAGTGGAGCTACCCGCGGCTGCTCGAGATTGCGAAGGAGGCGCCGCAGCCCGCGCCCGCCGCCCCCGCACCCACCACTACCGAGGTGCGTCGCACGGAGCCGAGCGAGGCGCCGAACCTGCCGACGCGCCCGATGCAGGGCGGGGTCGACTCGTACAACGACCGTCAGGTGGCCAAGCGCGCCGACGCGAGCGTCGCCGAGCTGCTGGACGAGTTCGAGCGGAACCGGGCGGCGACGATCGCCGCTGTGGAGGGCGCGGACGAGGCGCTGCTGACGCGGCCGATCCGCTCGTCGGGCGGGATCACGGGCGCGCTCGCGGGCGTGATCAACTCCGTCGCCGTGCTGCACGTGCTCGCGCACGTCGGCCACATCACGGGCGCGGAGACGTAGCAGTGGCGCAGACGGTACTCACCGAGCGGCGCGATCGCACGTTCGTCGTCACAATCAACCGGCCGGAGGTGCGCAACTGCGTCGACGGCGAAACGGCGCAGGGACTGTTCGAGGCGGTCGAGGCGTTCCGCAGCGACGACGGCCTCGACGTGCTGATCCTCACCGGAGCCGGCGACGCCGCATTCTGCTCCGGCGCGGACCTGAAGAACTCCGCAACGCTGATGGCGCGCCCGAACGCCGAGGAGTCCGGCCCGATGGGCATCTCGCGCATCACGAACGTCCAGAAGCCGACGATCGCGGCCGTCGAGGGCTACTGCACCGCGGGCGGGCTGGAGCTGGCCTGCTGGTGCGACTTCCGCATCGCTTCGGCGAGCGCGCAGTTCGGCGTGCTGAACCGTCGCTGGGGCGTGCCCCTGATCGACGGCGGCACACAACGGCTGCCGCGCATCGTCGGGCTGGGGAACGCGCTCTACCTGATCGTCACAGGCGCCCTCATCGACGCGCACCACGCGCTACGAATGGGGCTGGCGCAGGAGGTGGTACCGGCGGGCCAGGCGCTAGACCGCGCGATCGAGATCGCCGCCGCGCTCTCGACCTACCCGCAGCTCGCGATGCAAAACGACCGTCGCGCCGCACTCGAAGGACTGACGCTGCCGGTCGAGGAGGGCCTCGTGCGGGAGGCGGCGCTGCACCGCGAATCGCTCACGGACCCGAAGATGGCGGAGGGGCTGCGCCGCTACGCCTCTGGCGACCGGCCACAACCGCTACGACCGCCGCCGGCGTAGTCTGTCAACGGATAGGAAACGGATTAACGGATGGTGGAAGCCGCGCAGGTGGCGACCTGAAGGTCGCCGCTACCAGGTCGCCATTACAGATGGATTCTGTGGTAAGGTGCGACAAAACGTCTTGAGGTACCTGCATGCCCACCGTTCGCGTCAACGATATCGATATCTACTACGAGGAGCACGGCGCCGGATTCCCGGTCGTCCTCACGCACGGCCTGGGCGACTGCGCCGAGCTGTGGACGCCGCTCGCCGAGTCGCTCGCCGACGGCTATCGAGTCGTCTCGTGGGACATGCGCGGCCACTATCGCTCGGGGGCGCCGGACGACCTGGCGCTGTACACGCAGGACATCGTCGTCGAAGACCTGCGCGCACTGAGCGACCACCTGGGCATCGAGCGCGCGGTCTACGGCGGGCACTCGCTCGGCGGCTACACCGCGCTTCGCTTCTACGAGGCCTACCCGGAACGCGTCGCGGCGTTGGTGCTCCACGCCGCCGGGCCGGGCTATCGCAACGCCGAGGGCAGTCAGGGTTGGACCGACACACTCGCCAAGCTCGCGGCGCGGCAGGAGAGCACGTTCGCCCGCGACGAGCGCCGTCCGGCGAAGGAGCTGCGCGTGGGCGCGCCAGCGCTGGGCGAGGTGGCGCAGCATTACGTGCGCGGTATGGCGAACGTCGAGCGCGGGGTGATGGCGCACCCGGCGTTCGTCGACGCGACAACGATCGACGTGCCGACGCTTGTGATCGTCGGCGAGAACGACAAGAACTACCTCGCCAGCGCCGGCTACTTCGAATCGAAGCTGCCGAACGGCCGCAAGGTCGTCGTGGAGGGCGCCGGGCACCCCGCGGCGCTCGAACGCCCGGACGTGGTCAACGCAGCCGTGCGGGAGTTCCTGGACGGGCTGGCGCTTTCGTAACACGCCTGTGAGAAGATGCATGGTGGCGCTGGCCGTCGAGGTTCTTGAGACGGCTGCGAGCTTCCCATGAGCATACCCGGACGTCTAAAGCGCACCGCCAGATCGCTGAGGGCGCTCGCGCTGCTCGAGATCGAGCGGCGCAGGACGGGCGCGACCTATACCCCGTTCGGCCCGGAATATTGGAGCAACCCATACCCGATGTACCGGTCGCTGCAGGACGGCGACCGCGTCCACCGTAGCCTCCTGGCGAAGGCCTGGGTGCTCACCCGGCATGAAGACGTGACCGGCGTCCTCCGCGACGGCCGGTTCCTGACAGACCTGAGGAAGCTGTATCGCCATACGCACGCGACAGACCAGAGCGTGGCGGACCACACGCTCGACGAGCAGGCTGAGCTCCCTCCCACCATGTTGAGCCTGGACCCGCCCGATCACACGAGACTGCGCGCCCTGGTCGGCCGCGCGTTCAGCCCGCGGGCGGTGGAAGCGCTGCGACCCCGCATCCGAGAGATCGTTAAGCAGTGCCTGGACGACGTGCGACCGGCCGGTGAAATGGACGTCATCCAAGATCTCGCGGTGCCGCTCTCGGTCACCGTCATCGCGGAGTTGCTTGGAGTCCCGCCGGAGGACCGCGAGCGCTTCAAGCACTGGTCGGACGAAATGCTGCTCGCGATAGGGTACCAAACGCCCAACGAGCTAAGCCGATCGGACACCGCGGCGCGTCAACTCGCGACGTATTTCAGGCAGGTGGTGGAGGAGCGAAGGCAGCAGCCGAGGGACGATCTCATCAGCGCTCTGTTGGTAGCGGAGGAGGCTGGCGACAGCCTGAGCATGGACGAGGTCCTGGCTACCTGTCACCTGCTCCTCAATGCTGGCCATGCCATGACGACGAACTTTATCGGCACCGGCCTCCTGGCGCTGCTCCAGCACCCCGATCAGATCGAGCTGCTGCGACGCGAGCCGGACCTGATCGGAAGCGCGACCGAAGAGCTCCTCCGCTACGATGGGCCCGCGCAGGCGACGAGCCGGTTTGTCCTTGAAGACGTCCAGATCGGCGGCCAAACCATCAGGGCGGGAGAGCAGGTCATGCTGCTCCTGGGAGCAGCGAACCGCGATTCAGCCCGTTTCACCAACCCAGACAGCCTTGATGTCACCCGCCGCGACAACCACCATCTGGCCTTTGGGTACGGCGTCCACCACTGCCTCGGAGCGCCCCTGGCTCGCGTCGAGGCGCAGATCGCCTTCGGCGCCGTCATCGAGCGCTTCCCCAAGCTCCGGCTGGGCACGGAGCGCCTCGATTGGGACGAGCTCATGCTGGTGCGCAGCTTGCGGGCGCTCCCGGTGACGTTCTAATGGCGCCCGGACTCGCGCACTCATCGTAGAGGTCATCTCGTGCTCTACCTAACATACGTCGTCTTCCTGGCACTCACCAGTTGGGCACTCGCACGCGCCTCCGGTTTCGCTGTGGCGACAGGCCGCCTGGGTGAGTGGCGCGCGACCGCGTTCGTCATGCTTGGCCTGCCCGTTGCTCTGGCCGCGGCGATGACCGCCTTGCTCCTACGAGACGCCTTGCCGGTCTGGGGCTTGTTCGTCTGTGTCGGTACTGGAGTCCTGGCGCTGGCTGCAGGCATCCTCGCGCGACATGCAAGCGTGGCCAGGGCGGGCCTGCCGCTCCGCATCGCGGGCTGGACCCTCATCTCGGGAGTGCTGCTCATTCCCGCGACTACCTCGCTGCTGGCGCCGACCGCTGGGCTGCTTGCGTTCTTTGTTCCCCGCACGGGCCCCACCGTGATGGACGGTACGCAGCCTGCAGCGCCCAGCCTCGAACCACAGCACTGGCATAGCGATGTCTAGGACGTGGCCGACCGGACTGATCGAGATCGCTGGCGGCGTGTTTGCGTACGTGCAGGAAGGCGGCGGGCTGTGCGTGAGCAACGCCGGGCTGATCGTCTGCGCGGAGTCGTGCATCGTGATCGATGCGCTGTTCGCGCCGTCGATAACGCGGGCCTTCCGCCACGAGATCCGGCGCGTTACCGACAAGCCGGTGCGCATGCTGATCAACACGCACCACCACGTCGACCACACGCTGGGCAACGCGCTCTTCGCGGAGGCGCAGATCATCAGCCACGCCAACGCCCGCCGCGAGCAGCAGCGCGTCGGGACGAGCGTGCTGGAGATCCTGCGGCCGCGCATTCCGGAGCTCGTCGCGGAGACGGATGGCGTCGAGCTGCGGCTGCCCGACCTCACGTTCGAGGGCGAGCTGACGCTGCACCACGAAGACCGCACGGTCCGCCTCGTTCACCTGGGCCCGGCACACACGATCGGCGACGCGCTGGTGCTGCTGCCGGAAGAACGGCTTCTCTTCGCGGGAGACGTCGCGTTCCTGTACGTGACGCCGCTCGCGCTCGAGGGCCACGTCGGAGGATGGCTGGAGGTGTGCGACAAGGTCGACGCGATGGAGGTGGACACGATCGCGCCCGGGCACGGGCCCGTCGCCGGGAAGGCGGATCTGCGCGAGATGCGCGGCTACCTGCAATCGGTCCGCGACCAGGCGCGCGCCGCCTTCGACGCCGGGCGCTCGGAGCGGGACGCGTGGCGCGGCATCGAGTTGGGCGAGTACGGGTCGTGGGCGGAGCCGGAGCGCCTGCCGCTGAACGTGGGGCGGCTGTACCAGGAGTTCCGGGGGGAGATCTGAGTCTCGAAGCTCGACGAGCACCACGGGGGATCTGACGCTACCCCGGGTGAGAGACCTTCGCTTGCCGGCGCCATATCTTCGCTTCGCCCAGAATGACAGGGGGTGCGCGGCCGTGCGCCCCTACATGCCGCCCGTCCACCGCACCGCTGCCATCGTGTAACATGATCACGTACCGAATCGAGAGAGGAGCGCGCCGATGTTTATCGCCATGAACAACTTCAAGATCGCGGCCGGCCAGGAGGACGCGTTCGAGCAGGTGTGGCGCGAGCGCGAGAGCCACCTGAAGGGCGTGCCCGGCTTCGTCCAGTTCGCGCTGCTGCGCGGCGACGAGGGCGAGTTCATCAGTCACAGCACCTGGGAGAGCCGTGACGCGTTCATCGCGTGGACGCAGAGCGACGCCTTCGTGCAGGGGCACCGGCAGGCCGGCTCGCTGATGGGCGTGGTCGAGGGGCCGCCGCACCTCAGGACCTATGAGGCGGTGATCGTCGAAACCCCTGCGGGACGGGTCGCCGCCGCGAGCTAGCGATGGAACGCGGGCCGGGCGAGGGTTGGCCCGAAGCCGAAGACGGCGAGGAGGAGGAGCTCGAGGGCGAGTGGGAGCTCGACCCGAACGACCCGACGCACCCCGACTACGACCTCTCGGAGGCGGCAGGTTACGGCGATTGGGAGCCGGCGCCCAAGCCGCTCTTCCTGCGTCGCGGCGTCGTCCTGATCATCACGGTATTGACGATCGTCGGGCTGATGATCCCGGTGGTGTGGCGGCTCCTGGGGTAGGTCAGCGGATACGAAACGGATAAGCGGATGGCGGCCGGCAAACGTTTCGTCCCTGCGGGGCCGCCAGATACTTCGCTTCGCTCAGCATGACAACAACGTGGCGTCGCTACGCGTAATCGTGCGCCGGGCTAGCGCCTGGCCTTCGAGAACACCTCCGGCGCGGCGGCTCTGCTACAGGTCCGCGAGCCGGACGACGTTGCGCAGGGGGCGGCGCGAGGCGTAGCGGCGCAGGTTATCCAGGAAGATGTCGGCGACGCGATCACGATTCAGCGGCGACCAGCCGGAATTGTGCGGCGTAACGATGGCGTTCGGCAGCGACCACAGCTCGCTCTCCAGCGGCAGCGGCTCCTGATGGAAGACGTCGAGGCACGCGCCGCCGATCACGCCGTCGCGCAGCGCACGCACCAGCGCCGCCTCGTCCACGACGCGGCCGCGGGAGACGTTGATCAGCCACGCGTCGTCGCGCATAGCGCGCAGCTCCGTTTCGCCGATCAGGCCTTCCGTCGCTGCGGTGAGCGGCACGGCGAGCACCACGAAGTCGGCGCGCGTTAGCAGGTCGCGCAGGCGCTCGGGCGGCACGATCTCATCGACGTGGCGTATGCGGCGCTGGCTCCTCCGGCAGCCGACGACGCGCATGCCGAACGCCTGCGCGAGCCGGGCGACTTCCCCACCGATATGGCCGACGCCGATGATGCCCAGCGTCTTGCCGGTCAGCTCTTCCGTCGGGATCGGCGCCCAGCGACGGTCGCGCTGCGACTCCGCCCACGCGTCCATGCGCTTTGCGACACGCAGCATCATGCCGATGACGTACTGCGCGATGGCGGGACTGCTGCCGCCGGGGGAGTTCGTTACGGTGACGCCGCGTTCGAGCAGCGCCCGGAAGGCGGGGTGGTCGACGCCTGCGGCGAAGCTGTGGAACCAGCGCAGGTTGGGCAGCGTGAAGAGCTGCACCATCTGGTCGCGGTTCGTCGTCCAGAAGTCTTCGGAGAAGTACGCGACGCCGGCCGCCTGCTCATCGCCGGACCACCCTTCGCCCTCCGGCCAGACCAGCTCCACGTTCGACGCGACCGCGCGAATGCGCTCGCCGTACTGCTCCGCGACGAGTGACGAGACGGCGATGATCATGATGCCGGACGATTATACGCTCGCCTCGCCCGGCCCGCCAACGAACCTGGGAACCGCTTGACGACCCTGGGGGCCGGTGCTACTCTGAATGCGCCTTTCAGAAGGGAGGTGGGGCGATGTTAGCAGTAGGCATGCCAGGCTTCGGCCCGCTTGAAATCGGGCTCATCATCGTTGTCTTGCTGATGGTCTTCGGCGCGAGCAGGCTGGTCGACATCGGCTCGTCGCTGGGGAAGGGGATCCGCGAGTTCCGCCGCACCGTCAAGGAAGATGACGAGGCGGAGGCGGCCGATGGAGCGCCCTCCGCTGATCAGCCTTCGAGCACAGCAGCCGGAGCCGCTCCCACGGGCCGCTTTTGCAGCAACTGCGGCGCCGAGCTGAGCGCGGAGACGAAGTTCTGTGCCAAGTGCGGCGCCCCCACTCAAGCCACCGTCAAGTAGCAAGCGCCATGTGATCGAATAGCCGCCCCGATGATTCGGGGCGGTTTGCTTTTCCAGGAGGCACCGATGGCGATTCGCGCGCTGCTCTTCGATCTCTGGGGAACGCTGGTCGACGACTCTGTGCGCGGCCCGGAGCCCCGCAGCGTGACGCGGGCGCGGCTCGCGGCTCAGGCGCTGGAGGCGGCGGGCTACGCGTACGAGCAAGACACCATCGCGGCCGCACTCAAGGCCTTCAGCACTCATCACACCGCTATCAACGCAGAGGGCCGCGACCTCGCCCCGCCCGATCGGGTTGATCTGTTGTTGGAGCTGCTCGACCAAGGCCTGGCAAGCCGGGTGTTGGACGACGACAAGCGCGCCCTTGGCGACGCGTTGGCAGGGGCGATCAAGCGGCACCCGCCGATCCCGGTACCCGGCGCGCATCAGATCCTAGGCGCGGCGCGTCGGCGCGGTCTGGTCATGGGTCTTGTGTCGAACACTGGCTGGTCGAGCGGCGCGGTGCTTCGCGATCTGCTATCTGACCAAGGACTCCTGCACTCCTTCCAAGTGCTCACCTTCTCCGACGAGGCCTGTCTGTGGAAACCGGCGACGGGGATGTTCACATGCACACTCGACGCGCTCGCCGTGGAGGCGGGCGAAGCCGTCTTCATCGGTGACTGGCCGGAGGCGGACGTGGCGGGCGCGCTCGCTGTGGGAATGTGGGCGGTGCAGATCGGCGATCATCGCGTCGACGGCATCGAGCCGCACGCGCGCATCGACACGCTGCCGGAGCTGTTTCCGGCGCTCACCGGGCTCGGGCTGCTGGACCAGCCCGCCGGGCCGACAGGCGTCTAGATGCCGGGCCCGACGCCCGGGATAGAGCTGCGCCCGCCGCTCGTTGGATCGGCGGTCTCTTCCTCCCAGACGCGCACGTCGGGGTCGAGCAGGGAGAGCTCCTTGTCGAGCTCGGCGCGAAGGCGCTCCAGGAACGTCCCCATCTGCGCCAGGTAGTCTGGCCCGAGGTCCAGCACGTCGGGCTCTGCGAGGTCGTCGCCCGTTCCCTTCGACGCAACCGCTGCCTGCGCCGACGGGCCTCCCTCGGGCTCCAGCTCCGTGCCGGTCACGAGCACCGCGAGCGCCGGCTCGCCCTTCTCGTACTCCGAGCTGCCCTCGACCGAGATCGAAAGCTCGAGGTCTTGCTCATCGTGCACGAGCATCGCGCTGAAGTCGATCGCGATCTCATCGAAGTCGCCGGCCACGACGAGCTTAAGCGCCTTGTCGACGCCAATCTCTTCGTCCTTCTGCTCAGCCAAGAGGTCCGCCTCGCCGATGAAGAGCGCCGCGACCGATTTGACGCCGGCCTTCTGCATCGCCTTGAGCGCGCGTGTGGCGAGCTCGCCGACGGCGAACGGCGTGACGACGCGCGTTTCCTTGAAGAGCGGACCGATGCCGCCCGTCTGCTCCTCGCTCGACGACTGCAGCTCCGCTTCGATGACACCGATGATGGCCATGCTTGCCTGCCTTTCGATCCGAGCGCCTTGTCTCGCTGATGGTAGCACGCCCACCACCGGCGCTCCCTACCGGACCGGGAAGACGACTTCGGTGCGCCAATCGTTACGGTGTGGGCGCGCGTGGTCGCCAGGCTGAAGGCCCGGCCTCCAGGATGTGGGCGGGTGCGGTACCGCCGACTGAAGTCGGCGGCATGGGGCGGCGAATCGCCTGCCCGGTGACGTACTGGCCGCCCGGGCTGACGGCCTGGGCTACGGGGGTGGCTACGCCGCCGCGCGGGCCGCCTCGAGCCGCCTAACGAAGTCGGGGTTGACGGAGAGATGCCCTGTCTCGTCGGAGCGGAACAGCGACACGACATCGTAGCGTGCGCGCAAATCCTCTGCGCCTCCCTCGTGCCGCTCGACGAGTACGGCGACGAGTACGATCTCGCAACCCAGTTGCTTCACAGCGTCGATCGCCTTCGACACGGAGCCGCCAGTTGTGATGACGTCGTCGACGATCGCGACGCGACGCCCGGGTCGCAGTAAATCTCCATGCCTGGTATACGCCTGCGCAACCGAATCGCGCGTACCGTGCTCCTTCTGTGCCTTTCTGACGATGAAGGTAGGGAGGTCACGCTGCTGAGCTAGCGCCGCCTGCCCTACCTCGACAGCTATGGGCACTGAACCGATCTCGAGGCCTCCAACACATTCCGCGCCGGAAGAGATGACAACGTCCGTAAGGACCTTACCAATCAACGAGGCTGCGTAGGGATCGAGGGTGGCGCGCTTACCATCGTAGTAGTACTTGCTCGGGAGGCCCGAGGAGAGCGTGAACTCCCCGTACTCGAAGCAATACTCTTGCATCAGGTTCCGGAGTTCATCTAGAAGCTCGGAACTACTCACGCTCCCACCAGTTCCCTTCAACTCGACTCCCCCCACTGACACCCTAGATATAGCCCATTGGTCCATTTGTGTCAACATCATGTAGTTATGCGCTCGATCACTTTACTATATATGCCCGGGAGCCCTCGATGTCCTGCGCCTAGGCGCGCTCCGCTGCGAAGGTCTGCCACTCCTCGGCGAGCTTGCGCTGGGCGTAGCGATGGCCGAGCTCGTCGCCGATCCAGCCGCCGAGCAGGCCCGCGAGCACGCGAGCGAGCACGAAGAGCAGGAGCGTATCGAGCGCGAGCAGCCAGACGTTCCCGCTGAGCGAGAACGTGATGGCGAATGCGACGATGAAGATGAGCACGGCCAGCGCCAGCCCCAGGTAGGCGAAGCTGTTCACGATCAGGCTCTCGCGGCCGCGCGTGCGACGGAACATCTCGCGCACGGGGTCCGGCACGTAGCCGACGGGCGGGCGCTCCTTCACCGAACGGCCGCAGTGCGGGCACTCCGTGCGCTCTTTGGCGAGCGGGCTGTAGCAGTGGCCGCAGAAACGGCCCGCGTTCGGCGCCTCGCCCGCATAGTAGGACTCGAGAAACGCGGTCAGCCGTTCTGAGAAGATCGGCGTCTCGTCGGGCGAGGGCGCTTCGACCGGAGGAGGCTCCGCGACCGCAGTTGCAACGCCCTGCTCGCTGCGCCCTCGCGTCCGTCTGCGACGGCGCCCGCTCACTGTGACGCCTCCCGATCGACGATGCGCTTCAGCTCGCGGAAGAAGCGCAGCTTGTCGGAGCGCTGGTAGCTGGCCGTGCGCGCGCTCGTCGAGGGCATGACGTAGACGAGGGCGCCCTCAGGCAGACGCTCCGCCTGCAGGCCGAGATCGCAGCGATGGCCGGCGAACACTTCATAGATGAGCTTGCCGTTGAAGCAGACAACGCGCGGCCGGCAGCGGCGGAGCTTCTCGCGCAGCCGGCCCGCGCCCGCGCGCATCTCGTCGCGCGAGAGGTCATCGATGCCGCGCGACGGGCGGTCGACGAGGTTCGTCAGGCCAACGCCGAACTTCGGGCAACGCCAGTCTTCTTCGTGCGTGAGGGGCTCGGGCAAGAAGCCCGCCTCGTGGAGCAGTGGCCAGAAGTGGTTGCCGGGCCCGGCGTAGTGTCGCCCCTTCGCGGCCGACGCGAGCCCCGGGTTGATGCCGACGAAGACGATGTCGAGACCACGCCGCAGGTAGTCGGGCAGCCCTTCGATTAGCTCAGGATGCGCCGGTTGCGCAGCGGCGCGGGACATTCGCTTGGTGGTGGTGCGCGGGGCGCTGGCCATGGCAGTGGCAGGCTATCACAGAATCGCGGGGAGTCGTAGATTGCACGTCTGCGCGCTGAGACGCGCAGCTTCCTCTAGAGACCGCGCTCGCCGGCATGGTCGCGGCAGGCACGTTCGCGAGCTGGCGGATGAGCCGCGTCTCTCGCACGATCTGTGGCGCGTCAGGCTGAAGCCTGACCTCCGCGAAGGGTGCGCCTGGCCCGCCGGACGAGGGCTAGTTCACCTCGGGTGGCTCGCCAGCGCTCTCGGTGTCGGCTGACTCACCCTCGTCAAGCACGCCTTCCTCCTGCCCGGCGACCCCCAGACGGCTAGCGATTTCCGCGACCAGGATCACGAGCGCGCCCGTTTGGAGCCACGCGAGTACGCTGGTGAGGAAGCCGCGAAATATCTGGGAACCTTCAATCCCAGAGTCCTCGCCGTTGAGATCGATCGCTTCCCAAGCGGCAACGCCAAACCCGATCGCGATGATAGCGAACCCGGCCATCCGGCCGAACTCCACGATGTCCCACCCGCGTAACGGCTTCATGGATGAGCCTCCTTGTCCAGAGTGCCGCGATTGTACCACGCCCGGGGCCGTGGGTGCGTCAGGCCTCCGCCAAAGGCGGATCCGCCTGCGGCGGGGGAGCCGGACCCGCGGAGTGAGTCGGGCCCGCCTGTCCCGTCGCGCACATTTCGAGGAGGGCGCAGCGATCGCAGAGCGGGCGCGGGCGGCAGGTCTGCTTGCCGTGCAGCACGATCAGCCCGTGGTAGCGTCGATAGGTCTCTGCGGCCGGCGGCCCC
>JBBEBM010000078.1:44028-55624 GCA_040882355.1 Dehalococcoidia bacterium | reverse complement strand
GGCGTCACCTGCAACGCGATCTCGCCGGGCGCCGCCACGCGCATGACGGCGACGATCCCCGGCAGGCAAGCGGCAGCGCCACCAGCGCAAGCGCCGCGCGCGCCGACCGGCCGCGAGCCGGAGATGGTCGCGCCGATGGCCGCGTATCTCGCCAGCGACGACGCCTGGAACATCAACGGCTACGTCTTCGCGGTCGCGGGGGGCAGCGTCTCCGTGCTCAACCACCCGCAGGCGACGCGCACGCTCTGGAAGCCGGGTATGTGGACGCTGGACGAGCTGAGCGACCTGGTGCCGCGCCACCTGATGGCGGGCATCAGCAACCCGGCGCCGCCGCCGCCCGACCTCGAGATCCCGGGGCGTCCTGCCCAGGCGCAGGGCGACGGCGCGGCGGGCGCGCAAGCGAGGACCACATGATTACCGGCGTACACATCGAGATTGTGAACGAGGACGTTGATGAGCTGTACGTCTTCCTGCGTGACAAGCTGGAGTTGGCCAACTACGACGCGGGCGGCGGCTTCCTCATCTTCGAACCGAGCGAGATCGAGCTGTCCGCCGGCACGACCGCCCCACCGCCGTACCAGCTCTCGTTCATCTGCGACGACATCGATGCCACGATCAGCGATCTAGAGAGCCGCGGCGTCGCCTGCGCAAAGCCGATCCGCGAGGAGAGCTGGGGCCGCGTAACCGAGATCTCGCTGCCGAACGGACGCGCGGCGCAGGTTTACCAGCGGAAGTACGGGCAGGGCACGCCGCTCGGGCCGCACTAGGAGCCAACGATGATCAAGGGAGTCCACGCGCTGTTCTACACCACCGACGCCGACGCGGCTCGCGCGTTCCTGCGCGACAAGCTCGGCTTTCCGTACACCGACGCGGGCGACGGCTGGCTGATCTTCGACCTGCCTGGGGGCGACGTCGGCTGCCACCCGTCCGACCGCGCGTTCCACGGCATCTCGTTCTACACCGACGACCTCGACGCGACGATGGCGGACGCCTCGAAGCGCGGCGTCGAGTTCGGGCCGGTGGTCGAGGAGGAGTGGGGCCGCGTGACGACATTCGAGCTGCCGGGCGGCGGGCCGGTCCAGCTCTACCAGGCGAAATACGCGAAGTGATGAGTCATGCCTGATCGACTGAAGGACCGGGTGGCGATCGTCACCGGCGCGGGTCGCGGCATCGGGCGGGGCGTGGCGCTGCTGCTCGCGCAGGAGGGCGCGAGCGTCGTCGTCAACGACTTCGGCGTCGCAGTGGACGGCACCCGGCCGAGCGAAGGGCCCGCCAAGGAGGTCGCGGACGAGATCAACGCCGCCGGGGGCAAGGCCGTCCCCAACTTCAACACCGTCGCGACGGTCGAGGGTGGCGAGAGCATCGTGAAGACCGCGCTCGACTCGTTCGGGCGGCTTGACATCCTGATCAACGTCGCCGGGATCCTGCGCGACCGCATGATCTTCAACATGTCGGAAGAGGAGTGGGACGCGGTGATCGCCGTCCACCTCAAGGGCCACTTCTGCACGACCAGGCCGGCCTCGGTGATCTTCCGCCAGCAGCGTTACGGACGGATCGTCAACTTCTCGTCGGGGTCTGGCCTGACGGGCATCCCCGGCCAGTCAAACTACGGCGCGGCGAAGGCGGGCATCGCCGGCTTCACCCGCGTCGTCGCGCGCGACCTCGGACGCTACGGCGTCACCTGCAACGCGATCTCGCCGGGCGCCGCCACACGGATGACCGCGACGGTGCCCGACCGCTCGCGCGAGCTGCGGGCGCGGGCGGGCATCCAGACGACGGCGCCCGCGGCGCAGCAGCAGCAGTCGCTGCCGCCGATGCGCGAGCCGGAGTACGTCGCGCCGATGGTCGTCTACCTGTGCACGGACGAGGCGTGGAACATCAACGGCAAGCTCTTCGCGGTCGCCGGCGGCACCATCGGCCTCTTACAGGAGGAGGTGCCGATGCGCTCGATCACCAAGGATGGCATGTGGACGGTCGCCGAGCTGCGCGAGCTCGTGCCGAACCGGCTGATGTTCGGCCTGCCGAACCCGGCGCCCCCGCCGCGCGACCTCGAGATCCCGGGCAGGCCTGCGCGGGCGCCGGCGTAGGGCGCCCAAGCCGCTTCGTACGCCGTGCGTACGAAGCACCGGCCAGCCGTGAGTTGTAACAACCGGCCGCTAGACCTTGACATTGACGGGCGCCAGGAGCAAGCTAGACTGGGGAGGTAGTGGCGGGCGGTCACGCTCCCACCCGCCTGAAACACAAGGAGGTACGCGCCATGGTAGCCACAGGACTCAACGTCGAAGGTCTGAGGGCCCAACTGAGGGGCCAGCTCGTCCAGCCCGGCGATCCGGACTACGACGAGGCCCGCAAGGTCTACAACGGCATGCACGACCGGCGGCCGGCCGTGATCGTGCGCTGCGTGGACGCGGGCGATGTCATCGCCACCGTGAACTTCGCGCGCGAACAGGGCGGCGACCTGTCGGTGCGCGGCGGTTCGCACAGCGCGCCCGGGTTCGGAACGAACGATGACGGCGTCGTCATCGACATGTCGCCGATGAAGGGCAGCCGCGTCGACCCGCGCGCGAAGACGATTCGAGCGCAGGGCGGCTGCACCTGGGGCGACCTGAACCACGCCGCGCACGCGTTCGGGCTGGCGACGACGGGCGGCATCGTCTCGACGACGGGGATCGCGGGGCTGACGCTCGGCGGCGGGATCGGCTACCTCGCGCGCGGCTGCGGCCTATCGCTCGACAACCTGCTCTCGGCCGACGTGGTAACGGCGGACGGCGAGTTCCTGGTCGCTAGCGAGCAGGAGAACGCGGACCTGTTCTGGGCGCTGCGCGGCGGCGGCGGGAACTTCGGCGTGGTGACGTCGCTCGAGTACCGCCTCTACCCGATCAAGGACATACTCGCGGGCATCTTCATCTATCCGCTAGACCGGGGACGCGACGTGCTGGAGTTCTTCCGCGGCTACATTCAGACGGCGCCAGAGGAGATGGGAGCGTTTCCCGCGTTCTTGATTGCGCCGCCGCTGCCGTTCCTGCCGGAGGACGCGCATGGCAAGACCCTCTGCGCGATCATCTCGTGCTGGGCGGGGCCGCTCGACAAGGGCGAGCAGGCGATGGAGGCGTTCCGCAGCATCGGCCCGAGAGTCGGCGAGCTGGTGACGCCGATGCCGTACCCGGCGATCAATTCGCTGTTCGATGAGCTGCTGCCGCCAGGGCTGCAGCAGTACTGGAAGGGAACGTTCTCGGCGGAGCTCACCGACGGGGCGATCGCCGCGCACCTGGAGCACGGGCCGAACGTGCCGACGATGAACTGCGCGATTCACATCTACGCCATCAACGGCGCGCCGCACCGCGTGCCAGCGGACGCGACGGCGTTCGCGTACCGCGACACGACGTTCGCGACGGTGATCGCCGGCGCATGGCCGGACACCGCGGACAACGAGAAGAACATCGGCTGGGTGAAGGGTTACTACAAGGCGCTGGAGCCGCATTCGTCCGCCGGAGGGTACATCAACTTCATGGACGCCGATGACCAGGTGCGGATCAGGGAAAACTACGCGGGGAACTACGACCGTCTGGTGTCGGTGAAGAAGCAGTACGACCCCGGTAACCTGTTCCACCTGAACCAGAACATCAAGCCGACAGGCTGACCGCAAGCGTCGGAGGCTTCTCGCCAAAGGGCACACCCGAAGGGGCGTTCGATGAACGCCCCTTCGGCGCTCCGTCGGGCTGTCGCCAGAGGCGACTCGCCGGGGCGAGGAGCCCGACCCGCAGCGTGTGGTTCACAGCCAGGGCGGCAGGACGCGGCGGACGAGGAGCCAGAGGTTCCCGAACCACGGCCGACCGGCGCCGAAGTCGAAGGTGACGAAGCGCTCCGGGCGGACGACGAGCGCGACCTCAGGCCCGCGCTCGATCTCCTCGCGGGCGGCGCGTTCGTAGCCGATGGCGCCGATGAAGCCGAGGTAGTGGCGCGGGATCTCGCGTCCGAGCCACGGCTCAGCCTCGCGCACCTCCGCGGTGCCGTACGCGATCGCGGCCTTATAGGGCGCGCGCTCGTCCTGCACACAGACGCTTACGCGCGGGTCGCGACGCGCGTTCTGCGTCTTCACGGCATCGTCGGCGGTGCGAAAGTAGAAAAGGCCGTCGCGGTAGCGATACCAGATCGGCGTGGGCACGGGGTGACCGTCGACGCCGTTCGTGACGAGCACGGCGACGTGCCGGCCCGAGAGGAATCGGTCGCGTGCGGCGGGCGACATGCGAGCGGGCATCGGGTCGACCTCCTTGTCGATGCGGGCTGTTCGCCCGTGTGGCTCGTCCGTCCGTCGGGCTGTCGCCACTGGCGACTCGCCGAGCGAAAAGCCCGACCCGCGAGGGGCACTCCTAGCCCACGAGGGCTTCGCCCGTCGGGCTAAAGCCCGACCCGCGGAGAATGGGCGAGGTCCTGCGCAGAGGAACCGTCGTCGGGCGGGAGCCGGTCGTCGAGCCATTCCCAGCGGAACTCCATGAGGACGAAGCTGTTGCCCGCGCGCTGGGCCCGGCCGCACTCGGAGAAGCCGGCCTTCTGGAACGCGCGGCGAGCCCGGCGGTTCCAGGCGAGGGTCTTGAGGTGAATGCGCCGGAAGCCCAGGCGCCCCAGCAGATGCTCGCAGAGGAGGCGCACAGCCTCCGTGCCGTAGCCGGCGTTCCAGCACTCGCGCTCGCCGACCGTGATGCCCAGCTCCGCTTCCTGGCGTATGGTATCGATGTTGTAGTACATGACGTTGCCGATGTGCCGCCCCGACAGGTCCTCGATCGCCAGGCTTCGGCGATACGGGCTCGGGTAGAGCAGCTCTTCACGGTAGAGGGCGATAAACTCCTGGATGTTCATCGTGAGCGGGCGGGCCGCGTCGAAGCGAGAGAGATCGGGGTCGGTGCGCCAGCGATAGTCGTCGTACGCGTCGCCAAGGCGCTTCTCACGCAGCGCGACGCGTTCGCCGCGCGCAACGTCGCCGGACGCGACTGCGGTCATGCGCCGTCTCCTTCGATCAGGGCCAGCGCCTTGCGCACGATCTCGCGATCGTTCTCGTGCGTCAGTAACGGCAGCGCTTCCTCGACCGGGAACCAGCGCACCGCGTCGAACTCGCCGTCGTGGCCATCGAGATGCCCGCCGACGGGGCGCAGCAGGTAGTGCTCGACCGTCTTGTCGAAGACCTCGCCGCGGCGGCGGAACTCGTAGCGGACGGAGCCGATCGGCCGTTCGATCTCGACTTCCAGGCCCGTCTCCTCGGCGACCTCACGGAGCGCCGTCTCCTCCAGCGATTCGCCTGGGTCGGGTGTACCTTTGGGCAGCGCCCAGAGCCCTTCGCTGGTGCGGCCGCAGAGCACGATCTCGATGCCCTCGTCGCCGCGGCGATAGACGACACCTCCTGCTGAGACGGCGCGCTTCATCTGCTTCGATGCGTCGGCGGTCATGCTCATCACTCTCGCGCGGCGAACCCTAAGGGATCATCGGCGAAATCGGCCTCGGCTAGCGCCTCGACGACGATATCGTGCACCAGCTCCTCGCCCTCGGCGAGCAGCTCCTCGAGCGCGCCCTTCGCCAGCGCGCCGCCGATCTCGCCCAGGGCGCCGATCGCGGCCATGCGCACCTCAAGGTCCTCGTCGTAGAGCAGCCCCACGAGCGGCTCCGTCGCCTCGCCTTCGCCGATGGAGCCCAGCGCGCCGGCCGCCTCGAAGCGCATCTCCGCGTCCTCGCTCTCGAGCTCCAGGAGCAGCGTGGGCAGCCAGTCGGGGTCGACGCTCCGGCCCATCGCGTGGACTGCGCTGAGGCGCAGGCGGCGGTCGTCGTCGTCGTAGGCGCGCTCGATCAGGTCTCGCACCCAGGGCTCGCTGCGGGCGCCGAGCGCCTCGAGCGCCCGGCCGCGCACCTCCGTCACCTCCGACTCGTCCTCTATCACGCGGAGCAGCTCGCGTTCGACACGCTCGGCGTCGTCGGCGGGCAGCTTGTCGAACTCCGCGTGCAGGACGAAGCGGCCCAGCGCTATCGCCGCCTCGGCGCGCACGCCCGCGTCCGGATCGTTGCGCAGCAGCTCGAAGAGGCCATCGAGCAGCTCACGTCCGTCGTGCTCCCAGAGCCCCTGGATCGCCGCGCGGCGCACCTGCGGCTCGCCGTCCTCCAGCGCGACGAAGAAGACGGCGTGGAAGTTGAGCTCGACGTTGTCCTCGGCGAGGTCGACCAGCTCCTCGAGCAGCCGCTCACGCCGATCGCCGGGCAGCGCCGGCCACGCGTCGCGGAAAAGCGCCGTGGCCTCGGGGCCGAGGTTCGAGAGCGCGGTCAGCTTCGTGGCGACCAGCGACTGCATCGGGTCGGCCAGCTCTTCCAGGTAGGTCTCGAAGCTCACGGTCGTCACGTCTTCTAGCCAAAGTGTAGGCGGGCGCGAAACGGGGTGTCAACGCGGCGACGCCAGGGATCAGGAGCCAGGGGCCAGGAACCAAGGCGATGCAGGAAGTCGTCTTCCAGGGTGGAGTGTGGGCGCCTACAGGATGAAACATGCTCGGGTATTGACACTTAGCCGAGCGCAGAACATGATAGCGTCAGAACTACGGTCGGATGGTGTGGCGCCCAAGGAGGCGGCCTCATGGTGAGACGCGGCTTGATTCTCAAGGCAACGGTGGCGGTAGCAGCGCTCGTCTGTGCACTCGGCATCGGTGTCGCGCACGCGCAGACGCCGACGACCACCCCCACATCTGCAGAAGCCTCAACTTCTCTCGTCACGATTCGGTTTGTCCACGACGGGCAACCGGTGAGCGTCGAGTTAGCGCAGTCGCTTGGTAGCCTCACCGCCGACGGAGTTGGATGCCTCGTACTCATCCTGCCCCTCGTTGCCGATTACCCTGGCTATGGGACTTCATGGCCTTTGCAACCGATGGAGGGCCAACCTGAAGAATGCACTCAGGGCCCACCGACCACATTGCGCTTCGAGTTCCTAAGTGAGTTCGGGCCGCTGTCGGTCGAGTTCGTCTGGACCGGCGGCGACATGACCGTGGACCTGGAGGTGCCAGCCGCCGCGACGGCCACCGCGACGTCGCCCACACCCATCGCGACGGTGCTTCCCCAAACGGGCCTTCGCCTTGACGAACACGAGGACGGCGGGTCGAACCGGCTCCTTCCAGCCGCGCTCGCCGGTATCGCAGCCCTCGCCGCACTTGCGGGCGCGGTCGCGCTGAAGCGGCGCTAGGTCGTCGTTCCTTCCGAGGCCTCGCCACGCCGCGCGCCGCCCTCGCCGATGCGAGGCTCGGTGCCGGCAAGCAGGCGCCGCACGTTCTCCCAGTGCAACACGACGACCTGCGCGGCGGCGATCACGGCGTAGACGGCGTAGGCCCACGGGTGGTAGCCGACGGCCGCGAGCACGACGAACACCAGCGCCAGCACAGGCGCCAGACCAACCGACAGCAGCGACATGATCCGCGTCGTCGCGACGACGCCGATGCCCACCGGCAGCAGCGCCAGCGCGGGCAGCGGGCTCATCGCGAGCGCGGCGCCGTAGGAGGTCGCGACGCCCCGGCCGCCGTGGAAGCCTGCGTAGACAGGCCAGTCGTGACCGATGGCGGCGGCGAGGCCCGTCACCGCGACGACCCACGGCTCGTCGGAGATGACGAGGGCGATGACGACGGGCACGACGCCCTTCAGGATGTCGGCAAGGAGCACGACGGCGCCCCAGCGGACGCCGAGGGTGCGCAGCGCGTTCGTGAAGCCGAGCTTGCCGCTGCCGTAGTCGCGGATGTCGATGCCCTTCGCCACGCGCCCGACAACCAGCCCTGCCGGGATCGCGCCGATGGAGTAGCCGATCGCGGCGCACACCAGGTACTCCCACCACATCGCTACGTCTCCTTGCGGCTGCGGAAGATCAGCTTCAGCGCCGTGCCCTTGAAGCCGTACTGCTTCCGGATCTCGTTCTCCAGGTGCCGCTTGTAGCCGAAGTGCACGAGCGACGCGTCGTTTGCGAAGAAGACGAACGTGGGCGGCGAGACGGCCGCCTGGGTGCCGTAGAAGATCGTGACCACCCGGGTGCCAGAGGGCGGCGCCGGGTGCTTCGCGAGGACGCGGTGCAAGAACGCGTTGAACGGCCCGGTCTCGATGCGCTTCTTGCGCTCGTCGTGGATCCGCAGCGCCTCCTGCAGGAGCGCGCTGATGCCGGTGCCCTCCTGCGCCGAGCAAACGCGGAACGACGCCCACGGCGCGAAGCGCAGCTTGCGGCGCGCCTCCCGCTCGAAGACGCGCGGCGCGAAGCCCTCCATCAGGTCCCACTTGTTCGCGGCGAGCACGAGGCCGGTCGTCGCCTTCAGCGCGAAGCCCGCGATGTGCAGGTCTTGCTGCGACAGCCCCTCGCGGGCGTCGAAGAGGACGAGCGCGACGTCCGCGCGCTCGATCGCGTCGCGGGCGCGCATGGCGGAGTGCTGCTCCAGCCCGCGCTCCAGCCTGCCCGGGCGGCGCAGCCCGGCGGTGTCGATGAGAACGATCGGGCGGCCCTCGAAGTCGAACGGCGTGTCGACGGCGTCGCGCGTCGTGCCCGGCACGTCCGAGACGATGACGCGCTGCTCGCCGAGAATCGTGTTCAGCAGCATCGACTTGCCGACGTTCGGGCGACCGACGATGGCGAGCCGCGGCGGCGTTTCGAGCTCCTCTTCTTCGGGCGACGGCGGCAGCGCCTGGAGCACCCTGTCGAGCACCTCGGCGACGCCGGCGCCATGAATCGCGCTCACGGGCATCGGCTCGCCGAGACCGAGCTCGAAGAACTCGACGAGCGCCTCGCGACGGGCGTCGCCCTCGACCTTGTTGGCGAGAAGGAAGACGGGCTTGTTCGCGCGGCGCAGCAGCTCCGCGACCTCCTCGTCGCCGACGGTGATGCCCGCCTTCGCGTCGACGACGCAGAGCAGCACCGACGCCTCGGCGAGCGCGACCTCCACCTGGCGCCGGATCAGGTCCGGGTAGCCCTCCTCCGCCTTCGCCTCGAGCCCGCCGGTGTCGACGAGGCGAAAGGTCTCGTGGCGCCACGACACGTCGCCGTAGATGCGATCGCGCGTCGTGCCGGCGAGGTCTTCGACGAGCGCCTGGCGCCGCCCGACCATGCGGTTGAACAGCGCGGACTTGCCGACGTTCGGGCGGCCGACGATCGCGACGACGGGCCGAACGATCGCCGCCGGCGGCGTCTCCACGGCCGGGGTCGTCTCGCTCATTGGAGCGTCACCCCCACCTGCGGCGGCGAGACCGAGACGACCTGCGCGCCAGCGGGCGCCTGCACGCTCACCGGCGCGACGTGCTCGCCGGCGGCGAGGCCGTTGAGGTCCACCGTCGCGATGACTTGCGACGCTTCGAGCGCCTGCAGGTCGGACGTCGCGCCCGCAAGGACGACCTGCACGGTCGCCGGCGTGAACGTCGCCGTCAGGCCGGCGCCGAGATTCGACGGGCGCGGCGCGACGGCGATGCTGGTCTGGCCCTGCGCGGGCGCGATCGCGACCCGCACCGTCACGTCCGTGCGGACGGCCGTCACGCCTTCGGGCAGACGGAGCGCCACCGTGCGCACCACGTCCGCCCCCGCGCCTTCGATGCTCACCTCTTCGGTCGGAATGCCGGCGACAGCGTCGATGCTCTGCAGGGCGTCGAGGGTGGCCGAGAGCTCGACGAGCGTCGGATTGACCTCGATCGCGGTCACTGCGTAGCCGACGGCGGGAACGCCCGTCACGTCGGGGCTGACGACGAAGGTCTTGGTGAAGACGTTCTGTTCGACCTCCACGGTCACCGTCGCGCTCTCCGGTTCGATCTCGACGCCCTCGATGCTGTTGCCGCCGGCGCCGCGCGCCTGCAGCAGCACCGTCTCCTCGAAGCTCGTCTGGACGCCGGTCAGGTTCACATCGGCCTCGACCGCCTCCACCAGCTCAACCAGGCTGCGCGGCCCGGTCACGGTCGCCTGATCGATGTCGACGCTGATCTCGATCGCCTCGAAGCCGCGCGGCAGCGTGCCGTTCTGGCGCGGCTGCACGGGCACGGCGCGCGACGTGATCGTGTCCAGCCGCACCGTCACCCGCGCGGGCTGCGCCTCGACGACCTCCGCGCGCGGCTCCTCGGACTCGACACGCACGACCACCTCCGCCTCCTGCGACGAGACGTCGGCGAGGTCGATCGTCGCGCGGAAGTCGTCGACTGTGAGGCGCTCGAAGACGCTCTCGGAGGCGCGGGCGCGCACGGTGACCGAATCCTGCGACAGCGAGACGACGGCCTGGTCCGGAGGCACGTTCACGGCTTCGATCGTCACCGTGCCGGCCACCCGACCCGTGACTTCCGGGTTCTCCTGGTCGGTGACGTAGACCCAGAGGCTCAACGCCAGCACCAGCGAGAGGACGCCGATGCCCCAGTTGTAACGCAGCGACACCACCGCCTGCTGCGCAACGACCAGGACGCCGCGCAGCCAGCCGATCGCGCGGCTCATGACGCGTCCTCTCGGGCGCCGTCGCGCGACGCGGCCACGCCGAGCAGGCGCGTGAGGAGGCCCTTCAGGCGCGGCTCGTCGAGTCGCGGGTAGAGGCGGCCGTCCGCCGCGACCGTCACCGTGCCGGTCTCCTCCGACACGACGACCGCGACGGCATCGGTGCCTTCGCTGACGCCGAGGCCGGCGCGGTGGCGCAGCCCCATCTCGCCGGAGAGGCGCGTCTCCGAGAGCGGCAGCGTGCAGCCCGCAGCGATGACGCGGTTCTCGCGCAGGATCACCGCGCCGTCGTGGAGCGGCGTGTTCGGAAAGAAGAGGCCCTCGATCAGCTCGGGCGAGGGCGCGGCATCGACGCCGACGCCGGTGTCGACGTAGCTCTGCAGGCCGGTGTCGCGCTCGAAGACGATGAGCGCGCCGTGCTTCTGCCGTCCGAGCTCGAAGGCGCTGGTGCTCACGGTATCGATCAGGCCGTTGACGGGCGTCCGGGCCCAGACGCCGAGGCCCGTCCGCCCGACGCGCTCCAGCGCGCGACGGATCTCCGGCTGGAAGATGATCGGCACGGCGATGATGAGGCCGGTGAGGGAGTTGCGGATGACGAAGTCGAGCACCTCCAAGTCGAGGGCCTGCGCCAGCACGACGAAGACGATGAGGATGATCGCCGCGCCGCGCAGGAGCGTGATAGCGACAGTGCCCTTGACGAGCATGAAGGCCGCGTAGATGACGGCGGCGATGATGAAGATGTCGAGGGCGTCGGTGGGGTCGAGCCGGTCGAGCAGGTCCTGGATCTCTCGGCGCAGCTCGTCCATGGGTACAGTGTACATTGTGCGCCCGCCCGCGTTCACGTTGGGGTCTCGCCTAGGGTGCGGGCCACGGCCGGAATGCCTGCGTCCGGGTCACAAGGTCCGGCGCGGGTGCGCTGAAAGACCCTTCGCTTCGCTCAGGGTGACAGGGGAGGGCGCCCTTCTGTCATTCTGAGCGCAGCGAAGAATCTTTCGTCACCCACTCACCTAGCTCTCTCGCTGTCTACTCGTGAGGCGTCGCGGGAGGCCTTCCGCCTGAGGCGGACCCCTCCTCGGGCAGGCCGCCCTCGGCGGGAAGGCCTCGCCTACGAAGAGGGCTTCCGAGGGGGACGACGCGGCGCGG
>JBBEBM010000078.1:0-44018 GCA_040882355.1 Dehalococcoidia bacterium | reverse complement strand
CTGGAAAGCCTCGCCTACGGGTGTTGGGGAGCCATGCGCGGCTACGGGTGACTCTCGCCCTCACCTAACAGAAGCAGCAAGACGGCTCGCTGGGCGTGCAGGCGGTTCTCCGCCTGGTCGAACACGACGGACTGCGCGCCCTCGATCACGGCGTCCACCGTCTCTTCGCCGCGGTGCGCCGGCAGATCGTGCATAAAGATGGCGTCGGGCTTCGCCTGCGACATCAGGTCCGGCGTCACCTGGAAGCCCTCGAAGGCGAGCAGCCGCTGCGCGTGGCTCACCTCCTGCCCCATGCTGGTCCAGACGTCGGTGTAGACGACGTCCGCGCCTTCGACCGCCTGCTGCGGCGTGTCGACCGTTCGGAACGAGCCGCCGTGCTCGCGGGCGCGCTCCTCTGCGCGCAGCTCCATCTCTTCGGGCAGCCGGTAGCCCGGCGGCGAGGCGATGACGAACTGCGCGCCGGCCATCGTCGCCGCCTGCACGAGCGACGCCGCGACGTTGTTACCGTCGCCGACGAAGGCGATACGCACGTCGCGGAGGGCGCCCTTGCGTTCGACGATCGTGAGCAGGTCGGCGAGCGCCTGGCAGGGGTGCTCTTCGTCGGAGAGGGCGTTGATCACGGGCACCGACGCGTGTTCGGCGAGGTCGAGCAGCGTCTGGTGCTCATAGGTGCGCGCGACGATGCCCTGCACGTAGCGCTCGAGCACGCGCGCCACATCGGCGACGGACTCGCGCTGGCCGAGGCCGACCTCCGCCTGGTTGAGGTAGATGCCGTCGCCGCCGAGCTGTCGCATCGCCACCTCGAAGCTGACGCGGGTGCGCAGCGACGGCTTCTCGAAGATGAGCGCGACCGTCTGGCCTTCGAGGGCGCGTGGCCAGCCCTCGCGCTTGAGCTGGAGGGCGGTGTGGAGCAGGCGCTCCAGCTCGTCCGCGCTCAGGTCGGCGATAGAGATCAGGTCCCGGCCGCGCAGCGACGTTTCCATGGCGATGGAGGGCAGTATAGCAGGGGACGGAGTCAGGCCGTGCGCTGCGATGCGGACTGCCGACCCTGCGAAGTGGCTACTGCTGAGAGACGCCGGACCCCGTTAAGGCGATCAGCGGCAGCAATCTTGCCAAGGCCCTGCCAGTGACCGGCGAGGGCCAGCACACCCCTCCAGCCCCGCGGGAGGCTTGCCCACCACGGCCCGTGGCGTGCTAGACTTCGGCCGGCCTGAGGGCAATGACTTGGAGGTCGCGATCTCCGGTCTAAGAGGGAGGTTCCTCGCATGGGATGGATCGCCATAGTCGTCAGCCCATTGTTCCTGCTCATCGGTGGCATCATTGGCGCTTGGATCAACAACCGATTCCAAGAGGCTCGTGAAGCCGAAGCGCGACTGTCCGGCGATATCCGTAGAGTGTACGGCGAGTTGATGAAGCCGTACTACCACGTCTTTTCGAGTCCCCAAGGTGCGGGCGCAGACGAGGCCATCAGGATCATGAGTGCGCCAGAGTACAAAGCAACGGCATTCGATTTCATGATGGTGGCGCCGGACAACGCAGCGCGAGCGTACAACGAACTTCAGCAGTACATCTACAGGATGGGAGGCGACAGTGTCGAGCAGGGACGCAAGGTATTGTTGCTGTGGGGGCAACTACTGTTGGAGATCAGGAAGAGCCTCGGGCACAAGGACACTCAACTGGAGAACGTCGACATGCTCCGATCCCTGATCAAGGACATTGAGACGCTGGTGGACCACAAGGCCCAACTGGGTGACTCCTAGACCACGGCGCGGGTTCGAAGGTGGACACATGGCGGAGATGCGACCGAGCTTGCAGAAGCAGTGATCGCAAAATCCCGGTTGGTTGACCAATGGAAATCGAAGAACGTTTCCATATCTGTCGCGCCGAATACCCGAACGGATAGTAAGGGTGGCGTAGGTCAGCTTCGCGACGTCGGTGCTGCAGTACGGCGAAGTGCCGCGTCACACCAACCGCGCACAGCAGACCGAACGCCTCCTCGGGTGCTTGACCAATCAATGCCTTGCGTGCTATACGGAGGTGCCGTCAGCTACTACCCAACGAGCAGAAAGGTTGGCAATCATGGTGGGTAACGACGATGTCATCCAATCCGCTATGTCCGCCCTGACTGGCGCGATGGCGGGAAGGACCACTGAACTAACAGCTGACCAACTCGTCGCCTGGTTCCAGAAGGCCTCAACGTCCTTTCCAGACTCCGCCCTCAGTAGCGACAAGGTAGCGTCGATTGCCGAGAAGGCATTGAGCGAACAGCGCGGGCCATTCCTGGACACCGAGATGACGCGAAGGAATCTCGCGCGGTGGTTCGAGGTGCCCGAAGAGGAATTCGCCAGCACGCCTCCTGAGCGGTTGGAGCCCGAAGTCCTGATACGCCACGTGTACTTGGAATCACACTTTCGTGCCTGGCTGGAGGAGTGGGGATACAAGGTCTCCATCGGAGAAGATCTGGAGGGGGCGGAGGGTGTTGAGTATACTCCCGATGTGTACGCGCAACTGGAGACGCTTCATGGAAACTTTGAAGTCGCGATCAACCTTGTCTGCGACAACCCTCCCAGCATCTATCGTGTACGGGCTCTTCTTGAGACCATCGAGTCTTACACTGCGAAGGAAACCCAGTTTGCCGGCGGTGACGTATTCGTCCTCGCGACTCCTTTCTCCTTTGGCAAGGCAGCCTCTTCGTCCATAGCGCTCCAGACCCGACAGGAGAAGTACACTGTCGTGAAGCTCGAAGCAGATGACCTTTGGGATTTGCAGACAGCGCGTGACTCCATCTCCAGACGGGACGAACTAGGGGAACGCGTGAGGCATGCTAGGTTAGACTCGAATAATACGACTTGACGCCCAGCATGCGCGGGTCGCATAGCAATCTGTGGTCACGAGAATCTGCTTGATGCTAGCGTTCGGCGGGGCCGCCGCGCCCGGACGCCCCCGGCGACAGCGGCGAGCCCGACCAAGGCTACCCGTCTCACCCGCCCCCTAGCGCCGCTTCCGCCTCCTGCACCACGCGCTGGATGATGTCCGCGACGGGGAGGACGTCGGTGATGGCGCCGGCGGTCTGGCCGGCGGTGAGCACGATCTCGTGGCGGCGGCCCGACATGACGGCGTCGCGGATCTCCGCCTGGAGCCGCTTGCGCTCGCTGGCGACTTCGCCGGGCCTGGCGTTCCACTCCTCCAGGAACGGCGTTTTGATCGAACGCAGCACGGTGCCGTAGCCGGCGGTGCCTGGCAGCGGGTTGATGTCGTTCATGGCCTCGGCCTTGAGGGTGTCCTCGGAGCGGGCGTCGAGGATCGCCTGCTGCCAGCCGTCCTCGATCGGCGCCTCCTTCGACGCGAGGAAGCGCGTGCCCATGTTGACGCCAACAGCGCCCAGCATCAGCGCCGCCGCGAGGCCGCGCCCATCGAAGATGCCGCCGGCGGCGACGACCGGCAGCGGCGCGACGGCGTCGACGACCTGCGGCACGAGCGTCATCGTGCTGACGACGCCGCCGTAGCCGCCCGCCTCGCCGCCCTGCGCGATGATGATGTCGACGCCGCGCTCGACGGCCTCGACCGCCTGCGAGACGGTCGTCACCTGGAGCATCACCTTCGAACCGACGTCGTGCGCGCGCCGGACGAGGTCGCCCGGGTCGCCGAGCGCGAACGAGACAAGGCGGGCTTGAGGTCGAGCGACGCCTGGAACATCGCTTCGTCGAAGAGCGGCGGCGTGTGGTTGACGGCGAATGGGCGCTGGGTGAGGTCGCCGATCATGTCGAGGTCGCGCTTGATGTCGGCGGGCGGTCGCAGCAGCGTGCCGATGCTGCCGAGGGCGCCGGCGTTCGACGCGGCGGCGGCGAAGCTCGCGGACGTGGCCGAGCCCATCGCGGCGAGGATGATCGGGTGCTCGATGTCGAGCAGCTCGCAGAGGCGTGTCTTGAGCATGGCGGTTCCCTCCTGAGGCAGTTGTCAGCCACAGATTGACACAGATTGGCACAGATTGACGAATCGGCTGAGACGACAGCGTTAGACCGAGCAGACCTGAAGGTCTGCAGCTACGGTCGTTCACGGCGGCGTGCGGAGGAAGTTGGACGTCTGAGGGTTGGAAACCCTCAGCTTCCCAAGAACGACGTGGCTCGCGAGGCGCAGGACGCTAGCGGCGGCGATGTCGCGTCGCGGGGGATGCGAAATCTCCCACACAGCGCTGGTGGCGACCCTTCGACAGGCTCAGGGCAGGCGCTGAAGGTCGCCGCTACCGAACCGCGTTCCGCGGCGTCTCGCGCTAGAATGCGGGCGTGGCCAGCACACGCGCACTCCGCCTCCTCACAGCGGCGCTCGCTGCCGCGCTACTCGTGATCGGCCTCGCCTGCGACGACGAGGACGCCGGGCCGGAGCCCTCGCCGACCGTCGAGCGCCCGACAGCCGGGCCGACCGAGCCTCCAACGGCACCACCCGCGGGCGGGGTGTGGTCGCCGGGGCCGGGCACGACGTGGCAGTGGCAGCTCCAGGGCGACATCGATACGTCGCTGGACGTCGCAGCGTACGACATCGACCTCTTCGACGTGCCGCAGGCGACGATCGACGCGCTCCACGCTGAGGGGCGCACGGTGATCTGCTACTTCTCGGCGGGCAGCCTGGAGGAAGGGCGCCCGGACGAGGGCGAGTTCGCGCCTGACGACGCCGGCGAGCAGCTCGAAAACTGGCCGGACGAACGCTGGCTCGACGTGCGTTCGTCGAACGTGCGGCGGATCACGGAGCAGCGCCTCGACATGGCCGTCGCGAAGGGCTGCGACGCCGTCGAGCCGGACAACGTCGACGCGTACGACAACAACAACGGCTTCGATCTGGCGGAGGCCGACCAGCTCGACTTCAACCGCTTCCTGGCTGACGCGGCGCACGCTCGAGGGCTCTCCGTCGGGCTGAAGAACGCGCTCGGGCTGGTGGACGCGCTCGTGCCGTCGTTCGACTGGGCGCTCAACGAGGAGTGCGTCGCCTACGAGGAGTGCGGGGCGCTCGCGCCGTTCATCGATGCGGGCAAGGCCGTCTTCCACGTCGAGTACGTCGATGAGGAGGAGGACGGTGAGGCGCTCCGCGACGCGGTTTGCGCGGACCCGACGGTCGCCGGCTTCTCAACGCTGATCAAGACGCCCGACCTCCTGGTCTGGGGTCTCGCCTGCTGACGACAGCGCCCCCTGCTACCGGGCCTTCCTCGCGAAGATGAGCGGGTGATGCTCGGGGCGGGCGGCCTCGTCGGCATAGCCGTGCCCCACGACACTGTCGCTCAGGATCTCGAAGCCGCTCGCCAGCAACAGCGCCCGGTACTCCGGCAGGCTGAGGTTGCTCCAGTACATCTCGCCGCCGAAGAAGTCTTCCGTGTAGCCCTCCTGTCGATCCGGGCTGAACGTGGCCAGCAGGTAGCCGCCCGGCTTCAGCCATTCGCTGACCCGCGAGATCAGCGGCCTGTGCTCGGACAGCGGCAGGTGGAAGATGGCGTAGAAGCTGACGACGGCGTCGAGCGACGCTCGCCGAAACGCGCAGCGCGCCATGTCGGCATGGACCAGGCCCGCCTTCGGCGCCTGCTTTCGCGCGAGTGCGAGCTGCCCGCCCGAGAAGTCGACGCCGATGACCGTATGCGACGCCGACAGCGTGCGCGCGATGGGGACGCCGTTCCCGCAGCCGAGGTCGAGCACTGTCGCGCCGGCCGGGAGGACGGCCAGCAGCGGCGCCAGCTCACCGGCCGACTCGGACACGCGCGCGCCATTGAAGTCCGCAGCGATCCGGTCGTAGGTGTTCCTGACCAGCGGTCGGTAGTCGCGGTTGGGGTCAGCGGGTCTCATCGCGCTGAGGTTAGCACAGGCTGCGCGTCCTTCGTGGCGCCGCGCACGCGCCGTGCCGTAACCTGAGAGCGGAGGCCGATTCTGCGCGACACCATCCTGCTCTTCGACGTCGACAACACGCTGCTCTACTCGGGCGGCGCCGGCAGCCTGGCGATGCGGCGCGCCTTCCATCAGCTCTACGGCATCGAGGACGGCTTCGCCCGCGTCGAGTTCTCCGGGCGCACCGACTGGGCGATCCTGCGCGACGCCATGCTCGCCCACGAACTGCTTGACGGCGACGACGACGCCTTCCTCGTCGAGCTACCCCGCTTCCAGGAGACGTACTACGCGCTGCTCGCCGACGCGCTCCACGAGGCCGACGGCGGTCGCGCGATGCCCGGCGTGGCGGAGTTGCTCGACGCGCTCTCGACCCGCGACGAGGCGCGCCTCGGCCTGGCGACGGGCAACTTCCGCGAGGCCTGCTTTATGAAGCTGCGCCACTTCTCGCTCGACGCGCATCTCACCCAGGGCGGCTTCGGCGATGACGCAGAGGACCGCGGCGAGATGGTGCGCATCGCCATCCAACGCGTCGCGAACGGCGCCCCTGTCGACCCGCGCTCGGTGTGGGTGATCGGCGACACACCGCTCGACATCGCCGCGGCGCAGGCGAACGACGCCCTCTGCCTGGCCGTCGCAACGGGGCCCGTGGACGCCGAGCGCCTGCGCATGTGCGGCGCCGACATCGCGCTGGACGACCTCTCGGACACGGACGCGGTGCTGCGGGCGCTGCTGGGGTAATCAACGGATAGGAAACGGATAGGCGGATGGCGCCCCTATGTCATGCTGAGCCCTTCGCTGCCGCTCCGGATAGACTCCGCGAAGCATCTGGCCCCTTGAGGCAGGCCAGTCAATCTCGTCCTCCGGCACCGTCCATCACCTATGCGACCCAAGACAACCGGGAATTGTTGCAGGCCACCTAGAGGCGCTGGACTGCGTCCGTTGTTCCGTTGCATATCGGTTGACCGATGTTCGCCGCCCAGGCTGAAGGCCTGGGCTATCGAGGGCAGCGCATGCTGCTGAGACGCGTCGCGGGAGAGCTGAAGCCCCACTTAAGCCCGGATGGTAAGAGACGCCCGCCCCAGGAGGGGCGAGCGTCTCTGTGTTACTCCTGAGCGCTGCGTGGCTAGCGGCGGCGCTGGAGTGCAGTCATCGCGCAGGCCGCCGCGGCGGCCGCGAATGCCACGCCAGCGATCATCACCCACCATGAGCTCGCGTCAGTGGCTGCGCCGGCCCCGCCGGTCTCCGGGAGGGCTACGGTCGTCGGCGTGAGAGGCGTCACCGTCCCGCCCGGTCCCACGTTGACGTCGGCCACCGCACTGTCGTTCGAGGAGTCCGGATCCTCCTCGCTGCCAGTGACCGTGGCGGTGTTGGAGAGCACGCCCTCGACCGTCGGCGTGACGAGGATCTCGATCGTTGCCGAGGCTCCGTTGTCCAGGGTGCCGATGTCGCACGTGACGGTGGCAGCCGCCTCCGCGCAGGTCCCCTGGCTCGGCGTCGCCGAGACAAGGTCCACACCATCCGGCAGCGGGTCGACGACCTGGACACCGGTCGCGGTGTCCGGCCCATTGTTCGTCACGGTGATCGTGTAGATCAGGTCTTCGCCGTCCGCGTCCGCGGCGGTCTTCGTCACGCTGAGGTCGGCCGTCGGCGGCGCGGGGCTGTGGGTGATGACGAGCTGCTTCGGTTCGCTGCCGAAGATCATGCCCGTCCCGGGATCGAACTCCATCGGGATCGCGCTGCCGGTGAAGCTGAGCGTCGCGGTGTCGAAGATGCGGACGGTATTCGACCCGCGATACGAGACCATCCCGCGATCGCCTTCGTCCGTCAGATCGATGCCGTAGGACTCGCTCTCGTCCGTGTCGTCGATGGTCTGGAGGAACGTGGTGTCGGGCGGCGGCCCCGCATCGACGGAATAGACCTCCACGTACGTGTCCTCGTCCGTTGTAAAGATCGTCTGGCCGTCGGGGGAGATGGCGACCCCGCGCTCGCCCAGGGCGTCGTTCAGGGAGCTTACCGAGTCGTCGCTGGTATCGACAGCGTTGTCTTCGGCGAAGACGAACGCACCATCCGGGGAGACCACGAGCTCGCGCTCAGCACTGCCGGCCGTGCCAGTGAAGTTAGGCGCGACCGGGTTCGAGACGTCTACGACGTACATGTCCCCGCGGCCGGCGACGTAGACCTTCTGGCCGTCCGGCGTGACGACGATGCCTTCAGGCGAAGCGCTGCTGTCGAGGACCTCTTCCGCGATAACGTTGCCGGCGGGAAGCTCCACGACAACGACAGTACCGTCGCCGTTCTCGCTGCCGCCGTTCTTCATGGCAACGTACAGGTGCCCACCGTCCGGGCTGACCACAACATCGTATGGTTCGGTGGCGCTCACCAGCGCGCTGGCGTCGAGGTCGATGGTCTGCGCGACAGTGTTGCTCGACGTGTCGATCGCCGAGATCGTGTTATCAAACCGGTTCGCCACGTAGACGCGGCTGTTGTCCGGCGTGATGTCGATGCCGCGCGGGTCGTCGCCCACCGGCACCACCGCCACTACCGACGCGCTGTCCAAATCGACGACCCAGACATCGTCCGAGCTCGTGTTCGAGATGTAGGCGAGCGGCCCGCCTCCGGCATGCGCGTTGCTCAACCATCCCTGGCCCAGGGCCAGAAACGCGATGCCCGCGACCAACGAGACTGCTACGAGGACTTTGTTCAACATAGGAACCCTCCCTCCTTGGATCATCCTACCCTGCCACCCATGAACCGTATCACGGGGCTTGTCTTACAAGCAATGGTAAACCGTAACTGGCCTATGCGAATCAGCTTCTAGAGCCATTGACACCGCCAAGGTCGAAGGCCTGGGCTACGACAATGATTGCGCGGCGCCGCCCTTTCGGAAGGCGTCCACCGCCTCCTGCACGTCGTTGATGGCCGAGACGCCTTCGGCCAGAAGACGCGCCAGGAACGCCTCGCGCTCCGAGAGGCCACGGTCGAACTCGTCGTCGTCCAGGCCGAGACGGCGCGCGAGAGCCGCGCGCTCGTCAGCGGAGTCGAGCACCGCGAACGTGTCGCCCTTCTCGTCCCATGAAGCGACGCTGCGCACGCTCACTCCGTCGTCGCCCGGGCCGAGCAGGCCGACGTCGCGCACACGGCGGATCGATTGCCCGTCGCGGTGGCCGATGGCGAGCGGCACGATGAAGGTGAGCCGCGCCAGGTGCTCACGCGGCACGCCGACCTCGACTTCGAGCTGCTCGATCACGGCGGGCACGGTATCTGCGTGGACTGTCGTGCAGACGGAGTATCCTTCCGTGAGCAGCTCAAACGTCTTCAGCACGTACGGGCCCCAGGAGTAGACGGGCAGGTGGTCGCTCATCTCGTTCACCATCAGGTAGGTCGGGTAGTCGTCGCTGGGCGGCGGCAGCTCGAACGTCTCGCCCCAGCCGCGCGTGAAGTAGGCGACGGTGTCAACCGGCGCGAAGGCGAGCAGCGCGGTGAGGATCGTCGTCTTGCCGGCGCCGGGCGGGTCCGCCGCGAAGATGAAGGAGGCGCCGCGCTCCAGGCCGAGCCAGAACGCAGCCGCCAGCCGAGGCGGCAGCGTGCCGGCCTGCATGATCTGCACGATCGAAAGGGGCTCGGGCTGGTTCCAGCCGTGCCAGCCCCACCAGCTCTCGGGTTGGTTGACTGCGCGCATGGTTGACGCCATCATAGCGTGTCACGGCCACAGATGAACACAGATTGGCACAGATACTTGGCGACTCAACCGCTGCTGCCTGTGTGCGTGGAGCGGATCGTGGTTCGGTCCCCCAGGCTTCGTCCGCTGAGCGACCAACCACTCACCATCTGTGTTAATCTGTGCCAATCTGTGGCCAACACCAAGGAGCATTCCCATGACCACCATGCGAGCGGCCGTACTCACCGGCCCCCAAGCCATCGAGATCCAGCAGGTCGACGCGCCGGAGCCCGGTCCGGGCCGCGTCAGCGTGCGCGTCCGCAACTGCGGTATCTGCGGCAGCGACCTCCACTTCTATCGAGGCGAGTTCCCCGCCCCGACCGGCCTGCGCATGGGCCACGAGCCCGCCGGCGAGATCGCGGCGCTCGGTGAGGGCGTGACCGGGCTCACGGCCGGCCAGCGCGTCTGCATCGAGCCGGTGGAGGTCTGCCGTGAGTGCGACTTCTGTCGCGTCGGCGACTTCCAGCTCTGCCCGCAGCGCAAGTTCATGGGCACGATGCTGCCCGGCGCCTTCGCCGAGTACGTCGACGTGCCCGCCTACATCGTCCACCCACTGCCGGACAACGTTGACTTCGAGGTCGGCGCGCTCATCGAGCCGCTGGCCGTCGCGGTGCACGGCCTGCGCCAGGTGGGCCTCCGCTTCGGCCAACGAGTCGTCGTGCTCGGCTCGGGCACGATCGGGCTGATGGCGCTGATCGGCGCGCGCGCGATGGGCGCGTCGGACGTCTTCGCCACGGCGCGCTACCCGCACCAGATCGAGACCGCGCGCGCGCTCGGCGCGGACGGCGTCGTCGAGGCGAATGACGGCGCGGTGCAGGAGATGCTCACGGCGTTAGGCGGACGCCTGCCGGAGGTCGTCGTCGAGACGGTAGGAGGCCACGGCGAGACGTTGAATCAGGCGATCAGCCTCATCCGCCCGGGCGGCCGCGTCTCTGTGCTCGGCATCTTCACAGAGGCGCCGCCACTGAATGCGACGCTCGCAGTGCTGAAGGAGGTCTCGCTGGTCGGCGGCATCACCTACGGCCTGCCCGACTCTCGCTCTGACTTCCAGATCGCGCTCGAGATCGCGTCACGGCGCGTCGAAGACCTGCGACGGCTGATCACGCACCGCGTCGGGCTGGACGAGATCGCGGGCGGCTTCGCGACGGCGAACGACAAGTCGCAGCGCTCGATCAAGGTGACGGTGGAGGTCTAGAGAATCGGGATGTATCTCTTCCCACCCGCCCGCCCAGGAAGGTAGCGGCCTGGGGGACACCCCCAGACCCCCGGCAGGGGCGCTGCGCCCCCTGCACTCCCTGCTTCTTCCCCAGGTGCAAGCCGCCCGCGCGCCTCAGTTCAGCGCGGCGCCCGTGAACTTCTCGCGGTGGGCGCGCTGCCAGCGCTCATTCAACGTGCGGATGCGCTCGCCCAGCAGCTCCGACTCCATGCGGAGGCGCTCGGGCACGTTAAGCTGCTCCAGCAGCGCTTGCTTCGCGAGCGGCGAGGCGTCCATGTTGCCCGCGACGAAATCGGCGAGGGCGTCCGGCTCCTGTGGCATGTTGAGCTCGCGCGACCACTGGCCGGTGATCGCCATCTTCAGCCGCGACTGCTCGCCGAAGAGCGCCGCGACCCGGCCCGCCTCCTCCTGCGCCTCCTCAGTATCGGCGTCTTCGCTCTCCAGAAACTCGACGTCGCCCACCAGGTATGGCTCCGTGCTGTCCACCGCAGCGATGCGGAAGCGACGCTCGCCCAGCACGATCAGGTTCAGCTTGCCGTCGGGGAGGCGCTGGACGCGGGCGATGCCAGCCGAGCAGCCGATGTCGAACGGGTCAGCCGGGCCGCCGACCTCCTCGCCCGAGCGGATCAGCGTCACGCCGAAGGGCGCCCGCTCGTCGATGCAGCGCCCGATCATCAGCCGGTAGCGCTCCTCGAAGACGTGGACCGGTAGCGCCACGCCCGGAAAGAGGACAGTACGCAGGGGGAAGAGCGGGAGGCGTTCCATGGTCTGCTTACGTTCGAGGCGCATGGCAAGTACCGCCACTATCTTCGACCGTTCCCACCATATGGCGCATCCCGTCCATGAGAATAGCCCCGCGATCGAGCATAGCACGCGGGGCACCGGCGTCAAGCGGCGCTGGTTGCGTCATTCAGGCGCTCCTGGTACATTGATCTGCAGAAGCTACGCCTTTAATCCGGTCCGGTGAGGCCGGGAAGGGATGAACGTGCGGCCACCAAGCCCGCTCAAGACTATCACGCGCAACCCAAGGCGATCCCCCAGTCCGTTTCGGGCGGAGTGGGGGTTTTGTTATGCCTGACTCCGTCGTTATGTCGGCTGACGACGTGCGCCGGGCCATCGTCCGCGTCGCCCACGAGATCGTCGAGCAGAATCGCGGCGTCCGCGACCTGATCCTCGTCGGGATGCGCACGCGAGGGGTCCCGCTCGCCCAACGCATCGCCAACGTGATCCGCGAGTTCGAAGGCGAGGACGTGCCGGTCGGCGCGCTCGACATCGGCCTCTACCGCGACGACCTGCCCGCGCGCGGCACCGGTGTCGAGATCAAGCCGAGCGAGCTGCCGGAGGACATCGCGGACAAGCGCGTCGTCCTCGTCGACGACGTGCTCTACACAGGGCGCAGCCTGCGCGCCGCGCTCGACGCCCTCATCGACTACGGTCGCCCGCAGCGCATCCAGCTCGCCGTGCTGGTCGACCGCGGCCACCGCGAGCTGCCGATCCGGGCCGACTTCGTGGGCAAGAACATCCCGACTTCGCAGCAGGACGAGGTGCTCGTTCACCTGGAGGAGACGGACGGCGCCGACGAGGTGCTCGTCGTGGAGCGCAAGGAGTGAGCACCGCCGCGCCGACGCGGCCGCCGCCCTGGCCGGACGAGCTGGTCGCGTATCAGACGCGCCGGCCGACGGCCCCGATCCCCTCGTGGATCTGGTGGGCGCTGGCAGGGCTGCTCGGCGTCTACTTCACCTTCGGACTGCTCTGGATCGCCTTCGCTGACAACGTCCCCTGGGCCGACGCCGACTTCTACTTCCGCGGGGCGAAGTCGATCGCGGACGGCAACGGCTACAGCCACCCGTTCAAGGCCGGGAACCCGCCGACGGCGTTCCACCCGGTGGGCTTCCCCTGGCTTCTGGGCCACGTCTGGCAGCTCCTCGGCATCGACACCGCGAACTGCGACGTCTCGCAGTGGCCGGAGTTCGCGGGCTGCGGCGCGATGATCCAGAGCGGCCAGGTGATCAACGTCACGCTCGCCACGCTGAACATCGGCCTCGTCTTCGCGCTGGCAACGCTGCTCAAGGGCCCTCGCCTCGGCCTGCTCAGCGCCGTCATCTACGCGCTGATCCCGAGCCGCTTCCTCTTCACCTCCGCTCTCATGTCCGAGGAGTCGTTCGTCGCGCTCGTCATGCTGGCGCTGATCGCGCTGGTGCTCGGCGTTCGCCGCCCGGACTGGGCGTGGTTCACCGCGATCGGCTTCGGGCTCGCGCTCGGCTGCGCCGCCTTCATCCGGCCGCTCGGCATCGTCTTGCTGCCGCTGCCGCTCGTGCTGCTGCTGAGTCAGTCGATCAGCCCGCGAGTCGCGCTCACGCACGTCCTCGTCGGCGCGGCGGTCGCGCTCGTCGTACTCGTGCCGTGGGAGCTGCGCAACAACCGCGAGGTGGGCGGCTGGAGTCTGGTGAGCAACAACGGCGGCATCAACCTCTGGATCGGCTGCCACCAGAACTCCAATGGGAAGCTGACCTCGAACGGCGAGTGGATGGACTGGTGGTCGGGCGACGCCCCCGATTCGCTCAACACGTCCGACGAGCGCGCGAACGACGCCGAGGCGCAGAGGCTGGCGCTGCAGTGCATGCGCGAGCAGCCGCTCCAGTTCGTCCGCCTATCGTTGGTGAAGGGGCTCTACACCTTCCGCGAAGACTGGACCTACGTGAGCAAGTGGGCGTTCAACGACAACCTGCCGGAGAGCGACTCCACGACCATCGTCAGCGCGGAGGTGATCGACCCGCTCACCTACCTGACGAACGGCGTCTACTTCCTGCTGCTGCCGCTCGCCGTCGTCGGGGCGATCACGACGCTCTCAGCGCCGTCGGTCTACCGGGGCCTGCTGGGCGCATCGTTCCTCGCGCTGGCGCTCGTGCCACTGCTCTTCTTCGGCGAGCCTCGCTTTCACGTGCCGCTGTTCCCGATCATGAGCATCTGGGCCGCCGAAGGCGCCTGGATCCTGGCGCGGGCGCTGCGCACCGCGAGGGAGACGGTCGACCACGCCGAGCACCCGCCGGCCGCCCGGCCTGTCCCGAACGAATGGAGGTAACCATCATGGCGAAGACCAGCTCACCACCACGACCGCAACCGGCGAACGTGCCACGAGAGCCATCGCCCGAGCCGCCGTCCGCGCCGGTCTGGCGCCGCCGCCACCTGCTCGACCTCGACGACTTCTCGGCCGCGGAGCTGGAGCTCGTGCTCGAGACGACGGACGCGATGAAGGAGGTGCTCGCCCGCGAGGTGCCCCGCGTGCCGACGCTGCGCGGCTCGACGATCGTTACGCTCTTCTACGAGTCGAGCACGCGCACGCGCGCGTCGTTCGAGCTGGCGGGCAAGGTGCTGGGCGCGGACGTGATCAACATCGCGGCCGAAGCGAGCAGCGTCAAGAAGGGCGAATCGCTCATCGACACGGTGCTCACGATCCAGGCGATCGGCGCGGACGTGGTCGTGCTCCGCCACCGCGCATCGGGCGCGCCGTACCTCGCCGCGCGTGAGGCCAACTTCCACGTCGTCAACGGCGGCGACGGCTGGCACGCCCACCCCACGCAGGCGCTGCTCGACGCCTACACGATCCGCTCCCGGCTCGGCGACCTGCGCGGCCGTAGGGTCGTTATCGTCGGCGACATCCTGCACAGCCGCGTCGCGCGCTCGAACATGTGGGGGCTCACCGCGCTCGGCGCCGAGGTCACGGTGTGCGGCCCGCCTACGCTGCTACCAGTCGGGCTCGATGGTTCGCGCGACGACGACTCAGAGCAGCGGGACCCTTCGACTTCGCTCAGGGCAGGCCTGCCGCCGGTGCGCGTCGAGCACGACCTCGACCGCGCGATCGAGGGCGCGGACGTCGTGATGGCGCTCCGCCTCCAGAGAGAACGGCAGGCGAGCGGGCTGATCCCGAGCCTGCGCGAGTACTCTCGCCTCTACCAGATCACCGGCGACCGCATGGCGCGCGCCAAGCCGGGCGCCTTCGCGCTGCATCCGGGCCCGATCAACGAGGGCGTCGAGATCTCCGCCGAGGTCGCCCACGGCGCGCGCTCGCTCATCGAGGAGCAGGTGACGAACGGCGTGGCGGTGCGGATGGCCGTGCTCTACCTGCTACTGAGAGGAGGGCAGCCGGAGTGAGCATGACTGACGCCGAACGCGAGGCGTTTCTCGCTAGCCCGCGGCTCGGCATACTCGCGACGCTGCGGAGCGATGGCTTCCCGGTTGCGCTGCCCGTGTGGTTCGAGTGGGACGGGAGTGCCGCGCGCATCTTCACCAGCGTTGCCTCGGCGAAGGTAAAGCGCCTCAAGCGTGATCCGCGCGCCTCGCTGCTCGTCGCCAACGCTGTTGGCGAGAAAGAGGCCTGGGTGGCCTTCGACGGACGGGTGACGATCAACCGCGACGGCGGCTACGATCTGGCCGAACGGCTGGCGAAGCGCTACTGGGGCGACCTCTCGCAGCCGGAACGGAAGCAGACGATGGACGAGTGGCGCGAGATCGCGGACACGTGGCGGGTGCTTGAGCTGGCGCCGGGGACTATTCGCACGTCATGAGCGACCTCCTGATCCGCAACGGCCGCGTACTCGATCCCGGGCGCGGCGTCGACCTGGCGGGAGACGTCTTGATACACGACGGGCGCGTCGCAGCAGTCGGCCCGGGCCTGGCAGCGGGCGGCGCGGAGGTGCTCGACGCGAGCGGGCTCGTCGTGGCGCCGGGGTTCGTCGACCTGCACTGCCACCTGCGCGACCCCGGCTTCGAGTACAAGGAGACGATCGCCACGGGCACGCTGGCGGCGGCGCGCGGCGGCTTCACGACGGTCTGCTGCATGCCCAACACGAACCCACCCATCGATACGCGCGCAACGGTCGAGTACGTGCTGCGCACGGCAGCCGCCGACGGAGTCGTGCGGGTGCTGCCCATCGGCTGCGTGAGTCAGGGCCGCGCCGGCCGCGAGCTGGCCGAGCTGGGCGATCTCGCCGACGCGGGTTGCGTCGCGTTCAGCGACGACGGCGCGCCCGTCGCCGACGGCGCCCTCCTTCGGCACGCGCTCGAGTACGCGCGCATCAACGGCCTCGCGATCATCGATCACTGCGAGGACCCGGAGATGTCGGCGGGCGGCGTGATGCACGAAGGCTGGGTCTCGACGCGGCTCGGCCTGCGCGGCCAGCCCGCCGCCGCGGAGGAAGCATTCGTGGCGCGCGACATCGCCGTTGCGACGCAGCTCGGCGCGCCGGTGCACATCGCCCACGTCTCCACGCGCCGCTCCATCGACCTGATCCGGACGGCGAAGGAGCACGGCGCTCCGGTGACCGCCGAGGTGACGCCGCACCACCTCACGCTCACGCATCGCGCGGTCGCGTTCTCGAACGACGAGGGTGAGACCTTGTGCTACGATACGAACGCCAAGGTGAACCCGCCCCTGCGCACACGAGACGACGTCGCCGCCTGCGTCGAGGCGCTGCGCGACGGCGTCATCGACGCCATCGCCACCGACCATGCGCCCCACGCCGGCTACGAGAAGGCGCGCGAGTTCGACGAGGCGGACTTCGGCATCAGCGGGCTCGAGACGGCGTTCGGGCTGTGCATGACCCTCGTCGAATCGGGCGGCCTCGACCTGCCAACGTTGATCGATCGCATCACGGCGGGCCCGGTGCGCGCGCTCGGCCTGGAGCGCCACGTGCCCGGCCTCGGCTCGCTGGCGGAGGGCGCGCCGGGCGACGTCGTGCTGCTCGACCCCAACGCGGAGTGGACGGTGGAGCCGGCGCGCTTCGCGTCGAAGGGCAAGAACACGCCGCTGGCAGGCCGGACGCTCAAAGGGCGCGTGGTGGCGACGGTGGTGGCGGGCGCGGTGGTGTGGCGAGAGGAGGCGTGATGTGATCGTAGGCAAGAAGCCCGATTCAAGCGACGGCGGCATGAGGGTCAGTGCGTTCCAGGTCATCTTGTTCTTGGCATTGGCTTGGGGGGGGGCGGCGGGAATCGCCGTTGGAGTGAACTACTGGCTAGACGGGGAAGGTATGACACCCACCCAGACACAAGCGCAGATCGAGTCACACGTCGACGACAGGCTGGACTCGTATGCGACAATCGACGACATACGCAACGTCCAGGACTTCCTAGCCGGCTCGTCGCCTGAAGACGTCGATGTGGCCGGGATGAAGGCGGCCGTGGCAAGGTTGCTTCTGATCATGGCAGCGCGCGACCAGGTGATCCCTCAGGCCATTCACTCCTCTTACTTCCCCACAGGGAGCGACGACGACTTTGAGTCGTGCATGGACTTGCTTCAGAACACAGCAGAGATGCAGACAGGTGGGAGCATCGAGGCCTGCATTCGCCTTGAGGAAGCGGTGAGCTTCCCATGAGGAACGAGCGACCATGACTGATCGTCGCTACCTTGTGCTGGAGGACGGCTCCGTGTTCGCCGGGCGGGCGTTCGGGGCGGACGCGGAGCTGCACGGCGAGGTCGTCTTCACGACGTCGATGACCGGTTACCAGGAAGCGCTCACCGACCCGTCGTTCGCCGGGCAGATCCTGGTGATGACCTACCCGCTCCAGGGCAACTACGGCGTCAACCCGCTCGACACGGAGTCGGGGCGGGTGCAGGTGCGCGGCTTCGTCGTGCGCGAGTCCTGCGACCTACCATCGCACTGGCGCAACGAGGGCACCCTGCACGACTACCTCGCCTCGTCTGGCGTGCCCGCGATCGAGGGCGTCGACACGCGCGCGCTCACGCGCCGGTTGCGCTCCGTCGGCGTGATGATGGGCGCGATCACGAAGGAACCGTCGCCGGAGGGCGCCCTCGCCCGCCTGCGCGAGCTGCCCCGCTACGACGGCAGCGACTTCGTCAGCGAGGTGAGCGCGCCAGAAGCGTTCACGTGGCCGCAGCGAGGCAATCCGAAGCGCGAAGTGGTCGTGTTCGACCTCGGGGTAAAGCACAACATCCTGCGCATCCTGAGCGGCCTCGGCTGCCGCGCCACCGTCGTACCCGCGCGGACGACCGCCGACGAGATCCTGTCGTTGAAGCCGGCCGGCGTCGTTATGTCACCTGGCCCCGGCGACCCCGCCCTGCTCGACTACGCCGTCGAGACGGCGAACGGGCTGCTGGGGCGCGTGCCGATCTTCGGCATCTGTCTCGGCCACCAGGTGCTCGCGCGGGCGTGGGGCGCCCGCTCGTACAAGCTGAAGTTCGGCCACCGCGGCGCGAACCACCCGGTGCGCGAGGAGGCGACGGGACGCGTAACGATCACGGCGCAGAACCACGGCTACGCCATCGACCCGGACGGCCTGCCATCGAACGTGGAGGTGAGCCACGTCCACCTGAACGACGGCACGTGCGAGGGGCTGCGCCACCGCGAGCTGCCCGTGTTCACGATCCAGTATCACTCGGAGGCGTCGCCCGGCCCGCACGACGACCGCTACCTGTTCGAACGCTTCCTGGAGCTGATAGATGAGCACGCGCGGCAATCGTAGGGGCGACCATCTGGTCGCCCTGGGCGAGCGACAGCTCGCCGTCATGATCGAAGGGGCATTGCCATGAGCGAACCCACGTATCGCCAAGCGACGATCCACGACGCCGACGCGATCGCCGCCGTGATCAACACCGTCGTGCAGGAGCCGAACCCCGTCGGCTTCGAAGGCCCCTCGACGCCCGATCAGGTGCGCACCTGGCTCACGCGCCAGGGCGGCGAGGGCGGCATCTTCCTCTGCATCATCGAGGGCGCGGTCGTCGGCTTCAGCGCGATCGACTTCGACACGCACGAGCCGGACACCGCGGTGGTCGGCGTCTGGCTGCTGCTGGAGCAGCGGCGCAAGGGGCTCGGCACCGCGCTCGCCGAGTACGCGCTCGGTTTCGCGCGCGACAAGGGCTACAAGCGCATTCGAGGCCGCCTGCCCCGGCAGAACGAGGACGCGCTCAGCTTCCTTTCGAGCATCGGGGCGCTGGTGCCCATGTACAACCCGGAGGCGGTCTACGAGCTGCCGATCTACGAGGAGCATGGTCACGAACCGGCCGACTCGTAGCGTGAGCGCCGAGGCGCACTGGTGATCGGCCGCATCGACCCGATCGCGCGCACGGCGTTCGGCGTGCTCTGCATCGCGGGCATGTCGCTCGAGGCGATCCCGGTGCTGCTGGTCGTCGGTGTCATCGGCGGCATCGGCATCGCCGTGGACGGCAACTTCGACCGCGCCCTCTGGGTTTGGCTCGGGTCGTGGGCCGCGAGCCTCGTCGCGACGGTGCTCTTCGTGTTCATCGCGTACGTCTTCTGGCCGCTCGCCTCGGACTGGATCACCGAATGGCAGGGTTACGTGGCGGGATTCGTCATCGGCGGCTGCGGGCTGGCCTTCATGGCGTTTTTCGTGTTCATCACGGACTACCCGCTCGCGCTCGAAGTGCTGGTGCCGCTCGCGGTCACGTTCCTCGTCGGATTCCTGTTCCCCGGCCGCCTGCTGGGCCTCGGATCGCACAGCTCTCTACCGCAGGAGCAGGCGAAAGTGACGAGGCGGCGGTGAGGGCGCTAGGACTGCGGCGCTTGGTAGACGATCTTGCCGGTACGGATGATCTCGCTGATGAACGTCTGGGGTTCAGGATCGTGGAACTCGCTGGACGGGTAGCCGATGGGCGCCATGCGAGGATCTCGCTCGAGCGTCAGTCCAGAGATCATCTCCTGGCGGCGGGAGCCGGAGAGACCTTCGAAGTCCGGAGAGATGATCGCGAGGTCGATGTCGCTCCACTCGTCCGGGGAGCCGTGGGCATAGGAACCATAGAGGATGGCCGCCTCAACTCGAATGCCCTTCTGGAGACGGGCAATGAATTCGGTGATCGCCGTGTCTAGCTCAGTAGCTGTCGCAACCACTGGTACAGCTCCGTCGTTCGTTGCAAGTAGATGCGAGCCATCTCCGGTGTTTGATCAGCCTTGCCGGGGTACCGGCTCTCCACGGCAAGGTCTGTCAATCTTACCAGGAGATCGTCAAGCTCTGCTGGCACGCTCAGATCCAACTCAGTCGCCAGCTGCACCAGGTTGTGGGTCCTGGGGGGCAGACTCGTCTTTCGCTCGATCCACAAGCCCTTCATCAGCTTCTCGACGGCCTGCTGGCAGAAGAACAGTCCCTGAAAGGGTAACATCGCCTCCACCAGACGGTTCGCTGCTTCCAGGTCCAAATCGGCGATTTCTATCCACTGCTCCGTCTGCGGCTTCATGGCCGAATCCTAGCCTAGCGCCCTTCGGCGAGGCAACCAGTGACTAAGCCCGCCAAGGTGCTCATCCTCGGCTCCGGGCCGATCGTTATCGGCCAGGCCGCCGAGTTCGACTACGCCGGCACGCAGGCCTGCAAGGCGATGCGCGAGGAGGGCGTCGTCTCCGTGCTCGTCAACTCCAACCCGGCGACGATCATGACCGACGAAGGCATCGCCGACGTCGTCTACATCGAGCCGCTCACTGTCGAGGTGGTCGAGCGGATCATCGAGCGCGAGCGGCCGGATGGCCTGCTGCCGACACTCGGCGGACAGACCGGCCTGAACCTCGCCGTCGATCTCGCGGACGCCGGCGTGCTCGACCGCTACGATGTGCGACTGCTCGGCACCCCCCTCGAGACGATCCGCAAGGCGGAGGACCGCGAGCTCTTCCGCCAGCTCCTCGAAAGCATCGGCGAGCCGGCGCCCGAGAGCGAGACCGTCACCTCGCTCGAAGACGCGCGCGAGGTCGCCGAGCGCATCGGCCTGCCGATCGTCGTGCGGCCGGCGTACACGCTCGGGGGCACGGGCGGCGGCATCGCCCACACGAAAGAGGACCTGGAGCGCATCGTCGCGAGCGGCCTCGCCGCCAGCCCGATCGGCCAGGTGCTGATCGAGCGCTCGCTGCTTGGCTGGAAGGAGATCGAGTACGAGGTGATGCGCGACGCCGCCGGCACGTGCATCACCGTCTGCAACATGGAAAACTTCGACCCGATGGGGGTCCACACCGGCGACAGCATCGTCGTCGCGCCCAGCCAGACCCTCTCCGACAAGGAGTACCAGATGCTCCGCTCGGCCAGCCTGCGCATCATCCGCGCGCTGGGCATCGAGGGCGGGTGCAACGTCCAGCTCGCGCTGGCGCCGCGCCCGGAGATCGCCGAGTGGGCCGTGCCCAAAGGCGAGGGCGACCCGCCCTACTTCGTGATCGAGGTGAACCCGCGCGTCTCACGCAGCTCCGCCCTCGCGTCGAAGGCGACCGGCTATCCGATCGCGCGTGTCGCCGCGAAGATCGCTGTCGGGAAACGGCTCGACGAGATCCCGAACGCCGTGACGCTGAAGACGACTGCCGCCTTCGAGCCCGCGCTCGACTACGTCGTCGTGAAGATCCCGCGCTGGCCGTTCGACAAGTTCCCGCTGGGCGACCGCACCCTCGGCACGCAGATGAAAGCGACCGGCGAGGTGATGGCGATCGACCGCAGCTTCGAGGCGGCGCTCCAGAAGGCGGTGCGGTCGCTGGAGATCGGCGGACGCTCGCTCCAGTGGGAGGCCCCCGCCTGGCGCGACACCGACTTTTGCGCGGGCCCGATGCCCGCGACCGACGACCGCATCTGGCGCCTGATGGCGGCGCTTCGTCGCAAGGCGGAGCCGATGGAGCTCGCGCGCAAGACCGGCGTCGACCCGTGGTTTCTCGGCAAGCTCGCGAAGATCGTCGCGATGGAGCGGCGGCTGCTCGCGGAGCCGCTCTCGCCCGATCTGCTGCGCGAGGCAAAGCGGCTCGGCTTCGCCGACGAGCAGATCGGCGCGCTCGCCGACTGGCTGCCCGAACGCGTACGTCAGGCGCGCATCCGGCTCGGCATCCGTCCGGTCTACAAGATGGTCGACACGTGCGCGGCCGAGTTCGACGCTGCGACGCCCTACTTCTACAGCACCTACGAGGACGAGAACGAGGCTCAGCCGCTGCCCGGCAACAAGGCCCTCGTCATCGGCAGCGGGCCGATCCGCATCGGCCAGGGTATCGAGTTCGACTACTGCTCCGTCCACGCCGCGTGGGCGCTCCAGGAGGCCGGCTACAAGGCGCTCATCGCGAACTCGAATCCGGAGACCGTCTCGACCGACTTCGACACGTCGGACCGGCTGTACTTTGAGCCGCTCGACGAAGAGTCGCTGCGCGACATCCTCGAGAACGAGTCGCCGCCGACCGACCCGACCGTCGAAGCGCCCGGCGAAGCGCCGCTGCTCGTCGAGGAGTCGCAGGCGCCGCCGTCGATCGTGCAGTTCGGCGGTCAGACGGCGATCAACCTCGCCGGGCCGCTCCACCTCGCGGCGATGCCGATCCTAGGATCGAGCGCCGAGGCGATCGACATGGCCGAGGACCGCCGCCGCTTCGAGGAGTTCCTCGCTAAGCTCGGCATCCCCCAACCGCCCGGCGCCGCCGTGACGAGCATCGAAGAGGCGATGACCACCGCCGAGACGATCGGCTACCCGGTGCTGGTGCGACCCAGCTACGTGCTCGGCGGGCGGGCGATGGAGATCGTCCAGAACGCGACAGAGCTCGTCCAGTACGTCGCCGCCGCCGCCGAGGCCGGGCCGAACAAGCCGGTCCTCATCGACAAGTACCTCGAAGGCCGCGAGGTGGAGGTCGATGCGGTGTGCGACGGCCGCGAGGCGCTCATTCCCGGCATCATGGAGCACATCGAGCGCGCCGGCGTCCACTCCGGCGACTCGATGGCCGTCTACCCGCCGATCAACCTCACGCAAGAGGAGATCGACACCGTCGTCGACTACACGGAGCGGATCGGCCTCGCGCTGCAAGTTGACGGGCTGATGAACGTGCAGTACGTCATCGTGCGCGCGCAGAACGGCCCGTCGGTCTACGTGCTGGAGGTGAACCCGCGCTCCAGCCGCACCGTTCCCTTCATCTCGAAGGTCACAGGCGTCCCGCTGGTGCGCCTGGCGGTACATGTGACGCTCGGTCGCTCACTCGAAGAGCAGGGCTACAAGGGCGGCCTTTGGCCCCAACAGAAGCTGATCGCCGTGAAAGCGCCCGCTTTCTCGATGTCGAAGCTCGTCGGCGTCGACACGCACCTCGGACCGGAGATGAAGTCGACGGGCGAAGCGATGGGCATCGACCACACGTTCCCGGCGGCGCTCGCCAAGGCGCTGCTCTCGGCGGAGCTGGCGCTGCCTTCGGGCGGCGCCCTCCTGCTCAGCATCGCCGACCACTACAAGGCGGAAGCGGCGCCGATCGTGCGCCGGCTGGCGGAGGAGGGCTTCCGCCTCTACGCCACCGAAGGCACGGCCGCGATGATCGATGCGCTCGGCCTGCGGGCGGACCGCGTGGCCAAGCGGCTCGCGCACGAGCACCCGAACGTCGTCGACGTGATCCAGGACGGCACGGTCGACGGCGTGATCAACATCCCGGAGGGCCGCCTCACCGGTACCCTGCGCGATGGCTTCCACATCCGTCGCGCAGCCGCCGAGCGCCGCATCCCTTGCTTCACCAGCCTCGACACCGCCCGCGCGGCCGCAGAGGCGCTGATGGCAGGCGTCCAGACCTACACCGTCCAGCCCCTGCGCGACTACCTTCGCGATGGCGGGAAGTAGCCCACCTTCAAGCGGCGGTCGTCTGCGCGAAGTGATCCTGCTCTTCGGCCAGCTTGGCGTCACCGGTTTCGGCGGGCCGATGGCCCACATCTCGATGATCGAGCGGGAGGCAGTCGAGAAGCGCGGGTGGCTCTCGCGTCAGCGGTTCACCGACGCGCTCGCCGCGACCAACCTTGTTCCCGGGCCGAACTCGACGGAGATGGCGATCCACGTCGGCGACGCGCGCGCCGGGCTCGCCGGGGCGATCGGCAGCGGCATCGCGTTCATCATGCCGGCCTTCCTGCTCATGCTCGTGCTGAGCTGGCTCTACGCGCGCTACCAGACCGTGCCCGCCGTCGACAACGTCTTCTACGGCATCAAGCCCGCAGTCATCGCGCTGATCGTCGTCACCGCCTACCGGCTGTTTCGCGGCGGCGTGAGCGATGCGGCGCTGGGCGCCGTCTTCGTCGCCAGCGGAGCGCTCGCCTACGCCTTCCCCGGCTCCGAGATCTACATTCTGATCGGCGCGGGCTTGGCGGGCCTCCTGTTGTACAGCACGCGGCTGGGCAGCGGCGTGGCGCTCGTCGCTGCGCCAATGCTCGCGGTGCCAGCGTTCGCCTGGGAGCCGGGCACGCTCGGCGACATCTTCTTGCTCTGTCTGCGCACCGGCGGCCTGCTCTTCGGCGGCGGTTACGTCATGATCCCGCTGATGCAGCACGACGTCGTCGAGACGTTCGGCTGGATGAGCAACGACCAGTTTCTCGATGGCGTCGCGCTCGGCCAGACCACGCCCGGCCCGATCGTGATCACTGCCACGTTCGTCGGGTACCAGGCCGCCGGCCTGCCGGGCGCTGTCGTGGCGACGGTCGCCATCTTCCTCCCCTCGTTCGTCTTCGCGCTCCTCGCGGCCCGTTTCCTCGCCGTCGTCTCGGAGTCTGTCATCGCGCGGGCGGTGCTCAAGGGGCTCGGCGCGGGCGTCGTCGGCACGATCCTCGCGGCGACGGCGCACCTGGGCCGCAGCGCCTTCGTCGACGGCTGGACCGTCGCGATCGGCATCGTCGCGCTGTTCGCGCTGCTCCGCTGGCGCGTGCACAGCGCGCCGTTGCTGGGGGGCGCGGCGCTGGCGGGCCTCGCCTTCGGCGCACTACCCTGAGATGCCCATGCGCGAGACCTTCGCCCGCGTCACCGAGAACGAGCGCCTCTACGGCGACACCCACATCACCTGGTTCGCCGCGCCGGAGCTGGCGCAGGGCGCCGTCCCCGGCCAGTTCGTCATGCTCCGTTGCGTCGAGCCGCCGCTCCGGGGCGAAGCACTCCCCTCACCGAGTGCCCTGCCCGACGATCCGCTCCTGCCCCGCCCGATGAGCATCCACCGCATGCGACCGGGGCCATCGGGGCCGGAGTGGTCGGTCCTGTACGACGTCGTCGGGCAGGGCACCGAGTGGCTCGCGTCACGAAGGCCAGGTGACCTCGTCTTAGCCTGGGGGCCGCTCGGGCACGGCTACACGGTCCGCTCCACATCGCAGCACCTGCTGCTCGTCGCGGGCGGCATCGGCGTTGCGCCGCTCGTCTGGCTCGCCGACGAGGCCGTCGCGCAGGGCAAGAGCGTCGTCCTCGTCCTCGGCGGACGCCACGCCGGGCAGATCTTCCCAACCGCCCTCCTGCCGGCCGAGGTCGAGGTCGCCATCACGACTGAGGACGGCTCGCTGGGGCGAAGCGGCCTCGCCACCGACGCCTTCCTCGAGCACCTTGAGTGGTGCGACCAGGCCTTCGCCTGCGGGCCGAACGCCATGTTCCGCGCGATGGCGAACGCGATGCGCAACGTTCGCGCGCGCCGTTCCGTGCAGGCGCTGCTCGAGGAGCGGATGGGCTGCGGCACCGGCATCTGCTACGGCTGCGCCGTCGAGACGCGCAAGGGCATGCGCCTCGTCTGCAAGGACGGCCCGAAGTTCGAGCTGCGAGAGGTGTTTCGATGAGGGTCAAGAGTGCAGGGTCAGGGGTCAAGGCCGCGTGATGGAGAGGGTCGGTCAGTCCGGCGACAGAGCGCCGGACGACGCGCTCATCCGAAAGGTCGATGCCGTGCGAATTCCGGTCCCCGACCTGGATGCGGGCCTCGCCTTCTACCGGGACCGGCTCGGTCACACGTTGCGCTGGAGGACACAGACGTCGATCGGGTTGGCGATGCCAGACAGTGACACTGAGATCGTCCTGCAGACTGAGCGGCCCGGGCTGGAGACCGACCTGCTCGTCTCGTCAGCCGACACAGCGGTCCAGGCTTTCATCGAGGCGGGCGGATCGGTCATTGCGGGCCCGTTCGACATTCCGGTCGGCCGTGTCTTGGTCGTCGCCGATCCGTGGGGCAACCAGCTCGTCCTGCTCGACCTGAGCAAGGGCACTTACCAGACCGACGCTGCCGGCAACGTCACGGGCGTCTCCGGAGGCGAGGGTGCCTAACTGCCCGTTCCTCCTGCAGATGGCGTATGGCGTCTGAGGGTTGAAAACCCTCAGCTTCGACCGGGCAACGCGCCTGCACCATGTCGCCCTCCAGGCAGTTCATCTCCTGGAAGCTGCGGGATTCTCGCCACAGCGAGTCGCCGCAGGCGACATCCCGCAGACGGGTACAACCTACCGAGCAGGTTGCTATCCTGCTCGCGGACCATGACCACCTCCACCGCACCTTTCCTCCTGCAGATGGCCGGCCCGCCCGGCTCAGGCAAGAGCGCACTCGCGCGAATGATCGGGCGCGTCACGGGCGCCGTTGTGCTGGACAAGGACGTGATCAAGACAGCGGCGCTGGAGGCGGGCGCCGAGGAGTCACTCGCCGCGCCGCTGGCGTACGAGGCGTTCTTCGCGCTGGCCGACCACCTCCTCGGACAGGGGCAGAGCGTGGTGCTCGATAGCCCGTCGTTCTGGGAGGGCATCCCGACGAAGGGCGCCAGAATCGCGCAGGAGCGGATGGTCGCCTACTACTTCATCGAGTGCATCTGCCAGGACGAGGCGGAACTCGCCCGCCGCCTGCGCGACCGGCCTCGCATGGCCAGCCAGCCGGTCGAGCCCGTTGACGGCGAGCGCTGGCAGACGATCGCGCCCGTCGGCGCGTACCTGCGCATCGACACCACCCAGCCGCTCGACCGCTGCGTCGAGCTAGCGCTCGATTACCTGGGGGTCACGACGCCATGATCGCGCTCGTTCGGCTGGTGCACGGGCTGATATCGCTCTTCTTCGTCTCATGCCTGGCCTTCATCTACTACGCCGCGGCGACGCGCAAGAGAGGCCGGCTGGTGGCCGCTGCGGTCGCGGCGCTGGTGGCCGAGGGCGCCATCGTGTCTGCCAATGGAGGCGACTGCCCTCTGGGCACCGTCCACCGCCGGTTCGGCGACGAGAAGACGTTCTTCGAGCTCTTCCTCCCGAAGCGCCTGGCCGACGGCGCCGTCCCCTTCCTGGGCGGGGTGGCGGTCCTCGGCGTGCTACTCACAGCCCTCAGACCACCGAAGCCGTCGGCGCGGGGCGCCCCCGGGTAGCTCAGAGCGCTGGCTCGACCCGGCGAATGCCGGGCACCCGGTCCAACCCGCGATCGAACGAGACGATCTCATCGAGCTTCAGTTCGTGCATGAGGGCCGCGTGATAAGCATCGGCGAACGAGAGGTTGAGATTGACGTAGTAGTCGAACGCGCGCTCGAATCGTCGCTTGCCAGGCAGAACGATGCCGGGTAGCTGCAGCACCAAGAGCAGATTCTCGCGGATGGCCTCCCGCGAGACACGATAGAGTCGCTGGAGCGTAAACACCGTTTCAAAGACGACGGTGTCCGCGACGCGTACTCGCAGCTCGCCGTCCTCTATCCGCTGGAGAAACGCCGTCGCCCGTGGGGAATGATCGGCGTGGTCCTGGACCAGATGCCGAAGGAGGACGTTCGTGTCGAGGAAGGGTAACGCCACCTAAACGCCCGCTCGCTCGACGGCCTCCTCTGCAATCGCCTTCTCGGCTGCGTCCCGGAGATCTTCCGCCGACAGCGCCCGCTTCCGGCTCTTGAAGACGCCCGCCGTGCGCGCGACCACGCTGCCGCTACGGGCCAGCCGGACTTCGCCACTATCCACGAGAAAGGCGACCTCATCGCCCACTCTTAGCCCCAACTCTCGGCGGATCTCAGCCGGCACCGTCACCTGGCCCTTCCGCGTGACCACCCTTCGCAGCTCTATCACTACCTCACTCCTCTTAGCACTACTACCCATTGATAGTAGCACCACGAGGCGCGAGGTGCAACCCGGGCTCTGGGGTGTCCTTGACGCCGGCGATCGGCCCATGTACCATCGCAAGTGATCAGATCCATGCCCGAGCCCACACCTAACCACATCTACACCGGCGATTGCCTGGAGATCATGCGCTCCTGGCCCGACGCCTGTGTCGACCACGTCATTGCCGACCCGCCGTTCAACATCGGCTCCGGACGCGGGCGGCGCGGCAAGAAGGGGCTCGGCTGGGCGTTTTCGTCGCACGTGACGATGCAGGAGACGTGGGACCAGTTCAGCGAGGACGACTACTTCCGCTTCAGCGTCGACTGGCTCACCGAGGCCTGTCGCGTCGTCAAGCCAAACGGCAACATCCTGGTCTTCGGCACGTATCACAACATCTACCTGCTCGGTTTTCTGCTCGGCCACGTGCTGGAGCGGCGCATCCTCAACTCGATCGTCTGGTTCAAGCCGAACGCCCAGCCCAATATCACCGCCCGCACGCTCACCGAGAGCACCGAGCAGATCGTCTGGGCGATCAACGAGACGCCGAAGAAGGCGAAAAAGTGGACGTTCAACTACTGGGACGCGAAGGAGATGAACGGCGGGCGCCAGATGCGCAACCTCTGGGAGTTCCCGGTCACCGCCGCGCGCGAGCGCGTCAACGGAGGGCACCCGTCGCAGAAGCCGCTGGCGCTCGTCGAACGCGCCGTGCTGCTCGTGTCGAAGCCGGACGACCTGCTGCTCGACCCGTTCGGCGGCGCCGGCACGCTAGGCGTCGCCGCCGCGCGGAACGGCCGCCGCTGGGTGCTCATCGAGTCGGTCGCCAAGTACGCCGAGCTGTCCCGCCAGCGCGTCGAAGGCGCCTCGAAGGGCGAGCGTTCGTGACCGAGCCGGAAGGCCGCAAGCTCACGACCGGCGCCCGCTTCGAGGGCGAGGTCGAGGGCGTCATCGGCGAGCTGGGCCTGGCATACTTGCGACAGGTGCGGATGGGCGTGAGCATCCTCGGCCGGCAGCGGATCATCGACTTCCTGGTCTACGACCTGGCCGGGCGCTACCTGGGCATCGAGTGCAAGTACCAGCAGGGGCCTGGCTCGGCCGAGGACAAGCTCGTCCACACGATCAACGACTTCGCGAGCCGCCCGATCAAGCACATCCTGGTCTTCGGAGGCGAAGGCTTCTCGAAGAACGTGCGCGGCTACCTGCTCAGCACCGGCCTTGCGGTCGAGATCAACCAGCTCCGCAACCACCTCGTCTTCTACTTCGGGCTGGAGCAGCACTTCGACGAGTTCGGCCTGCGCCCCGGCCAGCGCAACCGTCGCACAAGCGCGAAGCCCGCGAACGGGCAGGCCCGCCTACCCCTCGACGGGCAAGAGCGCGACGAGCACGCCGTAGTTCACGTCGCCGGCGCCCTCGAAGAAGAGCTGTAGCGAGACGACGTACACCCCCGACTCCAGCGACGACGTCACCGCGAGCGCCCGGCCTTCGACCTCAACAGGTAGCTCGATGCTCTCGCGCAGCGACTCGATCTGCCAGAGCAGCCCTGGCCACAGGCGAAGGCAAGCAGGGCCAGACAGCACATGCCCGGGACGCCGAAGGGCCGCATACTGAGCAAGACGGCGTCGCAGGCCGAATTGTCCCCGCCGATACTCCATATGCCGTAACATTTCGCCCTTCGAGAGAGATGGAAGCATTGAGAAATCAACAGGAGATGCTAGCCGGCTCCCTACCCGAGGAGACGCCCGCGCTGTCGGGAGAACGGCTGGTCGAAGAAGCGCAGGCCTTCTCGCAGGAGGCCTGGGGGCTGCTCTACGACCAGTACTATATGAAGATCTTTCAATTCTGCTACCTGCGCACCGGCGACCGGCCCGCCTCCGAAGACCTCGCGTCCGACGTGTTCCTGGAGGCGCTGCGCGGCATCCGGAGCTACCGCTATCGTGGCCTGCCCTTCTCCGCGTGGCTGTACCGCATCGCGCGCAACCTCACGGCCGACCACCTCCGGCGCAGGGCCCGCCGGCCCACCGTCGCACTCGAGGACGAGTCGAACGACGCGCGGCTGCAGGAAGCGGACCAGACCGAGCAGTTCGCGCTGTCGCAGGACGTGCAGGCCGCCCTCCGGCAGCTCACCGACGACCAGCAGCGGGTGGTGATCCTGCGCTTCTTCCAAGGACTTTCGCACGAAGAGACCGCCGCGATCATGGGCCGCCGCTCGGGTGCCGTGCGCGTGTTGCAGAACCGCGCGCTCAACTCGCTGCGCCGGGTGATGGCAGGCTGAGGACGCGATGACGACGAGACGGTTCGAGGAGCTGCTGGACGAATGCCTGGACGTGCTGCGCGCCGGCGCCGGCATCGATGACTGCGTCGCGCCCTACCCGGAGCACGCCGCTGAGCTGCGCGAGCAGCTCGCGTTCGCGCAGACGCTGCTTGCTGCGGGCCCCGCGCTCCTGCCTCGCCCCGGTGCGCAGTTGCAGGGCCGGGCTGTCCTGCTCTCGGCTGTCGCGGAGCAGGCGAGCGCTCCCGAGACACGTCCGTCGGCGCTGCAGGCGCTTGCGATAGGGATCCGCCGGTTCGCGATGCTGCCGCAGGCGATACCCGCGCTCCTCATCCTGCTCGTGCTGGGGGGCACCGCCGTCGGCGTCTCGGCCGCGACCGGCAGCCCGTCGAGGCCGTTTACGCGGCTTCTCGGCAGTAGCAGCAGCGAGCATCGCATCGACTTGCGCGGAACGGTGGAGTCGGTCGACGCCGCGGCGCTCACCATCACCACCGAAACCGGCCCGCAGACCGTCGTCATCACGCCCGACACCGAGTTCAAGGGCATCGCCGCGCTAGCCGATCTCGGCCCCGGCGACACGGTCAAGGTGCGAGCGTCCCGCGAAACCGATGGCACGCTCGTGGCGCGCGAGATCGAGCGGGAACACGTCGCTGACAGCCAGGGCCCCGCGCCAGCGAACGACGGCCAGAACGACGACCCGAGCGGGCCGGGAAGCGGCGATGACAACGATGCCGGCGACGACCACTCCGGCCCCGGCAACGGTGAGGATGACGACTCTAGCGGCCCGGGCAACGACAGCGGCCAGGACGATGACGATGATGATGGAGGCCAGGGCTCGAATGGCGGACAGGACGAGGACGAGGGTGACGACGACCAGGGCCCGCCCGACAACCACGGCGGCGGCAACGGCGGCGCAGACGACGGCTCGCCTCCTGGCTCAGATGATGAACCTGATGACAACGGGGATGATGACGACAACAGCGGGCCAGGCGGCGGCAACGGAAACCGCGGCGAGGACAGCCAAGACGAGCCGGAAGACGACGACTAGGCGACACGAAGCCAACCCCGGCCTGGCCCTGTCGACTGACGGGGCCTTTCTGATCCATCTGCGCGACAAGGCGTAACACCATGCGTCCTCTGGCCGATATCTAGAGTGGAACCGTCGCTGGTGCTGGTGGTGACCAAAGCGGGAGACTGAACGCGAGGAGGAAGCGATGTCCAAGGATATCCAGCGCTCACAGCACCTGCAGCGATTGACGGCCGCCGTAGACGACCTAAAGAAGACCTACCGGTCGAGTCCAGGCGCGCCCAGCGTCTCCGACCTCACCCTGCCGAAGCCCGCTGAGCCAAGCGAGAAGAGCTAGCCGCCTACGCTAAGCGAAACGCCAAGAGGCCCCTCGAACGAGGGGCCTCTTGCTTACCGGGCGAGCGCCAGCGCGTCGCGCACCGCCGGCGCCAGCAACGTGCCCACGTCCGTCTTGTCGATGAGCACGATGCCCAGCTCCTCCGCCTTGCGACGCACGTACGTATACTTCGCTTCGCCGGTTTGCATGATCACAGGGAGCACGTGGCCTCGATGTGTCCGCGCCGCCTCGATCACCTCCCAGCCCGTGTGCACCGGCATGTCCATGTCGGTGATCAGCAGGTGCAGGTCGCGGGAGAGGTCCTGCAGCACCTCGATCGCCTCGCGGCCGTTGCGGGTCATGATGCACGTGAGGGCGATCGGCTCGAGCAGGGAGAGGAGCTTTGCGCGGAAGTCCGGAAAGTCTTCTGCCAGGAGGACGGTGGGAGGCGTCGCCAACGCTACGTCGCCCGGAGTTCGGGCAGGCGGTCGTTCAGGTCGATGTACTCATCGGCCAGCGCGCGCAACTCGGCCGCTGTGCTCTGGCTGAACGCGACCACCTCCACGCGCACGCCCTTGCTCTCGACGAGCTCCACGAGGCGGCGGAAGTCGCCATCGCCGGAGACGAGCGTGACCGTGTCGAGCCGGTCCGACATCGTGAGCACGTCCATCGCCAGCTCGACGTCGAAGTTCGCCTTCATCGAGCCGTCGGCGTAGCGTTTGAGCGGCTTGGTGACGATACGATAGCCGTGGCCGACGAAGGGCTGGACGAACCGCTGCGTGTCCAACCTCGCGCTCGGATCGTCGCTGATCGGTGCGTACGCGCTCGCGCGGACCATCTCGCGTCCGCGCGCCAGCATCGCGAGCAGCTTGCCGAAGTCGAGCGCGACGCCCTGTCGCTCCGCCGCGTACATGACGTTGGGGACGTCCACGAAGATACCGACGCGGGGCCGTTCGGCCGTCGTCGATCGGTCGCCGGTCTGCGATAGCCGGTTCTCGATGGCGACGAGCGTGGCCTGGACTGCCTTCATCGCGGCGACTTCGTGCTCCGCGAGCTGCTGAATCAGCGCGGTCTGTTGGGCGAGGATCGCCTCGACCGTGGCGCCCTGGGGTCGCGGGGGGACAACCAGCGCGGGCATGGCGGCGGTCTCCTCGACAGGAACCGCGGCCGCCGGCTTGCGCCCGGCGCCACCGCGGCGCCCGCGGCTGCCGCGCCGCGTCGGCGATTTCGTAGGTGCGGTTTCTTTGTCGGAGGAGGGCGGCGGATCGGTCAGGGGTTTGGCCGCAGGCGTTGCGCCGGCCCGGGAGCGACTCGCCGGCCGCGCGCCCGTACGCCGGCGGCGGGGCGCGGGATCGGCCTCCGGCGTATCGCCGTTCGGCGACACCTCCGGCTCAACGGCCGTTTCTTCGGGCGGGGCGCCCGCCGCTCCCTTGCGGCGGAAGAAGCGTAAGCTCACGGCCTTATTGTACCCCAGCGGAGGCGAATTGGAGAACACTACAGCGCGCCGCTACCAGCTCCGCCACACGCATGAAGGCCCGCCCTTGCGTCGAATCCGGATCGGACTCGACGATGGGCACACCTTTGTCGCCGGCTTCGCGTGTCTTTATGTCTAGTGGTATCTCGCCGAGGAACTCCAGGCCCAGCTCCTCGGCGGCCCGCTGCCCGCCGCCGTGCCCGAAGATCTCCGTCCGCTCGCCGCAGTGCGGGCAGAGGAAGTAGCTCATGTTCTCGACGACGCCGAAGACCGGCACGTTCAGCTTGTCGAACATCGCGACCGCCTTCCCCGCGTCCTCCCACGCAACGTCCTGCGGCGTGCTGACGATGACGACGCCGGAGATCGGCGCCTCCTGCGCCATGCTCATCGAGGCGTCGCTCGTGCCGGGCGGCAGGTCGATCACCAGGTAGTCCAGCTCGCCCCACTTGATGTCGTGCAGGAGCTGGCGGACGGCCGTGCCCACCATCGGCCCGCGCCAGACGACCGGCGAGAGCCGCGGCAGCACGAAGCCGAGCGACACCATGCTTACGCCATACTTCTCGATGGTGTGGAGGCCCCGCTCCTCCTCCGCCATGAAGCCCGCCTCGTAGCCCATCATGATCGGGATGTTCGGACCGGTCACGTCCGCGTCGACGAGTCCGACGCGGGCGCCTCGCTTCGCCAGCGCGACGGCGAGGTTCACCGACACCGTCGACTTGCCCACGCCGCCTTTGTTGCTGGCGACGGCGATGATATTGCGCACCCCTTCGACGGGCCGAGCCGCGCCCATCGGCTGGTTCGCGCGCACCTCCGCGTCCATCGTGACATCGACCTCGTTGACGCCCGACAGGCCCAAGAGGATCTCCTCCACCTGCGCCTTCATCTGCTCGCGCACGGGGCAGGCGGGCGTCGTGAGGACGACACGGAGAGCGACGCGCCCGTCAGTCACCTTGAGGTCCGCGATGAACCCGAGCGACACGATGTCGCGGTGGAGGTCGGGATCTTCTACCTGCCGGAGCGCGGCGAGGATCTGGTCTTCGCTAGGCATTCGCTCTCATCCTTGACTAGCCGGCCTTGGCCGTTACGTCCGCCGTGGCCTCGATCACGAAGCGGCAGCACTGCGCGCTGCCGTTGGGGCACGGGGTCACCCGCACTTCCGTCCCCAGCACGCGGCTGAGGAAGCTCCGATGCCACTCGCAGACCTCGTTCTCACTCTGGAAGAAGCGGTGGAAGAGGCAGTTGAAGTCGCGAATCTCGAACCCTCCTTCGGCCGCCTCCCACTCGGCGAAGCCGCCGTCCGCATGCATCACCTCGGTCACGAACGCGACGCGCTCCTGCAGGCGCCAGCCTCGCAGGAACGGCGTGAACTCGTCGGCAAGGTGAAAGGCCACCCGCTGGAGCACCAGCGACACCTTCGCCTGCTTGGAGAGCCCGGTCAGCTCCTCGCCCTCGAGTAGGCTGATCTCGCGCACCAGCAGCTCGACCAGGCGGTCGGAGCGACGCGGGAAGGAGGCAGCGTGGCCCTTCGCGGTGAGGCGGAAGACGTAGCTGGGCCGGGCGTAGCCGTTCGGGCGCTGCTGGGCAGCGATCAGCCCGTCGCGCTGGAGGTGGGTCAGGTGCTGGCGTACCGTGACGGCGGCGAGATGGAGGGCGGCCGCCAGCTCCTTCACGCTATGGCCACCGTTGCGCTTCAACAGCGCGACGATCTCGACCTTTGTATTCGTCATGCGGCCTTTCGAAGCCGGGGGCTTTCCCCACCTTTGGCTTAGTATAGGCTCCAAAGGCGCCGTCGGGCAAGAATTTATGAACAAAGTATTACACTTATCGTGAAAACCTTGACACTGGAAAAGATCGCGTGCTACCATAGCTTTCCGAAAGGCATCGGGGAACCCCAGTTGAGGTCGAGACGTATAGAGAAGAGGGTTGGGGAGAGAAAGCAGAGGAGGAGATGAGCGAAGGAATCGTCGTACAGGAACGCCGCGGGCGCGCAGCCTCGACCTGCAAGCACCGCTGGATTATCGAGACGCCTCACGGCGCCACAAGCCGGGGCGTCTGCAAGCGCTGCGGCACCGCGAAGCGCTTCCCCAATGCCGCCGAAGACGCTCTTTGGGAGTCTGGCAGCGCCGGACTCGGCCGTTGGTCGAGCCAGCGCGGCCGGCCGACGCAGATTCGACCGGGTGAGCAACGCAAGAAGTAAGGATAAGGCGCACCGCGGCCAGTGGCCCTATCCCCGCCGGGGGCTCCTTCGGGAGCCCCCGTTCTTTTGCACGCAGCGGCCGGCGCGCCGGGGCCAGCCTCCCCTCTTCCGGGCGGGCAAGCCACACCTGCGGCGGGCAAGTATAATGCCGCCGAAAGCACATCGCAGGAGGCCACTCGTTTGAATCTGCAGGTCGAGCTGCCCGGGCGAAAGGGCGGGCTCGCGCTCGCGAACCCGGTGATGACCGCCTCAGGCACGTTCAGCTTCGGCCTGGAGCGCCACACGTTCGACGTGCAGAAGCTGGGCGCGGTGGTCACGAAGACCGTGACGCTCCACTCCCGCGCCGGCAGCGCCCAGACTCGCACCGCCGAGACGCCGGCCGGCATGCTCAACGCCATCGGCCTGCAGAACCCGGGCGTCGACAACGTCGTGCGGGACCTCGCGCCGCGCTGGGCCCGCTGGCGCATCCCGGTCATCGTCAGCATCCTCGGCGCGACGATCGAGGAGTACGGCGACGTAGCAGCTCGACTGGAGGGCGTCGACGGCGTCAGCGGCATCGAGGTGAACATCTCCAGCCCGAACGCGCGTCGGGGCGGCATGGAGTTCGGCCAGGAGCCCGACACCGCCGCCGCCGTCACGGAGGCCGTGGTCCGCCAGACCACGCTGCCCGTCATCGTCAAGCTCACGCCCAACGTCACCGACATCGTCTCGGTCGCCCGCGCCGTCGTTGAAGCGGGCGCCGACGCCCTCTGCGTGATCAACACCCTCCAGGCGATGGCGATCGACGCCGACACCCGCCGCCCGGTGCTGGGCAGCGTCTTCGGCGGGCTTTCCGGCCCGGCGATCAGGCCCGTTGCCCTGCGGATGGTCTACCAGGTCGCGGGCGCGGTCGACGTGCCGGTCGTCGGCTGCGGCGGCATCAGCACCGGCGAGGACGCCGTCGAGTTCCTGCTCGCGGGCGCGACGGCGGTCCAGGTGGGCACGGCCAGCTTCGTCAACCCCCGCGCCCCGCTAGACGTGCTAGAAGGCCTCCAGCGCTACATGGCCGAGCACGGCATCGAGGACGTGCGCGAGCTGATGGGCGCGGCGCGGCACGCGCCTTGATCGGGCGTCGCGGCGCCCGCTACGGTGAGATCGCCGGGGTGTAGCTCAGCCAGGTTAGAGCGCTTGGTTTGGGACCAAGAGGCCGGCAGTTCGAATCTGCCCACCCCGACCAGCTAGCGATATGACAGCACCCACCGAAGACCATCGACGCGACGTGCCGGCCTACGTGGCCATCGCGCGCATCATCGCCGTCATCGCGATGTCGGCGGCGGCGGCGCTCGGCATCTTCCTGCTCGTCGGCGGCTGGTGGCTGCCGGGGCTGATCGCGCTGGCCGTCGCGGTGCCGTGGTTCTTCGCGATGCGCTTCGTCGAGCGGCTGGCCGAGCCGCCGGAGACGCCGCCCGCAGACCTGCCAGGCTAGAGCCCGGCCCTCGGGAGAGGACGCTGGCCTTCGGAGAAGGGGTCCCAGTCTGCGGGATGTCCCCTGCGGCGACTCGCCGTGGCGAGAATCCCGAAGACTCTAGGAGACGGGGCGCACTTACAATGCGTACGAGCGCTGCCCGCTGAAAGCTGAGGGTTTCGAACCCTCAGACGCGGTTCAAGACCCCGGAACATCGCCCTGCCCGCCCGTAGAACGGCGAGGCTGGAAAGCCTCGCCTACGTGCGTCGAGGGAGCGCATGCCGCCGACTTCAGTCGGCGGTGTGGTGAACGACTACTGTTCTGCGATCTCGATGCTCTCGATAGTCGAGCCGCGCACGAGCTGCTGCGCGACCTCGATGCCGGACGTCACCCGCCCGAACGGCGTGAACTCGCTAAAGCTGTCCGCTTCGCCCAGCACGATGAAGAACTGGCTGCCGTTCGCCATCCCGACCGCGCCGACCACGAAGGCGCCGGGCTTCTCCTGGGTTAAGTCGTAGCCGGGGCCGCCGTTGCCGCGACACCCTTCCGGGTCGTCCGAGGTGCAGGTCGGATCGCCAGCCTGGGCGTCGAAGTCCGACTGCACCTGGTGGAAGATCAGCCCATCGTAGAAGCCGTCGTTCGCCAGGAAGACGAAGTTGTTCACCGTCTGCGGCACCTGCGAGGCGAGCAGCTCCACCTGAATGTCGCCGGCGTCCGTCTTGATCGTGGCGACGTAGGTCTTCGTCGCGTCGATGGTCATCGCCGGAGCGGCCTCGTACCGCCGCACCTCCGTCGTCGGGCTGGTCTCGGGCGTGGCGTCGTCGTCGGGGTTGGGCGTGCCGTCCTTCGACTGGTCGATGAAGCCACCCGGGTTGCGAGCGCTCGAGCCTTCGGCGTCGCTGTTCGTGGTGTTCTGGTTGGTGCTGTAGATGAAGCCGCCGATGCCAAGGCTCCCGAGCATGATCGCCGCCCCGACGATATAGAAGAGCTTGACGTTGCCGAAGATGCTAAAGATGCCTTTCGGGCGCACGTGGCCCGCATAGGCGCTTCCCGGTTCGTAACGCCTGCGACGCTTCTTCGCTTGCTGCTGTGACATCGCCTTACTCGACTATAACAAACGGCTGCCCGGCTGCGAAAGAGCCGGCTTCACGTCTTCCAACGCCCGGCCCTCGGCGCGCGTTACCGGCCTCAGGCGAAGCCGGCCGCAGGCACGGGGCGCTGTGCATGGCTCGGAGTGGTACCCCCGGCGGGACTCGAACCCACGCACCCGGCTCCGGAGGCCGGTGCTCTATCCAACTGAGCTACGGGGGCGTCCATCGCATCTTATCGAGCGGCTCGCGTCCCCTGCAAGACTCTCACTCCAGACGACCGCAGCCTTCGACTTGTTCCCGGCCGTCTGCCCCGTTCCTTGTTCCTTGTTCCGGCTTTCAGTACACTTCCGCCCAACTGTGTCCGGCGGCGTCCGCGTACGGCAGGGAGGTCGGCTGTGGAGTTCTTCATCACCTGGTCGGTCATCACGGGCTTGATCATTGTGCCCGGATTGTTCAACTACTTCCTCAACCTCGCCTTCACCGAGCCCGGCACGGCCACGGCCGCCCGCGTCGAGCTCGCCGCCGCCAGCCTTGCCGTCACGTTCGCGGTGCTCGTCATCGCCATCTTCGTCTCGATTGCGGTCGCCCTCCTCTACGACGACCTGAACGACGAGATCACGGACTTCGTCAACATGGGCCTGGTCGACTACGCGCAGAACCGGCCGATCGCGCTGACGGGCGTCTTCTCCGCCTTCTCCGTCGCCCTCACCGCCGTCATGGCGCTGCTCGGCACCTTCCGCTTCCCCAGCCGCATCATGCGGTAGCAGGCTGCTGGAAAGGCCCAAGAACCAACGTCATCGTTCCCACCCGCCCGCCCAGCGGTGTTTGGGTGAATCTGGGGGGACACCCCCCAGACCCCCCGGCACGGGGCGCTACCCCTGCACGCCCATTTTCGCCACGCTGCTAAGGCCCTCTGACCTCCTGCTACAATGCCCTCACGATGACCGTCCGCGTCCGATACGCCCCGAGCCCGACCGGGATCGCCCACGTCGGCAACATGCGCACGGCTCTGTTCAACTGGCTCTTCGCCCGCCACACCGGCGGCACGTTCATCCTGCGCATCGAGGACACCGACCAGAAGCGCTACGACCCGCGCGGCATCGACGCGATCAAGGAGAGCCTGCGCTGGCTGGACCTCGATTGGGACGAGGGGTTGGACGTCGGCGGGCCGCACGAGCCGTACTTTCAGTCGCAGCGGCTGGAGCACTACCAGCGCTACGCCCGCGAGCTTGTCGAGGGCGGCCACGCATACGAGTGCTTCTGCTCGCCCGAGCGCCTCGACGCCGTGCGCGCCGATCAGCAGAAGCGCGGCCAGCCGCCTCGCTACGACCGCCTCTGCCGCGACCTCTCGGACGCCGACCGCGCGTCGAAGGCCGCCGCCGCCAGCGCCGAGGGCATCGCGCCCGTGGTGCGCTTTCGCACGCCAATGGAGGGCGCGACGGCCTTCGACGACATCGTGCGCGATCGCATCGAGTTCGACAACGCCACGATCGACGACTTCGTCATGCTGAAGTCGGACGGCTTTCCGACGGCCCACCTCGCGCACGTCACCGACGACCACCTGATGGAGATCAGCCACGTCTTGCGCAGCGACGAGTGGGTCTCCAGCACGCCGCGCCAGGTGCTGATCTACCAGGCGCTCGGCTGGGAGCCGCCTCGCTTCGCGCACATGTCCGTCATCCTGGGCGCGGACCGATCGAAGCTGAGCAAGCGCCACGGCGCCACCTCAGTGCTCGACTACCGCGACCAGGGCTACCTGCCGGAAGCGATGTTCAACTTCCTCGGGCTGCTCGGCTGGTCGCTGGACGACCACTCGGTGCTGATCTCGCGCGAACAGTTTGTGGAGCACTTCTCGCTCGAACGGCTGGTGAAGAACCCCGCGATCTTCGATCTCGACAAGCTCACCTGGATGAACGGCGTCTACCTGCGCGAGCTGCCCGAGCAACGCCTGGCGCAGCTCATCGGCGAGCGGCTGGAGCGCGACCTGCCGCCGGCCGTCCCTCGACCCATCGACGGCGAGACGGTGCGCCGGCTCGTTCCGCTCGTGCGCGAGCGCATCAAGCGCCTCGATGAGGTGGCCGGCATGGTCGAGGGCTTCTTCAGCGACGACCTGCCTTACACCGCCGACGAGCTGCTCGGCAAGAAGTTCGCCGGGAACGCATCGGGCGCGCAGGAGGCGCTGGGCCAGGCGAAGGCGCGACTCGAGGCGCTGCCGGCGTGGGAGCACGAGGCGATCGAGCAGGCGATGCGCTCGCTCGCCGACGAGCTCGAGCTGAAGGCGGGCGACCTCTTCATGCTGCTGCGCGTCGCGCTTACGGGCCGCCCCATCTCCCCGCCCCTCTTCGAGAGCATGGCGCTGCTGGGCCGCGACCGCTGCCTGCGGCGGCTTGACGACGCGCTGGCGAAGCTGGCAGCCGCCGCATGACGCGCGACGCCTGGGCGCACCTTGCGGACCGCTACGAACAGGCCTACGGGCCGAAGACGAACTCGCCGTGCTGGCGCCGCGCGGTCGCCCTCGCGGAGAGCGTCGACGGGCCGGTGCTCGATCTCGGCTGCGGACCGGGGTACGAGCTGGCCTTGTTCCGGCAGGGAGTCGGCATCGACCGATCGCCGGGCATGCTGGCCGCGGCCCGGCGGCGAGCACCGCAGGCCCACCTTGTGCGCTGCGACATGCGACACCTGCCCTTCGGACGGGAGTCGTTCGCCGGCGCGTTCTCCTGCCTTGCGCTCATCCACCTCAAGAAGGCCGCGCTTGCCGCGACGCTCGCGCAGGTGCGCGGCATGCTTCGCCCGGGAGCGCCCCTCGTCGCGGTCTTCTTCGCAGGGACGGGCGAGCGCGTGACCGGCTTCTCGCCCCTCGACGGCTCGGCCTTCGCCCAGTACGCCTTCTACGAATCGGCGGAGCTCCGCGCGCTTGTCGAGCAGGCAGGCTTCAGCGCGGTCAGCATTGAAGACGACATCCTGGTAGAGCCGACGAACCCGGCTATCCCGTGCCTGTGCGTCTCAGCCAGCGCGTAGCGTTGCCCGGTTGCGCTCACCCGTGCTATCCTGATTGGCGATTGGGGACTCGTCTAACGGTAGGACAGCGGATTCTGGATCCGTATGTGGGGGTTCGAATCCTCCGTCCCCAGCCAACCCAGGGTAGCGGCGAATCCTTCCGAGCGAAGGAGTACCAACGGGGCGCATTCGTCTAGTGGCCCAGGACACCGCCCTCTCAAGGCGGAGATCGCGGGTTCGAATCCCGCATGCGCTACCAAACCGCCAGACGACAGGCCCCACCTGGATGGGGCCTGTCCCTATCACTGGGACAGTCGGGACGGCAACGGAGAAGGACGGGGCGACGATGAAGGCGTCAGAGGTCCGGCGTGCTGTTGCTGCGGTCAGGTCGATCGCGGCAGCGCTCGACCTGACCGTCGACGACGCGATCGTTCTTCACAACTCGAACAAACTCGCGCTGCGTGTGCTGCCCTGTGACGTCCTTGCTCGGGTAGCACACGTAGGACATGAGGTTGCGCAATTCGAAATAGACCTTGCTCAACGGCTGGCCGAAACCGATAGCCCAGTCGCTGCTCTTGAGCCTCGGGTGGAGCCGCGCGTCTACGTGCGTGACGGCTTCGTCGTCACGTTATGGACCTACTACGAGCCTGTATCGCCTCGAGACGTCACGCCGGCCGAGTATGCGCAGGCGCTCGTGCTGCTGCACGCTGGCATGCGGGGGATCGACCTTACCGCGCCGCACTTCACGGACCGCGTCGCCGAGGCTCAGCAACTCGTTGCAAGCCACGCCCACACTCCGGACCTCGGGGACGCGGATAGGGAGCTTCTGAGCAACACGTTGCGCAAGATGAGGTGGGCGATCGCACAGCGGGGCGCGGCCGAGCAGCTCCTGCACGGCGAACCGCACCCGGGCAACCTGCTCAGCACGAAGAACGGTCCGCTGTTCATAGACCTCGAGACGTGTTGCCGGGGGCCAGTCGAATTCGACCTCGCCCATGTGCCCGAAGGGGTGAGCGACCACTATCCGGACGCTGATCGAGACCTGCTTGGCGAGTGCCGGATCCTCATGCTTGCGATGATCGCGGCCTGGCGCTGGGATCGAGACGACCAATTCCCGAACGGGCGCCGAATGGGCACAGAGTTGCTCAGCCAGGTGCGGGCAGCGCTGGATCGCTACGGATTGGATGCTACTGCGTGATCGCGGTGCAGCAAGTCTCATCGCCGGAGTTCCGAGTCTCGTCCTGCCATGAGCCCCTGATCAGATCTTCCACGCCGCTGGGAGAGCCACGTCGCCCAGCACATCGAACAGATCGGTTCACTTGTCGCGGCAGTCTCCTAGACACCGCGCCGCGCCCCCGGGCTCACCGAAGCCTGTGCTCAAACCACGTCGAAGCATGGGCTTGTGGAGGCGCTTACCTTGCCCTAGAATCGGCGTGACAACCCCTCCGTAGGAAAGGACGGCTACCATGGGCAACCTGGACGGGAAAGTCGCGCTGGTCACCGGCGGCGCGTCAGGCATCGGCTTCGCCACCGCCCGCCGCTTCATCAAGGAGGGCGCGAACGTCCTCATCGCTGACGTCAACGGTGAGGCCGCCGAGGGCCGCGCGTCGGGCCTGGGCACCGCCTCCGCATGGATCGCCGCCGACCTTTACGACGAGGCCGGCGCCGAAGCGATGGTCGCGCGCGCCGTCGAGCGCTTCGGCCGGCTCGACATCGCGGTCAACGCGGCCGGCATCGGCGGGCTCGCGCCGATCGTCGATCAGATGGTCGAGCAGTGGGACGCCGTGCTCAACCTGGACCTGCGCGGCGTCTTCGTCTCGACGAAGCACGAAGCGCGCGCGATGATCAAGCAGGGTCAGGGCGGCGCCATCGTCAACATCGCCTCGATCAACGCGCGCCAGCCCGCCGAAGGGATGTCGGCGTACTGCGCCGCGAAGGCAGGCGTCGAGATGTTCACGCGCGTCGCCGCGATGGAGCTGGCGCCGCACGGCATCCGCGTCACGGGCATCGGGCCGGGGCTGGTCGACACGCCGATGACCACGTTCCTCACCAGCACGCCCGAGATCCTGAGGGAGTACCTGGAGAACATCCCGGCGGGGCGCGCCGGCACGCCGGACGACATCGCCTCGGCCGCGCTCTTCCTTGTCTCCGATGACGCATCGTGGGTGAACGGCGACACCCTCTTCGTCGACGGCGCCGAGCTCACCAAGCGCTACCCGCTCGTCCTCCAGCGCGTCCAGGAGATGATGGGGCAGGTGTAGACGCAGGTTCTGCGGCGGCCATCGCGTAGGGGCGGCCATCGGGCCGCCCAGGGCGAGCGAACGCTCGCCGCCGGTGTTCAATTCCTACCTAGACACTCGCGGTTCTAAGCAATGCGTTACCCAATCTTCCTGTTCTATGACGAGAATGACGTAGTCTGCTACGAGTCGCTAGACCAACTCCAGAGCAGCTTAGAGCCGGACGACCTGGGCTACATCGACATTGGTATCTACGACAGCGACGGCCATCTCTTCAAGGTGCTTGAGGGCGATCGCGCCATCGAGTTGGGCGCGGCGGAGCCAACCGCAGACCCGCAGCGCCTGCGGCGCTTGCTCATCGGTGCCCTGCGCGCTCCGGGTCAGAGGTGGGCAACCGACGCGCCCCTGGAAGCTGTCATCTCGGCCAGCCAAGAGGCGTTCCGTTACGAGGAGGGCGTACCAATGAGCGAGGCAATCTCCAGGTTGCTACAGTGGCTGCGGTTGAAGCGACCCAAGTGAGAGTCCCCTTCTTAGGCGCGCCGCGCCCGGCTCGCCTTTCGCTCCTCCTCCATGCGCGCAAGGCCGTCCAGCGCGTCCTCGATCGCCTTCCGCTTCGTCGATTCGGTGACGTGGGTGTAGATCTGCGTCGTGTTGACGCTGGCGTGGCCCAGCAGCGTCTGCACCACCCGCAGCTCCGCCCCGCCCTCCAGCAGGTGCGTCGCGAAGGTGTGGCGCAGGAGGTGGGGGTGCACTGACCGGTCGAGGCCCGCCGCCAGCGCGTGCTTGCGCACCATGAGCTGCACCGCGCGCTGCGAGAAGCGCCCGCCGTCGCGGTTGAGGAAGAGGGCCGCTTCTGTCATTCTGAGCGCCAGCGAAGAATCTCGCCGCACCGAATGAAGCGTTGGTTTATCGCCTCCCCGTTGGCTCGCGAGTTGCGGGCGGCCGTCCGAGAGGTAGCGGTCGACGGCGCGGGCGGCGGGGTCGCCCATGACGACGACGCGCTCCTTCGAGCCCTTACCTCGCACGAGGGCCGTGCGATCGTCCAGGTCGACGCTATTCACGTCCAGCCCGGCGGCTTCGCTCACGCGCAGCCCCGAGGCGTACAGCAGCTCCAAAATCGCTCGGTCGCGCAGGCCACCCGGCGTGTCCCTGTCAGCGGCGGCGATCAGCGTGTCGATCTGCTCCTGACTGAGGAAGTTGGGCAGACGCCGCTCGCGCTTCGGGCCGCGCACGCCGAGCAGCGGGTCGCTCTCGATGTGCTTCTCGGCTCGCAGGTACTTGTAGAACGACCGGATCGTGCTCACCTTGCGGCTGATGCTCGCGCGTGCCACACCGTCATCGATCAGGGTCGAGAGGTAGGCGCGAACCAGCGGCCGGTCGAGCGACTGCAGCGTCGC
>JBBEBM010000077.1:30037-58147 GCA_040882355.1 Dehalococcoidia bacterium | reverse complement strand
GGATGACAGAGGGTAGCGTTGTCATGCTGAGCATCGCGAAGCATCTTTCCTTCCACGCAAGACAACAACTCGAGAGGGAGAGCCAACATGACCAACATCAGCCGCTACATCGACGACCACCTGGACGAGGCGCTGGCGCAGCTAGGCGACTACGTCGCGATGCCGAGCGTCAGCGCGCAGAAGCAGTCGATCCCCGAGACGGCCCGCTTCGTCGTCGACATGCTCGAAGCCGTCGGCGCGACGGTCGATATGCTCGACAAAGAGGAGCCAGGCCACCCTGTCGTCGTCGGCGAGCTGCCCGGTGAGTCTCCGACGACGCTGCTGCTCTACAACCACTACGACGTCCAGCCGCCGGAGCCGTTCGAGCTGTGGACGTCGCCGCCCTTCGAGGTGCGCCGCGACGGCGACTTCTTCTACGGGCGCGGCATCAGCGACAACAAGGGCCACCTCATCTCGCGCCTGCTCGCCATCCGGGCGCTGCAAGAGTCGAGCGGCGGCAAGCTGCCCGTAACGATCAAGTTCCTCATCGAAGGGGACGAGGAGATCGGCAGCGCCAAGCTGCACGAGTTCGTCGAGAAGCATCGCGAGCGGCTCGCCGCGGACGTCTGCCTGCACGAGGGCGGCGGCGTGAACGCCACGGGCCGCCCGCTCGTCTCGCTCGGCGTGAAGGGCATCCTCGTCGTCGAACTGCGCGCCAAAACGGCCGTGCGCGACTCGCACTCGTCGTACGGCGCGACCGTGCCCAACGCGGCCTGGCGCCTCGTCTGGGCGCTGGCAAGCCTCAAGGATGCGAACGAGCGGGTGCGCATCGCCGGCTTCTACGAAGGCGTCCGCCCGCCCACCGAGCAGGAGGACGCCTTCCTGCGCGAGCTGCCCAACGAAGAGGAGAAGCTGCTCCAGAACCTGGGCCTGCGCGACTTCGTCTGCGGCGTGCGCGGCTACGACTACCACCGCCGCGTCGTCTTCGAGCCGGTCTGCAACATCAACGGCATCGGCTCCGGCTACCAGGGCCCCGGCAACAAGACCGTCCTCCCGGCCGAGGCGATGACAAAGATCGACTTCCGCCTGGTGCCCGACCAGGACCCCGGCGACATCACGGAGAAGCTGCGCAAGCATCTCGTCGCTGAGGGCTTCGACGACATCGAGGTCGTCGCGAGCGAGGGTGAGTTCCCCGCCCGCTCCGACGCCACCCACCCCTTCGTCGAGATCGCCCGCTCGACGGCGCGCGAGGTCTACGGCCAGGAGCCGGTCACGATGCCGAACGGCGCGGGCACGCAGCCGCTCTACCCGATCATGCAGGTGCTCGGCGTGCCGATGTGCTCGGCGGGCATCGGCTACCCGGACGGCCGCGCCCACGCCCCGGACGAGAACATCCGCCTCGGCGACTTCATCGCCGGCACCAAGCACGTCGCCGCTATCATCGAGGGCCTGGGGAGCCTGTAGGACAGGAGGAGCCTCTACCAATGAGATACGTCATCTACGGCGCGGGCGCGATCGGCGGGAGCATCGGAGCGCGGCTGTTCCAGCACGAGCGCGAGGTCGTGCTGATCTGTCGAGGCGCCCACCTCGAGGCGGTGCGACGCGACGGCCTGACGTTCCGAACGCCGGCCGAGACCGTCACGCTGCCCATCACGGCCGTCGGCCACCCGTCGGAGGTTCAGTTTCGCGGCGACGAGGTTGTGCTGCTCACAATGAAATCGCAGGACACCGCCGCTGCCCTCGACGAGCTACGCGCCGCCGCCGGCGACGTCCCCGTCGTCTGCGCGCAGAACGGCGTCGCGAACGAGCGGATGGCGTTGCGACGCTTCTCGATGGTGTACGGCATGCTCGTCGTGCTGCCTGCCACGCACCTGGAGCCGGGCGTCGTCCTCATGCACGCGACGGCCGTCGGCGGCGTCCTCGACGCCGGCTGCTACCCGACCGGCGTCGAGCCGCTGATCGAGCAGGTCACGGCCGAGATCACCGCGAGCGGCTTCAGCGCCCGCCCTGACCCGAACGTCATGCGACTCAAGTACAGCAAGCTGCTGGGCAACCTCGGCAACGCCGTGCAGGCGCTCTGCGAACGCGACGATGCCGCCGGCGAGCTCATGCGGCTGCTGCGAGCGGAGGCGGTCGCCTGCTACGAGGCGGCGGGCATCGACTTCGCGCCGCCGGAGGACCTGATGGGGCGACGCAGCGCCGCCCTGACGCCCGGCCAGATCGAGGGCGCACCTCGCAGCGGCGGCTCGACCTGGCAGAGCCTGGCGCGCGGCGCTGGCGCGCTGGAGACCGACTTCCTCAACGGCGAGATCGCGTTGCTGGGGGCGCTGCACGGCGTGCCAACGCCCTACAATCGAGCCGTCCAGCAAGCGGCAGCGGAGGCGGTGCGGGAGGGCGCGCAGCCCGGCAGCTACGGCGCGGAGCAGATCATGGCGCGGGCGAAGGAGCTGGCGGAAGTGAGGCCATAGACACGCCGGCAGTTCGCCATTGACAAGCCGCTCTACAGAAGCGCATCATTTACGCACAACCGTAGGTGTGGCTGCTAAAAGGCGGTGAACGATCATGAGCCGGCTCGCCCTTCCGATGCTCCTCGCCGCGCTGATTGGCGCTGCGCTTGGTGGTCTGCTGCTGGCCGAACAAGGCGACTCGCCAGCAGAACCGACCTTTGCTTCCGTGCAAGCTGCACTCGATGCGGACGCGGCGCTCGGCCGGTTCAGCGGACGAGTGGGCGACTTCATGATCTACCGGGCCGTCAACGGCGTGACACCTCCTGAGGCGGAGATCTTCAGTTGTCCCGGAGGAACCCCTCCCGTCACCGATAGAGATGTGCTCAGAGGGCACGAACTGTGGTCCGAGGCGCTCGGACCGACGGGCATAGGCTGGTCGTGCGAGGGTGAGCTCATCCTGGTCAACAACGAGGGGCTCGAGGGCCGGCCTGGCACCACGCTGTTAGCAAGGGGCTACATATCAAGCGCGCCCGTGCCTATCGTGCGCGACGCGCCAGCGGATCGCTTAGAACTGATTGAGGTGGAGGGTCACCCGGCGATCCTGGAGGAGCGCGTTGAGGGCTTCCCATACGCCGACTCAAATGTCGTAGTGATTGAGCGCTACCCGGAAGGATCAACGCCCGGCATCGCAGTCTTCGTCATAGCGGCGCCATCGGAGGAAGAAGCGGTTAGACTGGCGAAAGAGCTCATCGCGAGCTAGGCAGCCGCCCTACTCGAACTCCTCCTCCTCGGCCCGCGATAGTGCATAGGCGTAGGCGACGCCGGCGAACAGCAACCCGAAGATGATGATCATCCCGCATGCCAGCGCTACCGTTTCTCCTGCACTCATGCGTTAGCTCCCCTTTCGTCCTCGCAGCTCGTCGTTGTCACGTTCATCGTACCGCGAAACGGACGCCTCTTGACAAGTCCGGTCCAGCCGCTATCATGTCCCTGACCTAACTCTTCGTCGAGCGAAGAAGGTGGACGGGGACACCCCGCCTGCCTGACGCCCGGGAGGCTCTTGCTTCCCGAGATTCAGGCAAGCGGGGTGTTTTGCATGAGGAGGAAGCACATGCAGCCAGCGATGACACGCAAGTACTCGGAACGCCTCGGGGTGCTGACCGGCGATCAGCTCCAGGCCGCGCTCGACCGCTTCGACCTGGGCGCCTTGCTCGACGCCGAGCCGGCGCCCGTCGGGCTTTTCGGCCAGAACGTCTTCCTCACCACCGACAGGAGCGCGTACGTGCTCCGCGGTGCGCCGCACCCTGAGTGGCAATTCCGCAAGGAGCGCTTCTTCACGCGCCTGATCCACGAGCGAACCGAAGTGCCCGTGCCCTGGCCGTTTCTCATCGACGAGTCGCCCGACATCTTCGGCTGGGCCTACGCCCTCATGCCGACGATGCCGGGCCTGCAGATCGGCGACCCCGACGTCCGGGCGACGCTGAGCGAGCCCGACCGGCTCGCGCTCGCCCGTGCGATGGGCGAGAACCTCGCGCGGCTCCATGGCCTCACCTGGCCGCACTGCGGCGAGTACGACCCTGACACTGGCACGATCGCGCCGATCACGACGACCTTCGGCGAGTGGGCCGTCGCGCGGGCGCTGCGTTGGCTCGATCTGTGCCTCGCAGCCTCCGACGCGACGACGGAAGCCGATGTCGCATGGGTGCAGGACGTGATCAACGGCGCTCGGGACGCGCTAGACGTGCCGTTCGCCCCGACGATCGTCCATCACGACTACAAAGAGAACAACGCGGTCGCCGAGCAAACCGCGAACGGCTGGCGCATCACCGGCCTGTTCGACGTCGGCGGCGCGTTCTGCGGCGATCCCGAGGAGGACCTGCCGCGGTCGATCGCGACCTACATGCGCGACGACGACGCCCTCGCGCGCGGGTTCATCCAGGCGTACCGGGCGTCACGGCCGCTGCGGCCGGGCTTCGAGCAACGCTTCTCGCTCTACATGCTCGTCGACCGGCTGATCATCTGGGAGTACGGCCAGCGTAACCGTGTCTGGTTCGAGCCGGGAACGACGCTCCGCGAATGGGCGGAGCCGTATACGTTGTTTAGGCTGGACTGAGGAGAAACATCGTGTCATCGCCAGACGACTTCCGCTGGGCCCGCCGCGTCTCGCGCGACAAGATCCGCAGGCTCTACGCGCTCGACGCAAAGGGCATCGTGGACGAGGGGCTGGTCGATGACGTCGGCTACGCGATGTACGCCCGCTGCGAGAGCATCCGCGTCGCCACCGAGGCGCACATGGGCCGCGCCGCGTGCCGGAGCTGCGGCGCGATCATCAGACACCGCTGGGAGAAGGAGCAGCCGGTGTCCTGCGAATGCGGTTGGGAGACGACCTGGGGCGAGTACTTCAAGTCCTACCAGCACAAGCAGTTGGTGGGAGGCAACGCCTATCCCGCCTTCCTCGACTTCCTGGAGCGCTGGGCAAGGCTGCGCACCCATCGCGACAAGCTCGTCCTCATCGATGCCCTGGTCCACGCGTGTCACGCCAGTGCTCGCTCCGCCGGTATCGCGCGCCCTGCGGCCGTCAACCTGATCGAAGGCACCGCCAGCGAGCTGATCGCGTTCCTCGACGAGATCGCCTACACGGACCTGAGCACGCCCGGCTCCCGCGCAGCGCGGGACGAGTGGCAGGCGCTCACCGGCGAGAAGTGGTGGGGACGGCGCCCGAAGCCACCGTCAGGCGACGACTGACTCTCGCCACGAGGCGACATCTGCGGGGTCGAGTCGCTGGATGTCGGCGACCTGGTCGAACCCACGGTCGGCGGACACGACTCGTGTCACGCCGAGGCGCTGCATCACAGCGACGTGGACGAGATCCCGGGCGCTGAGGCGAGGATGTTGTGTTGCAAGCGCGGCCGCCCGCTCAACATCGACCGCCTGAATGGGCTCCACTCTGCGCCGCATCAACTTGGAGAAGCGTTCAAAAACGGCTAGTCCAGGATCGGGCCACATTCGCAGGCCCACATACCTATGAAGCAGCTCCTGGAGAACTTTAGCATCTGTCACGAAGGCATCGGCCTGATCTGCGACAAGGGCCACCACTTTGCCACAGGGCTCCTTCAGTGGGTGCGCTCTGCCGGCCACGTAGATCGCAACATTCGCGTCAAGGAACGCCTGGGTCATGGGCGCTCTCCAGCTGTCGGCTCACGGTCTCGGGATCTGGGACATCCTCCACCGCCATAGCGGCGAGTTCGCCGGCGGCCTTGACCCGTTCCACGCGGATGATGTCCTCGTACGCCTCGTCGATGATCTCGCGGACGACCTCTGACGCCGGCGCGTCTCTCACGGCAGCAAGTTCAGAGAGCTTTCGGCGATGCTCGCTGTCGAGCCGGATCTCATACCTGTCCGAGCCCATCTCAATATCTCCGTACAGCAGTATACGTACATCCTGTTCCGTACGCAAGTGTACGGTTCCACTACTCACTCGCTCCCGCCAGCGCCAGGCCCGCCGCAACGCTGGTGAACGTGTCCGCTTCGGCGAGCGAGGCGCGGGGCAGAGCCTCGCTCAGCACGCGGCGGAACGCGGGGATGAGCGACGAGCCGCCCGTCGTGATGACGACCGCGATCTCCTCCGGCTCGCAGGCCGCGCGCTCGACGGTGTCGCAGACGCACTGACGGCCTGCCCGCACCTGGGCGGAGATCGCCGCTTCGAACTCCGGCCGGGTCAGCGGCTGCTCGAGGTCGATCTCCCAGTGAGGGAGACGCACGACAGCCTCGTCATCCGTAGACAGGTCGATCTTCGCTTCCTCGATTGCCCGGAAGACCGCCAGGCCGAAGTTGCGGGTCACCAGCGCTTCGAGGCGAGCCAGCTCACGCGGGCGGTCCGAGCCGCGCTTCGCTTCGCGGATCAACGATAGTAGGTCGGGCCGGTTCAGCTCGACGATGCTCTGCCAGCTCCGCAGTCGCGAGAAGAGGTGGCCCGGGACCGGGAGCTTCTGGCCCGAGCCTGTATAGTGGGCGCCCCTGCCGAAAAGCGGCGCGATGCGCGTCTCCATAATCCGGCTGTCCAGCAGGTCGCCGCCGATCGGCACGCCGCCCGTCGCCAGCACCTCGATCCCCTCGCGACCGGCGCGCGCGACCGTTATGTCGAGGGTTCCCCCGCCGAAGTCGAAGACGAGCAGCCGCGTTCCCGGCTCGAGCTGCGCTTCGGCCGCGTAGTGATGGGCGGCGCCCACCGGCTCCTCGACGAAACGCACGCGGTCCACCCCGACGAGCGACCACGCCTCGGTCAGCCGCTCCCGCGCCGCCGCGTCCTTGCGCTCGTCGTCGGAGAAACGCACCGGGCGCCCGACCACCAGCTCGCGCACCGGCTCGCCGAGCGCGGCCTCGGCGGCGCGCACCATCTGCTCGGCGAGCGTCGCGACCAGCTCCTCCAGCCGGTACTCGCTCCCGAACACGTTCGTCTTCTTGAACGATGTCACCGACAGGAAGCGCTTGAGCGACTGAAAGAGCCGGCCCGGTTCGTTCACATCGACGAGGGCGAAGGCGTCTGTCACCAGCTCCATATCGGAGTAGGTCATCTTCACCTCGCCGATGTAGCGCCGCTCCAGCTTCACCTCACGACCGGTGTTCTGCTCGGTGTAGAGGTCGAGGGCGCGCTGCCCCGCGACGACCTCGCCCTCGCGCGTGATGTAGAGCAGCGAGCGCATGACCTGCGGGTTGCGCCCCAGCGGATCGAGCGGCAGCAGCCTGACCGCGGAGCCGCCCGCCCGGAGAGGGGACGAAGGGTCGTAGACAGCCACGCTGGAGTTGGACGTTCCGAAATCGATGCCAATGCTGAGCATGGTCTCACCTCAATATCGGGTTCTGGTAATCGGTCAGCGGGGTCGTTCGAGGTCCGGGGAGGAGATCGGGCCGATTTCTGGGCAAGAAAAAACCCGCCGCGACCAACGTCGTGGCGGGTTGTACAAGCTCCCCGGCCGATCGGCCGGGAGAGCCGTCGAGTTAGCGGCGGTGGCATTGCCTTACCATAGCGTTACCTCCGGCTTGTGACCGAAGCGATAAGGATCATCTCACAGTTCGCCCCACCAGTCAAGCGCCATCCCTACGGTTGCAGCAGTGGCCCGCCCGGATCGAGCACGGCGCCATCGAGAGCGACGACCGAAGGGCGCTCTTCGCAGTAGCCGGCGAACTCGCACTTGTCGAACTCGAACGCCTGCCTCTCCTTGTTCCAGCGAATCTCCCACGTGCCCACAACGACGCCGTCGGGGCCGAGCGTCAACTGCTGCTCGATGATCCGGCTGAGCGCCAGTAGCTGTTCCCGTCCCATCACGCACCTCCAGAGTGCGCAGGGTAGCACACGGCCACGGGTGCGGCTGTTGACAGCGTCCGAGACCTCGCACTACGCTGAGACAACATCAGGCTGAGGAGGCCCACATGTCCTCGATATACCACGACGGCAACCGACAACTCCAGGACCGCTTCGACACCAGGCGCCTCGCCGACCGGCTCGAGCAGGGCGCCGTCCATGACACCATTGGCGAAGGCGACAAGGCGTTCATCGAAGCGCGCGACATGTTCTTTGTCGCCACAGCGGACGAGGACGGCCAGCCGAACTGCTCGTACAAAGGCGGCGACCCGGGCTTCGTTCGCGTCGTCGATGAGCACACCGTCGCCTTCCCAAACTACGACGGCAACGGCATGTACCTCTCGATGGGCAACCTGCTCAAGAACCCGAACGTCGGCATCCTCTTCGTCGACTTCGAGGGCCAGCGTCGGATGCGGCTCAACGGCGTCGCCAGCATCGACGAGCGGGACCCGCTGATGGCGAAGTACCCGGAGGCGCAGTTCGTGGTGCGCGTGCGGGCGCGCGAGGTCTTCCCGAACTGCCCGCGCTACATCCACCACTACCAGAAGGTCGACCCGTCGGCCTTCGTCCCGCGCGACGGTTGCGAGACTCCCGTGCCCGACTGGAAGCAGTCAGTCGCGGAGCACGCGCCGGAGCTGCTCTCGGCCCGCGATCGCGAGCTCGTCGCCCGCCGGACCGAAGCCGACCCGGACTAGGTCGCGCCGCGCAGCGCGTTCAGCGCGCCCTGGAGCCGCTTCCGGCGCTCGGCGAGCTGCGCAGGATCGATGGGCGTCACGCGTGGCGCCCGCAAGAACTCACCGTTGCTCCACACAGGCCACCGCGGATTCGGATCGTCCTCGTAGCGCGGGAAGATGTGCCAGTGGAGGTGCGCAACGGAGTTGCCGAGCAGCTCGTAGTTCAGCTTGCGTGGCGCGGACGCGCGAAACACCGCCTCGGCAACGAGCGCCATCTCTTCGAGAAACAGTGAGCGAACAACCGGCGACAGATCGTGCAGCTCCGGTGCGCAGGTCTTCGACACGAAGAGCGTGTAGCCGGGAATGTGCTGGTTGTCGGCGAGCACCGCGAAGCCCGTATCGAGCTGAGCGACCAGATACGGATTCGCGAGCGTCGTCTGCTCGATGCGGCGGCAGATCTCGCAGCCGGAGCCCATCGCCGTCATAGCGCGGGCGTGACGTTCGCCAGCGTTTCGTCGGACGGCACGACCGGTACGATCTCGAATTCGACTAGGTCGCGCCAGGCGAGAGCCCACTGCTGAAGCAAAGAAGCGTCGTCGCACTCCATGAGCTGGAAGCAGCGATCGAAGTTCGCCTCGACCCAGCTTCCCACGTACAGCAGGCCTTCCGGCGCCATCCGGCCCTGGTTCTGCGCGCGACGATAGACCGCGACGGCATCGCGGTCCTTGAACCGCTCGATCACCATGAAGAGCATCCCAGCTCGCCGTGGCCCCGACTAATAGGGCAGGCCCTTCAGCCCCTGGACACCCTTGAGCGCGGCGATCTCCCCGCTGTGCTGCGCCGCGTGCTGGCCGAGCAAGATGGCGACACCCCAGCCCAGCGTGTACTCGCCGCCTGTCGCGCCCTGGATCTTGCGATCCAACTCGGCGTCGGGCAGGCTTGCCAGGTAGGCGTCGGTCGCTGCGAAGACGGCATCCGCGTACTCCTGGAACCTCGGCAGGTCCATCTTGAGCGCGGCGGCCCACTCCGGCGTGATCGCCGGCGGCATGCCGGGCGAGGCCACGCCGGTCTTCTCCTCCCAACCGCCCGACTCGAAGACCGTAAGCTCGCCCTGAAAGCGAGCCTGCACGAACGCGTCCTCTGCGAACACCATGTGCGCGTAGATCGAGGCGATGGAGCCGAGTGTCGCGCCCGGTAACGTCATGTTGAGCAGCTCCGGGTCGCAGTCTCCCAGCATGAACCCGAGCGTTCCCCGTGTGCCCGCGAGCTGTTGCTGGACGGCAGTTTGGACGTTCATGTTCGTTCACCTCTGGCTGAATTCTCCCCTCATCCCTCCCACGTCACGTCGCCGCAGAGATCGTTGGGATGCTCGCGTGACGCGAAGGCGGCGTGCTCGCGCTTCGACGCGCCGATGCTGCCGTCCGCGCCGTGGCCTGGGTGAACGAGCGTCTCGTCCGGCAGCTCGAAGAGCCGGGTCGTGATCGACTCGATCTCCTGGCGCAGGTCGTCCGGCTTGCCGGTCCGGCCCGGCCCGCCCGGAAAGAGCGTGTCGCCGCTGATCAGGTGCCCGCCCACCACGAAGCAAACGCTGCCCGGCGTGTGGCCTGGCGTGTGGAGCACGCGAACGCTCAGCTCTCCCACCGAAAGCTCGTCGTCATCCGCGAGCGTCGCGTCCACCTTCGATGCGTACGGCTCGCGGTCGGCCTGGTGGCAGAGCACCGGCGCGCCGGTCGCCGTCTTCAGCGCATCGATGCTCATCCAGTGGTCGCCGTGTCGGTGCGTGACGACGATCGCCTCGACCCGACCGTCGCCCAGCGCTTCGAGGACGCGCTCGCCGTCCTGGGGCGCGTCCACGATCATCGCCGCGCCCGACTCGACATCCTGGATCACGTACGCGTTGTTGTCGAACGGGCCCAGCGGGCCGATCTTAATCAGCCGCAGACGTCCCTCTTCGTGCACTTCCATGTCAGGCCTCCATTTCCAGCAGCGCAGCATACCAGAACGCCGGTACGATCGCTATCGGCCCATTGAGCGTTGGGGCGCCCGCCTACTGCAAGCTACCCGGGTATAAGGGAGCGCCCCCTTAGGGATAAGGGAACTCCCATGTTTTCGCGGGTATCCAGGTGGCGACATGCTATGCAGAAGGACCGCCCCAAAGGCAAGGAGCAGCCTGATGCGCAAGAACGTCCGCACGCTCGTCGAGATCGCTGACCGACACCTGCCGCTGCCCGAGCCGATCGTAGAAATCGGTTCCTACCAGGTCCAGGGTCAGGCGGAGCTGGCCGACTTGCGCTCCATCTTCGCCGGCCGCGACTTCACTGGCTGCGACATCCGGCCCGGGCCTGGCGTCGACCGGATCGAGAACGTTGAGTCGCTCACCTTCCCTCACGCCTCCGTCGGCTCCCTGATCATGATCGATACGCTGGAGCACATCCAGAACTGCCACGACTCGCTCGCCGAGGCCTACCGCGTGCTCCGGCCCGAAGGCGTAATCATCGCCACATCGGTCATGGACTTCGCGATCCACCACCATCCGTCCGACTACTGGCGCTTCACGCCGGAGGCGTTCAAGCACCTGTTCCGGTGTTTCGAGCAGACACTCGTCGGCTACCAGGGCAACCCTGAGAAGCCGCACACCGTCTTCGCCATCGGCGTCAAGCAGTCCGCCGTCGACTGCTCGGTCGCGCTTGCCGAGATCGAGCAGGCCTACCGAGAGGCAAACGGCACGCTCTACTGGCGCAGCGCCCAGGTCTACTACGCCCTCCGCGATCTGCTCGCGAACGTGCGCGGCTGGAACAACCGCATGGGCTTCGAACTGATCACCCAGCCCGTCGTATCGCCCATGAGGCAGGCGCGCCGGGCTGCCCTACCCAGTGAGCTGACGATGGCGCACGACCCCAGCGAAGAGCGCCTGGCGGCGTAGCGCTCCTCACGGCAGCCCGATCCTCCCGCGTCCGTCGACCCGCACCAGCCCGTCGCGTTCCAGCGCGCCCACCAGCACTCGCAGGCCGCTCACATCGAGGCCGCCTGACACCCCCGAACGACACGCTTCAGCCTGTCGCAGTCGCGCCAGGACATTTGCCAGCGACACCGTCGCGCCCGGCGGCAGCTCCCGCAGCGCCTGCACGATGCGCCCGCGATAGTAGCGGCGCGAACCCTTGAACGGCGGCTCGGCGCGATACGCCGCCCTCCGCTCCGCGATGCGACGATTCCCGTTCACCGCGAAGCGCGGTCGCGCCCGGCACCAGCGCGCCAGCGGGCACGCGTCGCACCTGGGCGCCCGCGCCGTACAGACGAGCGCGCCCAGGTCCATTATCCCCTGGTTCCAGCGACCAGCCGCGCGCCGCGAAACAAGCGCATCGGCGGCAGAGCGAAGCGCGCGCTCCGGCACGCCGCCCTCGATGTCGCCGGCAAAGGCCCGCGCAATCACACGCGAGACGTTCGTGTCGATCGCTGCGACGCGCTCGCCGAAGGAGAAGGACGTGACGATGGCGGCGGTGAACGGCCCGATGCCGTCGATGCGCTCTAGCTCCGCGGCCGTCCGCGGGAAGCCGCCCGTCGTCGCGATCTGCTGCGCAGCTCGATGCAGTCGCACCGCTCGCAGGTTGTAGCCGAGCGGCGCCCAGATGCGCAGCACCTCGCCTGCGGACGCGGCCGCAAGCGCCTCGACCGTCGGAAACGCTTCGATGAACTCGTCGAACTTCGGCAGCACGCGCGACATCTGCGTCTGCTGCGCCATCACCGCCGCGACCAGCGCCTGATAGGGGTCGCGCGAGACGCGCCAGGGCGCCTCCAGCCCGTGCCTTCGGTGCCAGGCCAGCAGCGCGCGTCGAAGGCTCCGGAGTTCGTCGGTTTCCGGCAGGGCGATGGTGGCATCGACGGGCATGTTCGCCCGCATGATGCGCCACGCCCTTTCGAGCCGCAAGCCCGACGTTGGACATCACTCGTTGCGCCTGCTACCATCGCCGCGCTATGGAAGAAGTCACGCCGCACGTTCGCAGCCTCTACGTCAAACTCGACTGGTTTCCGCAACCGTACCCGCCCAACGTCCACCTGATCGTCGACGGCGACGAGGCCGCTCTGATCGACGCCGGCTTCCCGGACGAGCAGTCGATCACGTCCCGGCTGGAAGCGCTGCAGACGTTCCCGAACCTGAACGTGCGCTACATCGTGATCACGCACCACCACTTCGACCACGCCTCGGGCGCACCGAAGCTCCGCGAGGCGACCGGCGCGCGCATCGTCATGCACCGCGACGAAGCGCCCTTGCTCGAGCGGGCCACGACCGAGGAGCTGCCGTCTGACGTTGAGGTGCCGCCGGAGCGACGCGAGTTCGCTGAGCGCGTCGCCGAGTGGCGCAAGGAGGCTGCGAAGGCCGCGCCCGAGGAGCTGGTCGACGACGGCGACACGCTGCGCGTCGGCGGGCTGACGCTGCGCATGGTGCACTCGCCCGGCCACACCGCCGGTCACCTCTCGCCTTTCCTCGAGGAGGGACGCGTCCTCTTCGCCGGCGACAACGTGCTCGGCGTGGGCACGACAGCGGTCCCGCCGCCGCCGCACGGCGACATGGCCCAGTACGTCGAGTCGCTGCGCAAGATGCAGGCGCTCAACGCCGATCTGATGTGCTGCGGACACGGCCCCGTGGTCAAGGAGCCGAACCGCAAGCTGCAGGAGCTGATCGACCACCGCCACGAGCGCGAGGAGCAGATCGTGGCGTTGGTGCGCGAGGGCCGCGACACCGTGCAGCGCCTGGTGCGGGCGATCTACCCGGAGCTGGACAAGCAGTTGCTCGGCATGGCCACCGGTCAGGTAATCTCCCACCTCGCGAAGCTGGAGCGCGACGGCCGCGTCCGCACTAAGGGCTCGGGTGACGAGACGTCGGTCACGCTGACGTGATACCGGGGGTTACGCCGTCCGGCAGGCGTTAATCGCCGCCCAGGCCTCGTCGCGATTGCCCCAGCCATCGATGGTCACGGTCTTGTTGGGCTCCAGTGTCTTGTAGACGTCGAAGAAGTTCTCGATCTCGCGTAGCCAGTGCGGGTGCAGCTCGGACAGGTCGTCGACGCCGTCGAAGCGCGGGTCGGCGACGGGCACCGCGATCACCTTGTAGTCCTCACCCTTCTCATCGCGCATCTTCAGCACGCCAACCGGACGCGCCCGCACCACGCAGCCCGGCACCGTCGGCTCCTCGACGATGACCAGGACGTCCAGGTGGTCGCCGTCCGGCGAGTGCGTGTCAGGGATGTACCCGTAGTCGGTGGGATAGTGCACCGAGGAGTAGAGCACCCGGTCGAGGCGGAGGACGCCCTTCTCGTCGATCTCGTACTTGTTCCGGCTCCCTCGCGGGATCTCGATCACCGCGTCGATGGTCTCACTCATCAGATTGCGCCTCTAGGCCGAGCGCCTCCAGGAACGCCTCGGCGATAACGTCGTAGCCGGCGTCGTTCGGGTGGAAGTCGGCTGTCGGGTCGAGGATGTGCGTGTACTCCGGTCCCCTGCCCTCGAACGCCAGGACCGGGTCCGCGACGAGCACCTCGTGGCGCCGCGCGACACCCTCGATCACGCCGTTGAGCAGCCGGAAGGCGGTGTCCGCCGGCCGTGAGAACTCGTGCCCTGTGCTGGAGAACAGGTTCGGGTAGACCTCGATGGCGATCACCGTGTCCGGCCCCGCCACGCGCAGGTCGCCCAGGATCTGGTCGAGGCGCTGCTCCACATCGGCTAGACCGGCCTCCAGCGGGCAGGCCGGATCAGCGGGGTCGACGATGCAGTCCGGATCGGCTGAGTACTGGAAGAGGTCGTTCCCGCCGATCGTGACCGTCACGACCCTCACATCGCCCTGCTGGACCGCCTCGACTGCCGGCGCGAGCTGAGTATCGATCAGGTCTTCCGTGGTGTGACCGCCAACGGCGAGCGACTGCACCGCTAGCGACTCGCCGTAGCGCGCCCGTAGCGCTTCAGCCACCTGGGCGACGTAGTCCGTCGTATCGGGATCGGATGCACCCTCGCCAGCCGCGATCGAGTCGCCTAAGGCGAGATAGACGCCGCCCTCTTCGCCCTCCGGCAACAGGCCCGATGTCGTGACGTTCGACGACCCGTCGTCGCAGGCGAAGGCGGCGATCGCCAGCACGAGCAGCGCGCATGGGAGCAGTAGCGAACGCCTCACCATGCGCCAAGTCTATCAGCGTTGGTCTGGGCTGGAAATAGGAGATCGCCTAGCGAGGCGTCAGGCGGATCATACCGGAGTGCGTGCGAACGCGAAGCGTCGGCGCCTGGTCGCGGGATACCCCGTCGCCAGGATCGCGCCGTACCGGCAGATCGGACCGCACCATGCCGCTGTACGTCTCGGCGTCCAGCATGAAGACGCTCTCCCTATCGATGGCGAGCGTCACCGCGCCACTCATCAGCTCGATGTCGAACGAGTCCTTCACTGGTCCTTCGTAACGCAGGGCGCCGCTCCGAGATCGAACGTAGAGCGAAGCGCCAACGTCCGCCAGCCCGACGTACCCGCTGCGGTTTTCGACGCGCAGGCTGCCGCCCACCCCCTCGATCTGCAGCGCCCCGCTCCTCGAGTGCACAGTCACGTTGCCCGTGCACCGTGCGACCTGAACCTTGCCGCTCCGCGACTCGATCGACAGCGAACCGCCAACGTCGGTCGCCTGCACGTGCCCGCTCCGCGAGATGATGCCAACGTCCGCGCCGATCTCGGCCACCGTCACGCGCCCGCTGCGCGCGTCGACGGTCAGTGGCTCGCCCAGGCCCTCCACTTCGACCCGCCCGCTGCGACTGATCAGCTCCGCCTCCGTCGCGCGGGGCACGGTGATCTCGTAATCGATGCGCGGGCCGCGTCCGAACAGAAAGAGCCAGCCCGATGGCCGCACCAGGTGAGGCGCCCGCACGCTCACCCGCCGCGCGCCATCATGCTCGATGCCGCGCTCGATCGTCGCAACCTGGTCATCAGCGTCATCCTCGGTCTCGCCCCAGAGGCGTGCAACGACCTCGATGCGCGCCGTGCGCGTCTCGCCACCGCGCACGGTGACGGCGCCCGAGCGGTTATCGACGCGCAACTCCGCCCGCTCACCAACGTCGAACTCACGCGTGAAGGTGCGAACGTATTCCATGTGCCTCGCTTACCAGTCGTCGTCCCAGTCTGTGCCGGCCCACGCCCGCCGCATTCGATGGCTGCGCCAGCGTTCGCGCGACCACCACTTCCGCCGGAAGTGACGTGGGCGGACCATGTCCAGACCGGTGAGGACTGCAAGCGCCACAAGCCAGCCGTCCGTCACGTCGACCGCCTCGACGGCGAGCAGCAGGCTAATCACGAAGACCGTAAGCGGCAGCACGGCAGGGAATCCGGCGAACCAGTGGCGGAAGCGGAACGCCTCGATGCCCGAGAGGACGGCCAGCGTCACCAGCCAGGGCGGGCTCGGTTGGATCGCGTCGACGACCAGCAGCAGCGCGATGATGAAGAGCGTGACACGGCACATGACGCGACCTCCTCACTTCCCGGCCGACGCGAGCCGCGTCGGCCGCAGCCCCTCGCCCGCGGACGGGTCGAGCTGCAGTCCCAGGCGCACGAACGTCCGGCCGAGCGCGGCTCGAGCGCTGCCGCGTCCCTCGTCACTTGCCTCCTCCAGGAGCAGCACGCGTTTACGCTCCTCGTTCATCTCGAGCGTCTTCTGCGCAACGATCACGTCGAGCAACGACCAGTTCATCATCTCCATGTGCAACTCCTCCTTGCGAATCCTACTCGGGTCCCACCCAGCCGCTCAGCCTGCGTCCCATTCCGCCTTCGTGGCGGCGCCGGCGCCGCAGTCCGCCTTCTCCATCGGGCGTGTCTGACGGCGGCGGCTCTTCGGCGCTCCTTACCGCGCGGGCGAGCACGCGCACGAACCAGCTATTGACCGAGAGGCCCGCCTTCGACGCCGCCTCCGTCGCCAGGTCCTTCAGCTCGGCCGGGATGCGGAGCGTGATCTTTTCGACGTCGCCCTCGGCCATCGACCACGACTGCTCCGGCGCCTCGCCCGCCTCGGTCTGCTTCACTTCGAGATCGAGCGCGCCCGGTCGATAGTTCAGCCCGACCTGGTAGTGCGCCGAGACCTGCCCGTTGACCTCCTCGCCGAAGCGTGAGAGGAGGTCGAAGACCGAGCGCTCCAGTTGCACGCGCGCCGTGTCGATGTACGCCTCAATCTGCTCCCGCCGCTGTGGGTTGTCGATGACGCCAAGCGGAGTCTTGAGCGCCTCGAAGATGCTGTCGGTCCTGAACTCCATCACGTCAGCTCCTTCACCATCAGGTGCCTGCCGGCGATGCCTGTGATCCGTTCGTACGCCGGGTCAGTGCGCGTCTCGACGACGCGAAACCCGTGGCGCTCGTAAAGGTGGCGCGCGGGGTTGATCGTCGTCGTGTTCAGCGACATGAGCCGCATGCCCGCCCAGCGGGCCTCCCGCTCTGCGTGGTCGAGTAATGCCCCGCCGATGCCGCGGTTCCGGAGCGCGGGGTGCGTGTGCAGCTCAGCGACGTGGTACGCGCCGTCCGGATGCGGGATGTCCACCCGTCTGCGCGCCCGCAGCCGCGGCAGCGCGGTGATGACGCTCACGCCCAGGATACGCACGGCCAGGAGCGCCAGCGACGACGTGATCGTGAAGTCGCCGCCCGCGTTGCTCTGCAGCACCCCGGCCACCCCGCCGTCCAGATCAGCGACGATACTGTGCTGCCAGCCCTGCGGACCGTTCTTCATGCGAACCATCGCCATGCCGAAGGCGATCGCCGCCTCCTCGCAGCCAGCGATGGCCGTCGCCTCCTGGCCGGCCTCGCCGTGGATGATCGCGGCGATGTGCTCCGTATCGTCGGCCAGAGCCTTGCGGATGGTCAGCCCTTCCATCGCTGGCCCTCCTCTCCGCGGTTGCCTGCCTGATGCCATCATTCTGCTGGCACTATAATGCCATTGCGCAGGCGACTTGTCAAGACCCCTGAGTGTGAATTCTCGAACCTTTTCGGCGCCCCGCGTCCCGTTGAAAGGCCGGGTGGCCCGTGCTACCATGCCCTATTGGAGGGATCGCATAGAGGTCTAGTGCGGCCGCCTGCTAAGCGGTTACCTGGGGAAACCTGGGTCATGGGTTCGAATCCCATTCCCTCCGCCAGCAGTTCGTATTCCCGGAGTGGGTCATGGGTTCGGCCGGACAGCCGCCCGTCTGGGCGAATCCCACTCCCTCCGCCAGTTCCTGACCTCGATGCTGGACGCTGGACGCTGGAAGCCGGAACCGCGCGGCGAGCGCCGTTCCAGCCTCTAGCCTCCAGCTTCTAGCTTCCAGAGGGGGTTATGCGTTACCACATCTGGACCGTCGGCTGTCAGATGAACAAGGCGGACTCGCAGAAGCTCGCCGCCGGCCTCGACCGCCTCGGCTGGAGCGAGGTGGCGGGCCCCGACGAGGCGGAGCTCGTCGTGCTCAACACCTGCTCGATTCGCGACCACGCCGAGCAGCGCGCGATCAGCAAGCTCGGCGCCCTCAAGAAGCTGCGCGGTCAGGGTAACGAGTTCACGATCGCAGTCATGGGCTGCATGGTCGGCCTGAAGACCGACGACCTCCAGCGCCGTTTCCCGCACGTCGACGTCTTCGCCCGTCCGCAGCAGTTCGAACCGATCCTCGAGGCCGTCGGCTACGACGACCTGGGCGGCGAGTTCTGGCCCGACACCTTCGCCGCGCCCGACAGCCCCACCGCTTACGTGCCCGTCGTCCACGGCTGCGACAAGTTCTGCACCTATTGCATCGTCCCCTACCGCCGCGGTCGCGAGCGCAGCCGCACGGTCGATGACGTTCGAGCCGAAGTCGAGCACCTGGCGGCGCGCGGCGTGCGCGAGGTGACGCTGCTCGGCCAAACCGTCGAGGCCTACGGCCACGACCTTCCGCCTGAGGCGGACGCCGCCCGACCGCCAGACCTCGGCGACCTGCTGCGGGCGCTGCACGACATCGAGGGCATCGCGCGGCTGCGCTTCCTCACGTCCTACCCGAAGGACATGACGGAGCGCATCATCGATGCCGTCGCCGGGCTGCCCAAGGTCTGCGAGTACTTCAACATCCCCGTGCAGTCGGGCGACAACGCCGTCCTCGACCGCATGCGCCGCGGCTACACCATCGAGGAGTACCGGGAGAAGGTCGACCTGATCCGGCGCTACATGCCGGACGCCGCGATCACGACCGACGTCATCGTCGGCTTCTGCGGCGAGACGGACGCCGAGTTCCAGCACAGCTACGACCTGCTCGCCGAGCTGCAGTACGACAAGGTGCACGTCGCCGCCTACTCGCCGCGCCCCGGCACGATCGCCTACCGCAAGCTGGAGGACGACGTGCCCCAGGCGACGAAGATGGCGCGCCTCCACGCCGTCGAGCAGCTCGAGGCCGAGATCAGCGCGCGTATCAACAGCCGCCTCCTCGGCCAGCAGGTCGAAGTGCTCGTCGAAGGCCGAAAGCCCGGTCACGACGGCGAGCCCGCGCTCTACGGCCGCACGCGCGGCAACAAGCTCGTCCACTTCGCAGCCGACGGCCTCGCTCCGGGCGCCGCCCGGCCCGGCGCCCTCACCACCGTCCGCATCGACCGCACGAGCCCCTGGTCGCTGGTGGGTACGGCAGTGGACGGGATTGCCGAAACGCTGCCCTAGACCGGCGGGAGGGGGTGGGGTCGGCAGCTAGCCAGAGGCGTTCCGCGAGCTACCCAGCAGCGCGCGACGGGCGCTATGATGCCTGTACGATGCACGTGAACGACCTCCACTTGCCAGACAGGGCAGTCGCCGACCTTTGCCGCCGCCACCACATCCGGCGGCTGGCGCTCTTCGGCTCCGCTGTGCGCGGAGAGCTTCGGCGCGACAGCGACCTCGACGTGCTCGTCGAGTTCGAGGAAGGGCACACCCCCGGTTTCGCCTTCTTCGATATCGAGGTGAAGCTATCTCAGGTCCTGGGACGGAAGGTCGATCTCAATACCCCCCGGTTTCTGAGTCCGCACATCCTAAGCAAGGTGGAGGCCGAGGCGGAGGTTGTGTTTGGCCCGGACCGATAGCGACCGGCTCAGGCACATGCTAGAGGCGGCGCAGAAGGCCAGCTCGCTCATTGAGGGCTTGGCCCTAGCCGATCTGAAGGCCGATGAGATGCGCGCGCTGGCACCGACCCATCTCCTCGAGATTCTAGGCGAGGCCGCCAAAGGCGTGTCGACGGAGACGAAGGCGACGTATCCTCAGATCCCGTGGACACAAATGGCAGCTACCCGGGACCGCCTAATTCACGGATACTTCAGCGTGCACCTGGACATCGTCTGGGAGATTGTCAACCGCGATCTGCCGCCGGTGATAGCCGCGCTGGAAGTGGCGCTCCTCGATACGTAGACGCGCGTCCCAGTGATTGAGGTGAAGCGCAGTCCCATGGCAGCAGCACCCAGTAGCCAAACTCCCTCCCCCCTCATCTCCGTCCTCGTCGTCATCTTCACCGTCGTGGACGGCGAGCTCCGGGCGCTGCTCATCCATCGCAGCGGCGAGCCGTACAAGGAGCGCTGGGCGATACCGGGCGGCCTCCTCCAGCCCGGCGAAGCGCTCCTCGACGCCGCCGTCCGCAAGCTGGAGGACGAGACCGGCGTCCGCGACGTCTTCCTGGAGCAGCTTTACACCTTCAGCGACCTCGACGACGTGACGCCGGGCGGCGCGGTCGCCGTCGCCTACTTCGCCCTCGTCGACGACCAGCGGGTGCGGCTGGCGGAGCGCATCGAGTGGCAGCCGGCGTGGTTCAGCATCCGCGACCTGCCGCCGCTCGCCTTCCGCAACGAGCACGTGCTGAACTACGCGCTCGGCCGCCTCCAGAACAAGCTCGAGTACACGAACGTCGCCTACAGCCTGCTGCCGGAGCGCTTCACCCTGAGCCAGCTCCAGCGCGTCTACGAGAGCATCCTGGGACGCCCGCTGGACAAGCGAAACTTCCGCAAGCGGATGCTCTCGCTGGGCATCATCGTCGCCACCGGCGAACGTCGCGCGGAACGAGCGGGCCGCCCGGCGCAGATCTACCGCTTCGCATCGCGGGAGCCGGTCGAACTGTGATCGCAGCGCCGTAGGGGCGGGTTTCAAACCCGCCCAGGGCAACCCAAAGGCCGCCCTACGTCCGCCCGCTGGGTCTGCTACAATAGGCACGCGACTTCGCGGAGGCCCGAAGAACATGGTAATGAAGCACGCCATCGACCGTCCCACCGCCACCGTCGAGGACTACCTGCAGGAGATCTACGACCTGCAGGAACAGAGCAAGAGCGTCATCGCCGCGCGGCTGGCGGAGCGCATCGGCGTCTCGGCGCCGACCGCCTGGGCGACGCTCCAACGCATGCAGCGCGACGGCCTCGTGACGCTCGACGAGCATCACGAGGTGCTCCTCACCGAACACGGCACCGAAGCCGCCGAATCGATCAAGCGGCGCCACTTCCTCGCAGAGCGTCTGCTCGTCGACATCCTCGGCCTCGATTGGGCGGAGTCGCACGAGGAAGCGCACCGCATCGAGCACGCCGTTTCGCCGCTCGTCGAGGAGCGCATCATGGCGATCCTCGGCAACCCGACGACCTGCCCGCACGGCAACCCCTTCCCCGGCCTGCCCAAGGCGCCGACGGTGCTCATCGCAGCGCTCGCGGAGGGCGAGGAGCGTGAGGTGGACGGCGTCCAGGAGGACGCGGAGGAGGACGCCGACCTGATGCGCTTCCTCCAGCACAACGGCATCACACCGGGCACCCGCTTCCGCGTCGCCGAGGTCGCATCGTACAACTCGACAATGACGCTGGAGTTCGACGACGGCCGGCGCGTCGTGCTCGGCCTGTCCGCAGCCGAACGCGTCCGCGCCCGCGGCGCGCCCGTCGCCGCCAAGACACGTTAGCTCAGCTTTCCAACAGCGATCGATGAGGGCCCCGCGATGTCGGGGCCCTCATCGCGACGAACCGCTACGGCCTGGCAGCGGCGGAGGCAGGGCTATGTGTGACGACGCATCCGGTAGGCCAGGGCGCCCAGGCCGGTCAGGGAGGCGCCGGACCCAGCAAGCAAGGCCAGCAGCCACCAGCCATCGGTCGAGTCGCTCGGCGTGGCACCACCCGTCGTCGGCGCGGTGATCGTCCCGGGCGTTGCGGTCGCACCACCTGCCGCGCCGCCGGGTGTCGTAGCAGGCGGGGTTGTCGGGCTCGTCGTCGGCTGCTGCGACGCGCCCTGAACGACGATCTCGCCCTGCATGACGCTCGCGCCGTGCACCTGGCAGTAGTAGGCGTACGTACCGGGCGAATCGAAGGTGTGCTGGTAAGCGCTCCCGTTCGAGACGATGCCGGAGTTGAAGGCCGGCGATCCGCTGGGGCTCGAGCAGCCTCCTCCGCAATCGGTGGCGGAATGCGCCAGACTGGCGCCGCCAAAGTCCCAGGCCACCGTATCACCCGCGTTGATGGTCGTCGTGCAGACGCCGCCCTGGAATGACGAATCGCAGAAGTAGGTGTCGCCGACGTCGACAGTCACCGTTTCCTGCGCCGAGACCGAAATCGTCGTCAGCGCGAACAGCGCCACGATGGCCGGCAGGAGCAATAGAAAGCCGATGCGCGGTCGTGTGATCATGCGAGACCCTCCCTTCGTCTTGGTACGCGCGAAGGGAGGGGTCCGGATCGCAGGACGATCTGCCGGCTAGCGGGCCCTTCGGAGCGTGAGAGCGCCCAGGGCCACGAACGCAGCGCCCGCTGCCGCGAGCGACACGAGCGCCCACCAGGCGCCGCCATCGGAGCCGCCATCCGGCCCGCGCCCCGTGTCGCCGAGCCCCGTCACCTGCGTCGTCGCGCTGGGCGTGGTGCCGGGCGCCGGCGTGCTCCCGTCGTCAGTCGGCTGAGCTGCGGGCGTCGTCGGCGTCGTGCTGCCGGTCACCTGGAACGCGGCGTTCATGTTGGACCAGTGGCCGGGGACGTTGCAGAGGAGAATGTAACTGCCGGCGGTGAGGTTCAGCGTCAGCGTGTCGCTCCCGCCCCCTGGAATCACTGGAGTGCTCCCCGCAACATCCACCTGGCTCAGGTCCACCGAGTTCGTGGCCGCCACGATCGGGAGCTGATTCGCCGGCAAGTCGGTATCGATCACCAGGAAGTCGTGACCGATGCCGCCGGCGTTGCTGACCGCGAACGTCACTTCTCCCTCAGGAGCGCTTGTGGTGTCGACCGTCAGGTCGAACTCGGTGCTGGTGATCGGATCGGTCATGGTGACGTTGACCGTCGTCTGCGCCGAAACCGCGCCTGCTCCCAGGAGGAGCGTTACGAACAGCGCCGAAGCGAGTGCGAAGAGTGCGAGTCGAAGCGTAGGGAGCATGCGAAGACCTCCTTCTCCTGCCATCTGCTCAGACCACATGCAGCGTAGCAGACTCGTTGCGAGCGTCAAGCTACGGAAGCACGCGTGCTATCCTGGCCCGATGACACCGCCCCAGTATCGCACCGTCATGAACGTCGAACCTGCCTTCTCGAGACGTGTCAGGCGACGCCCGCTGATGGCGCTGACGCAACGAACGCTCGACTCGGAGGGCGTCGTGCCGCCGGCGGAAGTCAGCGTCGCCATCACCGACGACGCCCACGTGCAAGCGCTGAACCAGCGATACCGGGGAATCGACGTGCCGACGGACGTGCTCTCCTTCAGTCTCGATGACGATGCGAACTTCGTCTCGCCGCCGGGCAGCGTCCGCTCCCTCGGCGAGATCGTTATCTCGTACCCGACCGCCGCCCGCCAGGCCGACGAGGCCAGCCACGGCATCGACGAGGAGCTGGCGCACTTGCTCGTGCACGGCCTGCTCCACCTCCTGGGCCACGACCACGAGTCGCCGAAAGAGGCGCGTCTCATGCGCGCCCGGGAGGAGGCGCTGCTGGGCCGTGCGACCCATTGAGCCGCGAAGGCTCCGTGCTATACTGGGCCGATTCCGTGACCCGACTCGCCAACTTATCCATGAGACATGGCTACTGAAGTCCTCTATCGCAAGTGGCGCTCGCGCACCTTCGGTGAGCTGGCGGGACAGGAAGCGGTCGCGCGCACGCTTACCAACGCTGTCGCGAGCCGCAAGGTCTCGCACGCCTACCTCTTCTCCGGCCCGCGCGGCACCGGCAAGACCAGCACGGGCCGCCTCCTGGCGCGCGCGCTCAACTGCGCCGACCCCAGGGACGGCGAGCCGTGCAACGAATGTCCGAGCTGCGTATCCTACCTGGAAGGCCGCGCCCTCGACATGGTCGAGCTGGACGCGGCCAGCAACCGCGGCATCGACGAGATCCGCAGCCTGCGCGAGAAGGCAAACTTCGCGCCTACCGCCGGAGGCGACGCGTTCAAGGTCTACCTCGTCGACGAGGTGCACATGCTCACGGAGCCGGCCTTCAACGCCCTCCTCAAGACACTGGAGGAACCGCCGCCACACGTCGTCTTCGTGCTCGCGACCACGGAGTCACACAAAGTGCCGCCCACGGTCGTCTCACGTTGCCAGCGCTTCGACTTCCGGCGCATCCCTCTCGAAGCCGCCGTCGGCCGCCTGCGCTACATCGCGGAGCAGGAGGGCATCGCCTGCCCGGACGAAGGTCTGGAGGCGATCGCCCGCGCGGCCACCGGCAGCATGCGCGACGCGATCAACCTGTTCGAACAGCTCGTCGACGCGTACGGCAAACAGCCGACGCTCGAACAGGTGCAGGAGGAGCTCGGCCTCGTCTTCGACGCCCGCAGCGGCCAGCTCGCAGCGCATGCCGTCCGCGCTGAGCTGGCCGAGGGCCTCTCGATGATCGCCTCGGTCCGCGACGACGGTCTCGACCTGCGCCAGTTCCAGCGTCAGGTCGTCGCCTACTTGCGAGCGCTGTTGCTGGCAAAGGCCGGCGCGCCCTCGGCCGACGGTTGGAGCGACGAACAGCTCGCCGAGATGCGCGCGCTGGTTACGGACGTGACAACAGAACGCATCGTGGCCGCCCTGCGCACCTTCGGCGAGGCCGACCTCCGCGCCGATCCGCTCTCGCCCCTGCCGCTCGAGCTCGCGCTGGCCACCTCCACCCTGCGGACGGACGCGCGGTCGCCAAGCGCGGAATCCTCGCCTCGCCCGCAACCTGCCACTGGCACGCCTCTGCCCAGACAGGCGGCGCAAGCGGCCCAGCCTCGCCCCACGCCTCCCCAGCCCGCCGGCCCGCCCCGCACCGCGCCAAAGGCCTCGATATCCGAGCCGCCTGGCCCGGCGCCCGTCGACTCCGCGCCGTCCGATGGGCCAGCAACGGAATCCTTGTCGCCCCCACCTACAGCGCCCGCGCCGTCCGGCGCAGCGACGCCGCAGCTCACGGAAGCGCGCGACCGCTGGCCGGACATCTATCAGCGGGCGCGCGACCTCCACTATCAGACCGGCGCTCTGTTGAACAGCGGCTGTGGTATCATCGAAGCGGATTCTGGCGAAGTCGTATTCGGCTTTCGCCACAGCGTCCACCTGGGCCGGATGCAAGGGAACGGAGGCGAACACCTGCGCGCGCTGCAGCAGGCAGTCGATGAAGTGCTCGGCGCCGGACGCACCGTCCGCTGCGTGCTTGCGCCCGAGGTCGAGGTGCAGCGCCCGCCGCGAGGCGGGCACCTGGTGCGCGCCGCGGAGGAGTTGGGCGGTCAGTTGCTGGAAGACGACGCCTAAGGAGGCCACCTATGGGAATGAACCGCGACATGATGGCCCGCCTGCAGCAGATGCAGGAGCGCGCAATGAAAGCGCAGCAGGAGCTGACCGAGCAGATCGTCGACGGCACGTCCGGCGGTGGCGCGGTGAGCGTCAGCATCACGGGCGGACTTCAGGTGCAGTCGCTTAAGATTGCGCAGGAAGTAGTCGACCCGGAGGACGTCGAAATGCTCGAAGACCTGGTGACGGCGGCGCTGAACGAGGCGCTCCAGAAGGTACAGGGACTCCAGATGCAGCAGGTCGCCGGCCTGGCCGGGCAGTTCGGCATCAACCTCGGCCGCTAGGACTGTCGAGCGTTGAACGAAGGCGCTCCCCTGGCGGGCCGACCATCCGCCATCGCGGGCCCGGTTGCGCGGCTGATCGAGGCCTTTCACCGGTTGCCCGGTATCGGTCCGAAGAGCGCCCAGCGGCTCACGTACCACCTGCTGCGCGCCCCCGAAAGCGAGGCTCGCGCCCTCGCCGAGGCCGTCCTCGAGCTCAAAGAGAAGATCACGCTCTGCTCCACCTGTCAGAACGTCACGGAGACGGACCCCTGCCTGCTCTGCACCGATTCGCAGCGTGATCCCTCCATCATCTGCGTCGTCGAGGAGCCGCTCGACATCCTGGCGCTCGAACGCGCCGGCGGCTATCGCGGGCTCTATCACGTACTGCACGGCGCCATCTCGCCCATGGACGGCATCGGGCCGGAGGACCTGAAGCTGGCTGAGCTCGTCGCGCGGCTGAAGAACGGCTCGGTGCGGGAAGTGATCATGGCGACGAACCCCAACCTGGAGGGCGAAGCAACCGCGATGTACGTGAGCCGCCTCGTCACGCCGATGGGGTTGCGTGTGACCCGCCTCGCCCGCGGCCTGCCCGTCGGCGCGGACCTCGAGTACGCCGACGATGTGACGCTCGCCCGGGCGCTCGAGAACCGCCAGGAGGTGTGAGGAATGAGTCCAGACAAGCGCCGCGCGAAACGGGTACGAGACGTGCGAACTCAATACGAACCGGGGACAAGTGCCAAGCGCCCCCCTTCTGCAGCAACGAGATCCCCCTTGCTCCCGACCGACTGGTTATGGGTGCAAGCGCACCGCGACGAGCTAGAGGACAAATACGCCGGGCGGTGGATCGCGGTATCGAAGAAGGCCGTCGTCGGTTCGGGAGTTCGGCTTTCTACCGCGCTGAGGCAGGCTCAGGCGTCGGGAGCGACAGACCCGTTCGTCACGGCGTTTCGGCCCCGAAGACTGCGCAAGATGCCTGTGGTGCCGCAATGGCTTTGAATCTTGAGCACGAGTTCTCACATGCTGAGCGACCCATCATTCCGATCCGCGTCGCTAACCCTTCTCCGCTTGCGCCTTCCATCTTGACAGAGGCCCTCCTCGACACAGGCGCCGACGTGAGCCTCCTTGATGCTGATCTGGCGAGACCGCTGCTCCTGGCACCGGAGCGTTTCGGCACGCTCGGCGGTGTAAGCGGGTCCACAGGTCCCGTGGCCTGGTCATCGGTGGACATCCGAGTTCAGGGCCTTCGCGACGATGAGGGAGCCGTTGAACTCACCATGGGAATCGTTCCTGGACTGTCGAAGACTGCCGGTAGCCTGTTGGGTCGTGACTTCTTCCTGTATTTCGACTTCGCTTTGCACCATGACACTTCTCGGACGCGCCGTCGCTTCTACTTAGGCCGAGCATAGACGAGCGTGCCCCAACCACCGCGCGTCTACAAGACCCCAGCCATCGTGCTCCGCCAGCGCAGGCTGGGCGACGCGGACAAGATCGTCACGCTCTACAGCGCCAACTACGGCAAGCTGGACGCCGTCGCGAAGGGCGTGCGACGCGTGACGAGCCGCCTGGCCGGGCAGGTCGAGCCGCTCAACCACGGCTCGTTCATGCTCGCCCAGGGGCGCAACCTCGATATCGTGACGCAGGCGCAGACCATCGAGACGTTCAAGCCGCTGCGAGACGACCTCACTCGACTGAGCAAGGCCCTCTATGCCGCCGAGCTGGTCGATCGCTTCACTGAGGACCGCGCCGAGAACTTTGCGCTCTACCGGCTGCTGCTCGACACGCTCCGCCGCCTCGCCGACCAGGACGACCTCGACCTGGCGTTGCGCTTTTTCGAGATGTCGGTGCTCTCGCTGCTCGGCTACAAGCCGGAGCTCGGGCAATGCGTCGTCTGCACTCAGCGCCTGGAGCCGGAGGACAACTCCTGGGCGCCGGGCGCGGGCGGCGTCGTCTGCCCGCGCTGTGAGCCGGAAGGGACCGCGCTTCGCCCGCTGTCCGTGAACGCGCTCAAGCTGCTCCGGCTGCTCCAGGGCGGAAACTTCGGCGATGTGACCCGCGTGCGCGTCGCGCCGGACCTGGGCGCGGAGCTGGAGCGCCACCTGCGGGACGCCATCCACTTCGCGCTGGACCGCGATGTGCGCTCCGCGGCGTTCATCGAGACCGTCCGGCGAGTGCAGAGGCGCGCGACCGGCTCTGGCGCCCCCTAGCTGTCGCGGCTATACTGGCGTCGCGCTATGCCTGTCTACGAGTACTTCTGCAAGCACTGCGACGGCATCTTCGAAACGCTCCGCCCCATGCGCGAAGCCGCCGATCCCGCCCCATGCCCGGTCTGCGATCGAGACGGCGGGCGCATCATGCCCACCAGCTTCAACGCGTTCACCTTCCGCGAAGGCTACGCTCGTCGCCTGCCGGACAAGGGCACCTACTGGCACTTGGGCAAGGAAGTGAAGAAGAAGATCAGCGGCCGGGTGCGCCCAAACGAGCACCCTGAGCTGAACAAGCCCAAGCCGCCGCCCAGGAAGCTGAAGGGCGAAGTCGAAGTGGAGCGCGAGAAGCGCCAGCTCCAGGCGAAGGAGGGTCGCAAGATGCGCCAGTCCGGCGTCCGTCCCTCCGCCAACCTGCTACCTCGCAACCTGCGCTAGGCCCGCTGGCGACGTAAAACAACAAGAGGCGGGGGGGGGGGGGGGGGGGGGGGG
>JBBEBM010000077.1:0-30027 GCA_040882355.1 Dehalococcoidia bacterium | reverse complement strand
CCCCCCCCCCCTCTTCTCATGGTCTGCTAGCGAGACTAGTCTTCGCGCTTTGTGATCGGCTGATCGAGTTTGTACTGCTTCACCAGGTTGTCGAACGACAGGTCCGGGTTGGATGCGTCGATCATCTTGTCGTACTTGGGATCGAGCTGTTCGACCTTGCTTAGCAGCGATCGGTGGAACGCGAAGCCGCTGACCAGCCGCTGCAGCTTCCTACCTCCGCAGTCCGGGCACTTCACGGCCTGATCGCCGCCTTCGATCCGACGGACGAGGACGCTGACCACCTTCCGGCATTTCATGCACGCGTACTCGTAGACCGGCATCGTTAGCGCACCTCTGGCTCAGTATAGCAACGGGCTGTTACGTGCGACGCTCGAGCAGGAAGTCGGCGATGTCGACCAGGGCCGCGCGGGCGGGCGTCTCCGGCAGCGCATCCAGCGCAGCGACGGCCCGGTCGCGGAAGTCGCGGGCAACGGCGCCTGCCTGGTCGAGAATGTCGGAGTTCTGGATCAAGTCCAGCGCCTCGGCCAGGTGCTCCTGACGGCGCTTGTTGCGGAAGAGCTTCTTCACGGGGTTGTCGTCTGGGTAGCGCTCCATCAGCAGCAGCGATGGCAGCGTGAGCGTCCCTTGCAGCAGATCGCTTCCCACTGGCTTGCCCAGCTCGGCCTCGTCGCCGGTGAAATCGAGGATGTCGTCTACGATCTGGAACGCCATGCCCACGTTCTCGCCGTAGTCGCGCAGGGCCCCGACCCAGCTCTCGCTCGCGCCGGCGACAAGGGCGCCGCCCTGTGCCGACGTCGCGAAGAGCGACGCCGTCTTCCCGCCGATGCGGTGGAAGTAGTGCATCGTGTCCTGGCCGTACTCGTACGCGCTCATGTCCTGGGTCAGCTCCCCCGAAGCCATCGCCATCAGCGTGCGAGAGAACAGCTTCACGACCTCCAGGCTCTCTGTGCGACAGATCAGGTTAGCGGCATGAGCGAACATGTAGTCGCCCAGCATCACTGATACGGAGTTTCGGAAGCGCGCGTTCGCGGTCGCCCGGCCGCGGCGCGTGTCGGACGCGTCGATCACATCGTCGTGGACGAGCGTCGCCGTGTGGAGCAGCTCGATCGAGGCCGCTAGCGGCACCAGCCGCTCGGGCTGGTAGTCGCCGAACTGCCCCGCCAGCAGGGCGATCGTGGGCCGGAGCCGCTTGCCGCCGGCCGAGAGGATGTGGTCGAGCATCTCCTGCAGCCAGGGGTACTCCACCTTCTTGAGCACGTCGAGCGCAGCCTCGACCTGGGCCAGCTCCTCCTGGACCGGTTCGTAGATCGAAACCACCCGCATCAGGCGCTCCTCTCCGCGGCCCGGCGCGACGCGCCGCCCCCTGCCACAACGGACGCCTCCTCGATGCCAAACAGACGCAGCGCGTTCGTTGTCGTCGCTTCGGCGACCGTCTCGGGCGTTTCTCCGCGCAGCTCGGCGATCTTCGCCACCGCCTCCGCCACGTCGGCCGGCTCGCCGCGCGGGCGCTGCCCCTTCGCGCCCTCACGACGCGACTGTGGTGCGCCGTAAGGACTGTCCGTCTCCACAAGCATCGAGTCGAGCGAGATGCTCCGCGCGACATCCTGGCGAACGTGCGCGCTCGGATAGGTCACCGACGTATGGATCGAAATCAGGAAGCCGAGGTCGATGCAGCGCTCCGCCAGCGCAACGTCGCCGGCGAAGTAGTGCATCACCCCCAGCGGCCGGCCGTCGGGCAGGCGCCCGCCCATCCGGCGCGACCACGATTCGAGCAGCGGCAGCATCGTATCGTCCGCGTCGCGGCAGTGCACCGCGACCGGTTTCCCGACCTCCGCTGCCGTATCGAGCTGCCGCCGGAAGACTTCGATCTGCTGGTCGTGCTGCGAAAGGTTGCGATAGAAGTCGAGGCCGATCTCGCCCACGGCGACCACGCGCGGGTACTGCGCAAGCTCCGCGAGCCGTTCAAGCGATGGCTCGTTCATCGAACGCGCGTCGTGCGGGTGGCAGCCGGCGGCGGCGTGAACGACGGCGTTCGCTTCCGCCATCGCGATCGCCTCCTCGGATGTCACCACGTCCGTGCCGAGCACCACCACGCCCCCGACGCCGGCGTCGCGCGCGCGCTCGATCACCTCGGCGCAGTCGCGTTCGAACGCGCGGTCCTGCAGATGGGCGTGGCTATCGAAGAGGCGCATGCTCACGACGCCAGGCGCTCCTCTTCCTCCTCCACCAGCGTGGGGTCGAGCTTTGTAAAGAGGGGCGCCGGCTCGCGCAGCGCCTGGCCGGGTGTTGGCCGCACGAGCGTCCAGCCGTCCTGCGCCAGCGGCGTATCGTAGCCGAGATAGCCGTGGAGCCGCTCGCTGCTGAACGGCAGGTACGGCGCCAGCGCCACCTTGAGCGCGCTGATCGACGTGATCACAGTGTAGAGGCTGCGGGCGGCGCTTGGCCGGTCGTCCGGCAGCGCCTTCCAGGGCGCCGTCTCGTCCAGGAAGCGGTTCGTCTCCTGCGCGAGCGCCATCGCCGCCGAGAGGCCCGCGCGGAAGTGACAGGCTGCCAGCGCCTCGCCCACGTCGACCAGCGTCTGTTCCGCGCGCGCGATGAGCGCTTCGCAGCGCTCGTCCAGCTCGCCCGGGTCAGGCACGCAACCGTCGAAGTTGCGATACGTGAGCGTGAGCGCCCGGTGCGCCAGGTTGCCCCACGTCGCGACCAGCTCGTTGTTGTTGCGGGCATAGAAGTCGGCCCACATGAAATCCGAGTCCGCCGTTTCGGGCATCGTCGCGCAGAGATAGTAGCGCACCGCGTCCGGGTCGTAGCGATCGATCAGGCTGGGGATAGTGACGCCTATGCCGCGGCTCGTGGATGTCTTGGCGCCGCCGAGGTTCATGAACTGGTTCGCGGGCACGTCGTAGGGCAGGTTGAGCGGCCGCCCATCGGTGTCTCCGTAAGCCATGATCTCCATCGGCCAGCTTATCGAGTGGAAGAAGATGTTGTCCTTGCCGATGAAGTAGTAGCTGCGACACTCGGGGTCCTGCCAGTACTCACGCCAGACCTCCGGTGTGCCCTGCTGCTGCGACCACTCCTTCGATGCGGAGAGGTAGCCGATGACGTTCTCGAACCACACGTAGAGCCGCTTGCCGGCGCCCAGCTCTTCGGTCGGGATCGGGATCCCCCAGTCGAGGTCGCGGGTGATCGCGCGATCGCGCAGCCCTTCGTTGATGATCCCCAGCGTGAAGTTGACGACGTAGCGCCGCCAGTGCTGTTGCGATGACACCCAATCGCGCAGCCGGTCCGAGTACGCGCTCAGACGCAAGAAGTAGTGCTCCGTCTCGCGCGGCTCCGGCGTCGCGCCGCAGAGCTTGCAGCGCGGGTCGATCAGGTCCGCCGCGTCGAAGGTGCGGCCACAGTTCTCGCACTCGTCGCCGCGCGCCTGCTCGTAGCCGCAGTTCGGGCAGGTGCCCTCGACGTAGCGGTCAGGGAGGAAGCGCTGGTCGTTCGGGCAGAACAGCAGCACCATCGACGCCCTGTAGATGTCGCCCTGTTCGAACAGCTTCAGGAAGATGCGCTGCACCGTCTCGCGATGGTTCGCGGTGCCCGTCGTGGTGAAGAGGTCCATGCTGATCCCAAGCCAGTCGATCGATCGGACGAAGCTGGCGTGGAACTCGTCGACGACCTCCTGCGGTGTGCGACCCTCCTTCTCGGCGCGCACGGTAATCGGCGTGCCGTGCTGGTCGCTGCCCGAGACCATCAGCACCTTGTCGCCGCGCAGCCGGTGGTAGCGGGCGAAGCAGTCGGCGGGCAGGAACGTGCCGACGATGTGGCCCTGGTGAAGCGGCCCGTTCGCATAGGGCCACGCGACCCCGATGAAGATCGTCTCAGACATAACAATGGCCCCGAGGCTAGCGCATTCTAACACGGAGGCGACGTGGGAGACAGAACGGCGCCCTCCATCCCCAACGAGCTCTTGACAATGCTCGCATTCGGCCCTACGCTACAGCAGATTCACCCGCGAAAGGCGGAGCTGATGCGGACACGTCTCTCACTCGGTGCTCTCGTCCTTCTGGCCCTCAGCCTGGGCGTCACCTGGACGGCGCCGCGACCCGCAGCGGCAGCGGGCGTTGTCGCCGTCGCTGCCGGCGCCGTCCACACTTGCGCCCTCACAGGAGAGGGCACCGTCAAGTGTTGGGGCGGCGGACCCTCAGGCCAGCGCGGGGACGGGACGACAGATTTGCGGCGCTACGAACCGGTGGACGTCTGCGCGGACGCCGCGTGCATCACGCCGCTGAGCGGCGTCGCCAGGATCACAGCCGGCAACACGCACACGTGCGCGCTCATGGAAGGTGGTGGCGTGAAGTGCTGGGGCAGCAGCAACCAGGGGCAGCTGGGGAATGGCGAACTCGGTGAAGACACGGCCCACGCAGTCCCCTATCCCGTCGACGTCTGCGCGGACGAGGCCTGCGCGACGCCATTGAGCGGCGTCATCTCGGTCGTCGCTGGCAACTACCATACCTGCGCGCTGACGTCCGATCGCGCTGTGAAGTGCTGGGGTAGCAACACTACAGGTCAGCTAGGGGATGGACAGCGCTGCGGCGCCGAATGTCCAACACCCACCGCCGTGTGCGCTGATGCTGCCTGCGGAGAGCCGCTCCGCGGAGTGGCCGGGCTAGCTGCCGGTTGGCTCTTCTCCTGTGCCCTCATGCTGGACGGGGGCGTGAAGTGCTGGGGTGACAACACCGTGGGCGAGCTGGGGGACGGCACGGGGGGCTTCATCTTTGACGGCCCGCTTCCTGACCTTCGCTTTCGGACGACGCCCGACGATGTGTGTCAAACCTATGACGAAGCTGCGGAGGTCTGCACAGAGACATTCTCAGGAGGCAGTGGCATCACGGCGGGGACGCAGCACACGTGCGCGATCGTTGCCGCGGGCGAGGTGCGATGCTGGGGCTGGAACGGCGGCGCCTTACTAGGGGATGTCTTCGCGTGCACCGACCGTTCGCGGCCATCGCCCACGTACTTCTGCCCGACGCCTGTGGTCGTCTGCCAGCTCTTTGATGAGGTAGAGCAACTCTGCCTGGAGAGATTCTCTGGCGCGACGGCTCTGACCGCAGGACTTGACTACACTTGCGCAATTGCCGGTGGGAGCAGGGTGATGTGCTGGGGGGAATCATTCAATGGGGGGGGTTGCGGCGGGTCGGGCTGCTACACACCCGAGCCTCGGCTAACAGGCATCGTGGTGGAAGCGGGCAGCAATCACACCTGCGCCGTCCCAACGACCGGAGGGCTGATGTGCTGGGGGGCCAATTTCTACGGCGAGTTAGGCGCCGGCATCTGCTGCAATGACTCGCAGGTTCTCCTCAACGTGGTCGGGTTCGGTGCCAAGCCAACGCCTACGATGACACCAACCTCGACCCCAACGCAGTTGCCGCCGACGGACACTCCAGTCCCGTCCGCGGCGGCGACCGCGAGAACCACTCCCACATTTCCAGACGTGAGTGCCCTACCCCAAAGCGGGAGGCGTGATCCGCCCGCGAGCGGTGGTCTCATCCTTGTGCTTCTTGCAGGGATATCTGTCTGCCTTGCGGCGGCGGCATTCCGCTGCGCCCGCCGGAAGGAGCGCAGCCCATGACTTGACGAATCCGATCCGTCTGAAAAACCATGTTCGCGGACAGGAGTTCGAAAGGAGACGAACCATGAACGGCGGTTTCGCCAAGATCACGGTCCTGGTGCTGGTGATCCTCGTCAGCGCCCTTGCTCAGTCCGGGCCGTTCGCACGCCAGGCGTCACTCCAACAGCCCGGCAAGATCCACGCCGCCGTGCTGACGGCGCTGGAACAGGAGCCGCAGGTGGGCGTAATCGTTTCGTTGCAGCCTCCGGTAACACCGCTGGACCAGTTAACGCTGCCGGACCTCCAGCAAGATGTCGCCGCCCGGCAAGCGAACGTCCTCGGCAGCCTCAGCAGCAGCGACTTTGAGCTCACCTGGCAGTACGAGTCCGTCCCGGCGCTGGTCGGGCGAGTGACACCGAGCGGCATCCAGACGCTGGCTGGCCTCCCGGACGTGTGGGCCGTTCACCTGAACAGCGACGTCTTCCCAACGCTGCTTGAGAGCGTGCCCCTCATGAAGGCCGACCAGGTCCACACTGGTGGCGTCACGGGGGCCGACGTCGATGTCGCCGTGCTCGATAGTGGGATCGACCCGGACCATCCAGACCTGGCGGATAGCCTCGCGAGCGAGCACTGTACGCTCTTCACCCCTGAGGGAGATCCCAGTCCCGCCGGCTGTCCTGGACTGCCCAGCCATCCGGCGCGGGACGGCTTCGGCCATGGCACGCTCGTGAGCGGAGCCATCACATCGAACGGTGACAACGGTTTGGCCTCTGCAGGCGTCGCGCCCGGCGCGCGCATTTCACGCCTACAAGATCTATAACGACTCAGGCAACGGCACCTGGGCGGCGGTCCTCGCCGCGCTCGGCGACGTCCTGCAACGGGCGGACATCGAGTTCATCAACATGAGCATTGCCGGCGTCGAAGACTATCTACCGGGCGAGTGCGAGTCACCTACGTTCCCCGCCGAGGGCGCGGACGCCCCGGCAGTCTGGTTTACTGTGCAGGCTCTGCGGGAGGAGGGGACGCTCAGCTTCGCCGGCGGCAGGCAACAAATTGTTCAAGGACCGCCTGACCTTTCCGGCCTGCATTGATAAGGTCATGGCCGTCGGCGCAGTCTACGACGCGTCGGGCGTCCCGGGGGCACATCCCGGGTATTGCACCGAGATCCAGGCGACGGCGCCTGACCTGACCACTTGCTTTTCCCAGTCCTCGGATGACCTCGATCTGCTCGCCCCCGGATCGGTGGTCGCCTCAACCTTTCCCTGCTATGTGGACGCCGCCTGTATCCGCTCTGTTTCGGGTACCTCGTTCGCAAGCCCGCAAGCCGCCGGGGTTGCCGCGCTCATGCTGGACGCCGACCCGGACCTCAACCCAAGAGCGCCGGGTCTAAACGCAGCCGAGGTAGATCGCAGGGTGAATGAGATTGAGAAGCGGCTTGAGTTCAGCGGGAAGCTGGTGACCGATCAGTTCAACGACACGAACGCCAATAGCTATCGCACGAGACCGCGCGTTGACGCGCGGGTTGCTCTGCTGACCCAAGGCAGCGCCGACTTCGACCAGGACGGCTGCACCAATTTTCGCGAGTTCCGGGACGCCGACGGCAGTCAGACGGGCGGCGGGATCAGGAACCCGCTCGACTTCTGGGACTTCATGGACCAGTACACAGGATTGCCGCTCGCCAGAGACCGGATCGTTGCCGTCAGCGACATCGGAGCTGTCGTGACCCGCTTCGGCACGGTGGGCAATCCCAACGGTGACCCCTTGGTACCTCCCCTAAGCTCGGGTGGTTACCACACAAGCGCGGATCGCAACGGCGCCTATCCGGGCGCGAACTCATGGGATCTCCAGCCGCCGGACGGAACGATCGCAATCGGTGACCTGGGAGCCGTGATCGCTCAGTTCGGGCATAGCTGCGCTTGACCGCTGCCACTCGCTCGTGGAAGGGAGGCCCTTCCTCGTGAGGGCCTCCCTTCCTTGCTTCATTGGCGACCCTTCCGCCACCTGCTATACTGGCAGCCACCGGCGAAAGGAGCCACGCGGATGTCGACGCCCACTGCTTACTTCCAGCGGCGTTTCGTTCCTCTTGAGGAGGCGAAGATCGGCATCATGACGCACGCGTTCCTCTACGGGACGGCGTGCTTCGAGGGCATCCGCGGCAACTGGAACGAGGACGACGGCAGCGTCTACATCTTCCGCCTTCGCGAGCACTACCAACGCCTACGCAGGAGCTGCCGCATCCTCCGCATCAACCTCTCGCACTCCGACGACGAGCTCTGCGACCTGACGACGGAGCTCGTCGCGCGCAGCGGCTACCACGAGGACGTCTACGTGCGCCCCATCGCCTACAAGAGCGAGGAGGCGATCGGCCCGCGCATGCACGACATCGACGACGACTTCCTCGTCTTCGTCATGCCCTTCGGCAACTACCTCGACGTGAACGCGGGTATCCGCTGCGCCACCTCCACCTGGCGCCGTGTCGACGACCTGGGCATCCCGGCCCGCGCGAAGGTGAACGGCCTTTATGTCAACTCCGCCCTCGCCAAGACCGAGGCGCTCGAGAACGGCTTCGACGAGGCGATCATGCTCGACGAGCGCGGCCACGTCTCCGAGGGCAGCGGCGAGAACATCTTCATCGTGCGCGACGGCAAGCTGATCACGCCCGCGCCGTCGGACAACATCCTCGAAGGCATCACCCGCGACTCGGTCAGCACCCTCGCCCGCGATGAGCTCGGCATCGAGACCGTCGAGCGCAGCATCGACCGCAGCGAGCTCTACGTCGCCGACGAGTGCTTCATGACGGGCACCGCCGCGCACGTGACATCCGTCATCGAGGTCGACCGACGCCCCGTTGGTACGGGCGAGCCCGGCGATGTTACGAAGCGCCTCCAGCAGCTCTACTTCGACGCCATGCGCGGCAAGAACGGCAAGTACGCCCACTGGGTGACACCGGCGCGCTGGGAGTAGCCGCCCGCAACCCATGTTTTCCGAGCTGCGCCCTTCCCGCACCATCGGCGCCCTGATCGGGGCGACCATGTCCCTCTGGTGCTTCGTCTTCACCGGCGCGCTGCTCTGGCGCGGCCTGACGGAGCCTATCGACGTCGCCGCCGTCGCCCTCTACGTCGCCGCCACGTTCTTTTTCGGCCTGGGCTGTCTCTTCACCTACTGGACGTACGGCTGCCTGACGCTCCAGTACCACCTGGACCGCAACGGCCTCACCATCCGCTGGGGCGACATCCGCCAGCTCATCCCGATGGACCGTATCGAGCGGCTGGTGCCCGGGCGCGAGCTGCCGCCCCCCAAGGTGAGCGGCGTCTCATGGCTCGGCCATCACGTCGGCCGGGCGAATGTCGGCGATCTGGGCGAGGTGATCTTCTACTCGACGCATCGCAGCCACGAGGAGTTGCTCTACGTCGTCACGCCCGCCCAGGCGTACGCGATCTCAGTGCCCAACGAAGTGCAGTTCGCCGAAGAGCTGCAGGGCCACCAGCGAATGGGCCAGCTCGTCTCGCTCCCGCAGGTGACCGAGCGCGCGTCACTCGCAGCGCTACCCTTCTGGCACGACCCGCTGGCGCAGGCGCTCGCGCTGGCCGCCATGCTCGCCTGCGCGGTGACGATGGGCTACGTCTACTACCACTACCCTGACTTGCCGGAGAGCATCCCGCTCTCCTTCCCGTCGCTCAGCGGCGTGACCCGCGTCGACAACAAGGAAGAGCTGCTCACCATCCCGATCACTGGCCTGGGCCTGCTGGCGGTGAACCTCATCCTGGGCTTCGTGCTCCACGCCTGGGAGCGCACCGTCGGCTACCTGCTCTTCCTCGCCGCCATCGGCGCCCAGGCGATGCTCCTCGCCGCCGCGATCATCACGCTCCAGCAGTAAGAGCGTTCGCTCCCCTAACGTCGCTGGTGCGTGCTCGTCACCCGCGATGTACTATGGGTTTGCCATGGGCCCACGAATTCAGTACACCAAGCGGCCCGACGGAGCGAGAACCGCCTACGCCACCATGGGCGCCGGCCCGTTCCTAATCATGCCTCCTGGCGGCAACACGCACATCGAGTGGTACTCCGGCGACACGAAGGCGCAGGAGCTCTTCTGCGAGCGGCTCGCCGAGCGGCGCACGCTCGTCCTCTACGACCGTCACGGCTGTGGCCTCTCCGATCGCAGGCGAACAGACTTCACGCCCGAGGACGATATGCGCGACCTCGCAGCCGTAATCGACGCGATTGGGGCAGATCGATTCGACCTCCTCGGCACCTCCTGGGGCGGCCTGCCAGCTCAGGCTTATGCCGCCGCCCACCCCGACCGCGTCCGGCGAATGGTGCTTTATGGGACAGGTGCTCAGGGACCGCGCGGACCCACCGAAGCGGAGCGGGAGCGCAGCGCTGCGCTCAACGCTCTCCGTCGGGCCGACTGGGAGCTCTACGCGAAGACCCGGGCGAGTATTTTCTTTCCAAGCGGGACCGGGCAGGAGCAGTTCCAAAGCCTGGTCCGCATGCTCCGGGACTCGACGACAGCCGAGTTAGCAGAACGCTTGGAGGATGTCCACTTCGATACGCAGTCGATCTTGGCTCAGATCTCGACGCCCACCCTCGTGCTGCACCGCCGAGGCGATCAGGCGGCGCCGTTCGCCTGGGGTGAGTACCTGGCCAGGCACCTCCCAAACGTGAGGTTCATCCCGCTCGAGGGTGACGCTCACTACCCATGGGTGGATGACGTGGATTCCGTGCTGCAGCCCACGATCGAGTTCCTGACGGAAGGCGATGAGGACACGCCGGTCCCTGGGCCTGGCGAACGGCAGGAAGGCATGGTGGTCGTGCTGTTCACCGACATAGCGGACTCCACCTCGCTAACTCAGCGCCTCGGCGACGCAGGCGCGCAGGAGCTCGTGCGCGCCCATGACACCATCGTTCGCAAGGCGCTCAGCCCGCGCGGCGGCAGCGAGATCAAACACACGGGCGACGGCATCATGGCATCCTTCCCGACCGCTTCCAGCGCTCTCGAGTGCGCCGTCGCCATCCAGCGGGCCGTCGCCCTTCGACATGCTCGGGGTGACGATCAGGACCTGGCCATTCACGTCGGGCTGAACGCCGGCGAACCGGTCGCGGAGGAAGAGGACCTCTTCGGCACGAGCGTGCAGCTTGCTCGTCGCATCTGCGACCAGGCACAGGCCGGCGAGGTGCTGATCTCGGACGTCGTCCGACAGCTCGCGGCAGGCAAAGGCTTCGCGTTCGCCGAACGCGGCCCGGTACAACTCAAGGGCTTCAGCGAACCAACGTCGCTGTTCGAGCTTCGCTGGCGCGACTAGCCGCCTGTGACCGCGAATTTTCTGCTTAGGGGATGAGCAGCACCCGGCCGAATGCCGCGCGGCTCTCGATGTACGTGTGCGCGGCGCCGGCCTCCGAGAGCGCGAACGTGCGGTCGATCACCACCCGGAGTTGGCCGGCGGCGATGTCGCTCAAGTGTCGCCCGACCATCGGATAGGCGCGCGCCGTCTCGATCAGCAGCGACCCGCCAAAGAACACGCCGGTGAGCGATCGATTCAGCCCGCTGAGCGGGCTCACGTCGACGCGGCGGTCCTCGGCCCGGCCGGCGTTGCCCACTTGCACGACGCGGCCTTTGTAGCCGGTGCACTCGATGCTGCCCGCGATCGTGGTCCCAACCGAGTCGACGACGACGTCCACGCCCTTCCCGCCGGTCAGGCGTCGCGCCTCCGCGACGAAGTCCTGCGTGCGGTAGTTGATGCCGTGGTCGAGCCCGAACTCCTTGAGCCGATCGAGCTTGTCATCGCTCGACGCCGTCGCGAGCACGGTGGCGCCGCCTCGCTTGGCGAGCTGGATCGCGGCAAGACCGACGCCGCCGGCGCCTGCCTGGATCAGCGCCGTCTCGCCGGGCTGGAGCCGGCCGAACTCGAAAAGGCAGTCGTCGGCGGTGCCCCACGGCACCGGCACGCAGGCCGCGAGTTGTAGGTCGAGGTCGTCCGGAGCGACCCACGTCGAACCCGCGGGCACCGCGACCCGCTCTGCGTGCGATCCGTGCGCCATCACCGCGACCACGCGCTGGCCCACAGTGCGGTCCTTGACCTCCGCGCCGACCTCGTTGATCACGCCCGCGCACTGGTAGCCCACGATGTGCGGCTTCGCGGGCATGTCGCCGCCGGCGCGGTTGAGCACGTCGCCACCTTCGATGCTCACCGCCTTGACGTCGATGACCACGCCGCCCGGCGGGCACGGCGGGTCGGGCGCCTCCTCGTAGCGGAACACCTCCGGCGCTCCGGTCTCGTAGTACACTGCTGCCTTCATAGAACGACCTCCATTTCGCGCAGGAGCGCCCCGTCACTGTACAGCAAGCGTGCAGCTACGCGCGCCGTCGCTCATGGGCCTCCTTGTAGGCCTTGAGCACCGCGTTCGTCTGCGTCTGGTACCCCTTGCCTTGCTCTCTGAACCACGCGAGCACGTCGCTGTCCACGCGGAGCGTAAGTTGCTGTTTGCGCGGAACCGGTTTGAGGCCCTTGCGCACGATGGCGCGCGCAAACATCTCGGGCGTGACCTCAGGCAGCTCGGCGAGGTCGATCTCCTCGTCCGCCATCTTGTCGAGGCGCCGCCAGTTAGTCCGTGAGGCTCGAGAATTAGGCTTGCTCTTCATTCCTGCCTGCCCATGATAGCGAACCAGGTCGGCCAACAACCGCCCGCTTGCTAGACTGCGACCGTGGCCACCTACGACAGCATCATCGTCGGCGCCGGCCCCGCCGGGTCCACCGCCGCGCGGCTGCTCGCCGAGCAGGGCGCACGCGTGCTCTTGCTCGATCGCGCGCGCTTCCCCCGCGACAAGCCCTGCGGCGGCGGCGTCACGGTGCAGGCCGCCCGCGCTGCCGGCCTCGACCTCTCGCCCGTCGTAGAGCGCTCGATCCACGGCGTGCGCGTCAGCTTCCGCCTCGGGCGCCCGTTCGAGCGCTCGTCGGTCGAGCCGCTCACCTACATGACCCAGCGCTGCCGCCTCGACGAGTACCTCGCGCAGCAAGCAGCCGCCGCGGGCGTCGACTTCCGCGACGGCCGCGCCGTGCGCGAGATCGAGATGTCTGACGGCGAGGCGCTCGTCCGCGCCAACGGCGACGCCTACCGCGCGCGAACGCTCGTCGGCGCGGACGGCGCGAACGGCGTCGTCGCCCGCCCGCTCGGCCTGACGCCGATCGGCGAGTCCGCTGTCGCGCTCGAAGGCAACGTATCGATGGACGGCGATCTCGCGGCCCGTTGGGAGCGGACTATCGCGCTCGATTTCGGAGGCATCCCGGGCGGATACGGCTGGCTGTTTCCCAAAGGCGATCACCTGAACGTCGGTGTCGGCGGCTGGCGCTTCGTCGGCCCGACCTTGCGCGACCGGCTCGCCGCCCTCTGCCGCTACCTCGACCTGGACGAAACGAAGCTATTCGCCCTGCGCGGCCACCACCTGCCGATGCGCGCGCCCGGCGCGCCGATCACCCACGGCCCGGCACTGCTCGCAGGCGACGCCGCCGGCCTCGTCGACCCCCTCTCGGGCGAGGGCATCCACGCCGCCTTCACCAGCGGGCGCCTCGCCGCGGACGCCATCGCCCGCTACCTGGCGGGCGAGACGCAGGACCTCGCTGCCTACGAATCGGCCGTTGACCGCGAGCTGATGACCGAGATCGAGGTCTCGACGAAGCTGCAGTCGATCTTCCATCGCCTGCCGCGACCGTGCGTCGCGGTGATGCGCCGGAGCGACCGCTTCTGGCGCATCCTCTGCAGCATGGTGCGCGGCGAGACCAACTACGTCTCGCTGCGCCGCAAGCTCGGCCCGCTCAGCATCGCGTTCGACGGCCTGGCGCGGCTGGCCACGCCAAAGCAGCAGCGCCCCTAATCAAAGCGCGACTCCGCCTGCGCCGTTTGACCCTCGACCCTCGACCCCTGACCCTCCGTTTCCCTTATTGACAACCCTTATGGCGGGCGTTACACTAACGTCCGATACGTCGAAAGGCGACGAAGGGGAGCAGTAGGCGCCCATCACTGCCCCAAGAGAGCCGGAGGAAGCTGAGAATCCGGCGGCAGTCAGGCACCGAACTCGCCCCTGAGCCTTCGAGCCGAACCTGAAGGGGGACAGGCCCGAACGGGAGCGCCCGTTAAAGCGCCGAGAGTGGCTCGCCGTGATTGGCGGGCAAGAAGGGTGGTACCATCCCGCCCCCGCGGGGTCCCTTTGGGGGTGGGATGTTGTGATCTTGGGAGTGTTGATGAGCATCAGCCCGTTCAGGCAGGAGGCGCAGACGGTTTCCCCGATGGCTCGGGGAAACCGTGTCGTAGCTGCGCGCCTGCCGGAGCCGCTCGCATTGAGCCTGCTCCTGCTTACCCCATGAGGTCTTCGGCGACACGCCACCTAGCGCGCGCACCGAAGACCGGCCCCGAGACAATCGGGGCCGAGCCGTTACTACGCACATTGGAGGTCTATCGACCATGAAATTGACAGGCGCACAAATCGTCATGGAGTGTCTGGCCCGCGAGGGAGTCGAGTACATCTTCGGCTACCCGGGCGGCGCCAACCTCCCCCTCTACGACACGCTCGTTCAGTACCCCCAGATCCGCCACGTCCTCGTTCGCCACGAACAGGGCGCCGCTCACGCCGCCGACGCCTACGCGCGCGTCTCCGGCAAGCCCGGCGTCTGCTGGGCCACCTCCGGCCCTGGCGTGACCAACATCGTCACAGGCATCGCGAACGCCTGGATGGACTCCGTGCCGCTCGTCTGCGTGACCGGCGCGGTCGCCACGTGGCTGATCGGTCGCGACGGCTTCCAGGAAGCGGACGCGACCGGCATCACGGTGCCCGTTACGAAGCAGAACTACCTGGTGCTCGACGTGAACGACATCGCCCAGACCATGCGCGAGGCGTTCTACATCGCGACCACCGGCCGGCCCGGCCCGGTCCTGGTCGACATCCCGCGCGACATTCAGCAGGAGAAGACCGACTTCCACTACCCGGAGCAGGTCGACATCCGCGGCTACAAGCCGGTGACCAAGGGCCACCCCGCCCAGATCAAGAAGGCCGCGCAGTTCATCGCCGAAGCCGAGCGGCCGGTCATCCTCGCGGGCCACGGCGTCGTCATCTCGCAGGCATACGACGAGCTCCGCGACCTCGCCGAGAAGGCGCACATCCCCGTGATCTGCACGCTGCTGGGCCTCGGCGGCTTTCCCGGCTCGCACGAGCTGTTCATGGGCATGCCCGGGATGCACGGCATGTACTGGAACAACATCGCGATCAGCGAGGCCGACCTCGTGATCGGAATCGGCATGCGCTTCGACGACCGCGTCACGGGCCGGCTGAAGGACTTCGCGCCGAGCGCGAAGATCATCCACATCGACATCGATCCGGCGGAGATCGGCAAGAATGTGCGCACAGCGGTGCCCATCGTCGGCGACGTGAAAGAGGTGCTGCGCGAGCTGAACCCGCAGGTGCAGCCCGCGCGCCACGACGACTGGTACAACCACATCCAGCAGATCCGCCGCGACCACCCCTCGATCGTCATCCCGGACGTCGACAAGGTGCTGCCGCAGTACGTGATCAAGAAGATCTACGACCTCTCGCCCCGCGACACGTACTACGTCACGGGCGTCGGTCAGCACCAGATGTGGGCGGCCCAGTACTTCTGGGGCGACAACCCGGCGAGCTTCATCACCTCCGGCGGACTCGGCACGATGGGCTTCGAGGTGCCGGCCGCCATGGGCGTCCAGTTCGCCAAACCGAAGAGCACCGTCTGGTCGATCGCGGGCGACGGCGGTTTCCAGATGACGATGCAGGAGCTGGCGACCATCGTCGAGTACGAGCTGCCCGTCAAGTTCGCCATCATCAACAACGGCTACCTGGGCATGGTGCGCCAGTGGCAGCACTTCTTCTACAACGACAACTTCTCGTCGGTGCGGCTCTTCCAGCCCGACTTCATCAAGCTGGCCGAAGCGTTCGGCATGCCCGGCGTGCGGGTCAGCGACAAAGCTGCGGTGGAGGGAGCGATCCAGAGCGCGCTCGACCACCCTGGGCCCGTCCTGCTGGACTTCGAAGTCGAGCAGCAGGAGGACACCTACCCGATGATGCCGCCGGCCTCCTCGCTCGCCGAAACGATCGACCAGCCGGTGTTCGAAGACGCTCCTCAGAAGGTGGCCACGTCATGAGAAAGCACACAATCGTCGCTCTGGTCGAAGACCGGCCGGGCGTCCTGAACCGCATCGCCAGCAAGTGGCGACAGCGCGGCTTCAACATCGAGAGCCTCGCCGTCGGCCACAGCGAGGTCCCGGGGCTGTCGCGCATGACCTTCACCGTCGACGGCACCACGACGGACGTCGACCAGGTCACGAAGCAAATGTACAAGATCATCGAGGTCGTCAAGGTCTCCGACCTCACCGAGCACGACATCGTCCACCGAGAGCTGGCGTTGGTGAAGATCTCCGCCACGCCCCAGCAGCGCAGCAACGTGATCGAGATCGTCGACATCTTCCGCGCGAAGATCGTCGATGTCTCGACCGAAGCGCTGATCATTGAGGTGACCGGCACCGAGGACAAGGTCGACGCCCTGATCGAGATGGTCCGGCCGTACGGGATCAAGGAGCTGGTGCGGACAGGCCGTATCGCTATGGCCCGCGGCGCCCGCACGCCCATGGCCCTCGACGGTGAGAAGGGCGAACACCACCGTTACCGCTCCGCCGGCGAGGGCAAGGCGAAGGTAGGGAGCTTGATGTAACCGTCATGAGATACCGCATCGGAGTCTCGCTGCACGCGGAACGTGTCGAAGGCGTCGCCTTCGACCTGCCCGGCTGCGCTGTGTCGGCGCCGGACGAGGCGACGTTGCGCGAAATGCTGCCTGTCGCCATCGCCGAGCACGTCGCGTGGCTCGCGGACCACGGCGAGCCGCTCGATCCCCACGGGGCCCTCGATGTCGATATCGTGGAGACCATCACCCGCGCGGAGACGACCGCCGCGGACGGTGAGTTCTGCTTCGACGACGACCTGCGACCGGTGGCGGACGACGAGATCGATCGCGCCGTCCGCCACATGGCCTACGCGCGCGCCGATCTGCTCGCGCTCGTCGAGCCGCTGCCGGACGCCGTGCTCGACTGGCGCCCGCCCCGTTCCGCGATGGCGAAGATCGACCCGTGGAACCCGGACGTCCTCACGATCCGCGAGATCGTCGCTGAGATCGGCAACAGCGACGGCTACTACCGCACAGGACTGCAAGACGGCGAGCCGTCATCGGCTGACCCGGAGCCGGAGGGCCTCGAGGCACGGCGCCAGTGCGTGATCGAGCGCCTGCGCTCCCTTCCGGCCGGCGAACGCGGCCGCCTCTTCCATCCTGTTCGCCCCTGGCGCGATAGCCCCGAAGACTGGACGGCCCGCAAGGCGGTCCGCCGCATCATCGGCCACGAACGCTTTCACACGAAGGAGATCGAGCAACGACTCGCATGGCTGCTGCTCGGGGTTCCCGACTTCACGCGAGCCCGGACATGGTCCGAGGCGAGCGTGAGCACCGCCTGATGTCTCGGAGGAACACCGCTGCATGACTGAGATCTACTACGAGAAGGACGCGGACCTCTCGCTGCTGAAGGACAAGACGATCGCCGTCGTCGGCTTCGGTAGCCAGGGACACGCCCACGCGCTCAACCTGAGAGACAGCGGGTTGAACGTGATCGTCGGCCTCTACCCTGGGTCGAAGAGCTGGCCGCAGGCCGAGGCCGCTGGCCTGCGAGTCGGCTCCGTCGCCGACGCCGCCCGTGATGCGGACGTCATCATGGTGCTGGCGCCCGACCAGTTACAGCGGGACATCTACGAGAACCACATCGCTCAGGGGCTTTCGGCGGGCAACATGCTCATGTTCGCCCACGGATTCAACATCCACTACAACCAGGTGGAGCCGCCGCCTGACGTCGACGTGACCATGGTCGCGCCGAAGGGTCCCGGCCACATGCTGCGCCGTCTCTACACCGACGGCATGGGTTTGCCCGCCCTCATGGCCGTCCACCAAAACGCCACCGAGAACGCCAAACAGCTTGCCCTCGCCTACGCGATGGGCATCGGCTGCGCGCGCGCCGGCGTGCTCACGACGACGTTCAAGGAAGAGACCGAGACCGATCTCTTCGGCGAGCAGACCGTGCTCTGTGGAGGAGTCTCAGCGCTGATCACGACCGCGTTCGAGACGCTGGTCGAGGCCGGCTACCAACCGGAGGTCGCTTACTTCGAGTGCCTGCACGAGCTGAAGCTGCTCGTCGACTTCATCCACGCTGGCGGCATGGCGTCGATGCGCTACACGATCAGCGACACGGCCGAATACGGCGACTACACGCGCGGGCCGCGTATCATCGACGACCACGTCCGCCAGAGCATGCGCCAGGTCCTGCGCGAGATCCAGGACGGCACCTTCGCCAAGGAATGGGTGCTGGAGAACCAGGCCGGGCGGCCCAGCTTTCTCGCGCTCCGTCGCATGAACGCCCAACACCCTATCGAGGAAGTAGGCGCGGAGCTGCGCGGAATGATGAGCTGGCTGCAGGAGGGAGCGAAGTAGTGCGGGTGCAACAGCCACCCGAAGGCCAGGCTTCAGCCTGGCGCCAATTGGGAGGGAATGATGCCCAAGGGTAGCAAGAAGCTGCTAGACGCGATGAACGAGGCGCTCTCGGAAGAGCTGGCCTCCACCATTCAGTACCTCTGGCACCACATCCAGGCGCGCGGCATCCACAGCGCTGCCATCGCCGGCGTCTTCAAGGAGACTGCGATGGTGGAGATGAAGCACGCCGAGCTAATCGCCGAGCGGATCGACCTGCTCGGTGGCACTCCCACAACGGCGCTCGACGCGATCAGCCCCGGCTCACACGGCGACGTTACACGCATGCTGCGCGACAACGTCAAGGCGGAAGAGAAGGCCGTCGCCGCCTATCGCCAGCTCGTCCAGATCGCGCGGGACCAGGACGATCCTGTCACGCGCGTCATGCTCGAGGAGATCCTGGCCGATACCGAGGAGCACTCCCACGCCCTAAGCAAGCTCCTCGCTGACACGAGCGACGCCAAGCCGCCGAAGGCCGCGAAGAAGAAACGCTCGAAGCTGATCGACGCGCTCAACCTGGCCGTCTCCGACGAGCTCGCATCGATCATCCAGTACCAGTGGCACCACGTGATGGCGCAGAGCATCGCCGCGCCGCCGATCATCGACCTGTTCGAAGCGCACTCGATGGACGAGATGCGCCACGCCTACTCCTTCGCCGAGCGGATCGATCTCCTCGGTGGCGACCTCACCGTCGAGCTGCATCCGATCGCCGTCGGCGGCAACCTGCGCAAGATGATCCAGGACGACCTGGACGGTGAGTATCGTGCAGTCGAAATGTACAAGGGCTACGTCAAGCTCGCCGAGCAGGAAGGCGACCCGGTCACCCGGCGAATGTTCGAGGAGACGCTCGGGACCGAAGAAGGCCACGCTGACGATTGGGAGACCGTGCTGGAGAAGTAGCGATGGAGTTGTATCGACACAAGCTGGCGCTCAACCTGCGCCGGCCCCCTGCCCGGCGCTAGCGGGAAAGAGGGGGCCTGAGCGGCACGACCACACATTTCGATTGGAGGTTGAGCAACAGATCATGGCAGAGAAAGTCCTCATATTCGACACCACCCTGCGTGACGGCGAGCAGTCGCCCGGGGTAGCGCTGACCGCGGAAGACAAGGTCGAGATCGCCAGGCAGCTCGACAAGCTCGGCGTCGACATCATCGAGGCGGGCTTCCCGCTGACTTCCCCGGGCGACCTGGAGGCGGTAGCGACGGTCGCCCACCACGTGCGCCGGCCGGTAATCGCCGCGCTGGCTCACGCCCACCCCGAAGCCGTGGACGCCGCGCGCGACGCCTTGAAAGACGCCGCCAGGCCGCGCATCCACGTCTTCCTCTCCAGCTCCGACATCCACATGATGCACCAGCTTCGCAAGAACCGCGACCAGGTGCTGGAGATGGCGCGCACCCAGGTGGCCCGCGCCAAGCAGTACTGCGAGGACGTGGAGTTCAGCCCGATGGACGCGACGCGCTCCGAGCGCGACTACGTCTTCACCATGCTCCAGCAGTGCATCGACGCCGGCGCAACGACGGTGAACATCCCGGATACCGTCGGCTACACCGTGCCGGAGGAGTTTGAGGAGTTCATTCGAGCGGTCTTCGAGAACGTCTCAAACATTCATAAGGCCGTCGTCTCCGTCCATTGCCACAACGACCTCGGCCTCGCCTCGGCGAACTCGCTGGCGGCCGTGCGCGCCGGCGCCCGCCAGGTCGAGGTCTGCGTCAACGGCATCGGCGAGCGGGCGGGCAACGCCGCGTTGGAAGAGGTGGCGCTGGCGATCAAGACGCGCAGCGACTTCTTCGGCCTGGAGACCAACATCAACACGCGCGACATCTACCGCGCCAGCCGCCTCGTCGCCGACCTGACCGGCATGAGCGTTCAGCCCAACAAGGCGATTGTGGGCGCCAACGCCTTCCGCCACCAGTCGGGCATCCACCAGGACGGCATCCTGAAGATGCGCGAGACCTACGAGATCATGGATGCGCACGACCTGGGCTGGCCCACGGGCGGCGCCGAGATCGTGCTCGGCAAGACCTCGGGCAGGCACGGCTTCAAGGCCCGTCTGGAGGCGCTCGGCTACGAGCTTACCGACGAGGAGCTGAATCGCGCCTTCATGGCGTTCAAGGAGCTCGCCGACAAGAAGCTGGAGGTGGACGACCGCGATCTGGAGGCGCTCGTCGCCGACAAGCTGCGCACGAGCGAGGAGGTCTACCACCTCGACTTCGTCCAGGTGGCCTGCGGCGACCACGCCACGCCGACCGCGACGGTGCGCCTGATCGCTCCCGACGGCGCGGTGCTCGCCGACGCCGCGCTGGGCACAGGCCCGGTCGACGCCGTCTACCGGGCGATCAACCGCATCGTGCAGGCGCCCAACGTGCTGACCGAGTTCGCCGTCAAGAGCGTCACCCAGGGCATCGACGCCCAGGGCGAGGTCACGATCCGCGTTGAGAGCAACGGCCGCTCCTACGTCGGCCGCGGCGCGGACACGGACATCATCGTCGCTTCAGCGAAGGCCTATATGAACGCGCTCAACCGGCTGCTTTTCGTCCAGCGCAGGGCGGACTCGGAGGTTCGGACGAGTCCGTGACGAGATGTAAGGCAGAATGGCCATCTACCAAGCAGGTCGGCTCTTGACAAGGCGCCCTTTCATCTGGTAATGTCGTGCCTGTGAAAGACCAGGAACGCCCTGAAGAAGCACCGTACTCAACGGCCAGGAACAAACCCAGCCGCCGAGTGGGTGAAGCTGCCCTGTCCTACATCTCTGCGGAGGTTGAGCCGATGCCAAAAACAACGATCAGCAGTAAGTACCAGATCACGCTGCCAGCCCGCCTCGTGCGTGAGATGGGCCTGAAACCGGGTGACCAGCTAGCCGTGGAGATGGACAGCCTGCGCCTGATCCTGCACCCAAGGCCCAAAGACTGGGTCTCGTACACGGCGGGCTCGATGCCCGGCTACTACGGCAAGACCAAGGAGGAGATCGACGCCTACCTGCGTGAAGTGCGCGGGTCGTGGGGCACGTATCTTGACGAGGAGGAGGATAGCGGATCAGAGACCAGTTAGCGTCCGCCAGTCGCATCTGCCTCGATACCAACGCGCTGATCTACCACCTTCACCGCACCGAACCCTACTTCGACGTGATCGAGTGGCTGTTCGGGGCGGTGAGGGATGGTTTCAAGCAGTCGATCTTCTCGGTGGTGACAGAACTGGAACTGCTCGTGCGCCCGATACGCGAGGACGATGTCTGGGAGATGAGACAGGTTCGAGTCGTGCTGGACGGGCCGGGCGTGCAGGTCGTTGGCCTGGACAGACAGATCGCGCGGCTGGCCGCCGAGATACGCGCAAGACTCTCGCTCTCGCTCGCCGACGCGGCCATCGTCGCGACCGCGCTGCACACTGGGTGTGACGCCATCGTCGGCAATGACGAGCGCTGCGCCCGCCGCGTAAAGGAGATCCCGTACGTCTTGCTCGACGACCTGGTGAAGGAGACATGACATGATCGGCCACGACACCCTGACGCCGCAGGAGCGAGCCTACTGGGAGGAGTGCGACCGCTTCCTCGCGGACCATCTCGATCCAGACCTGGTCGGCCGCATGGACCGCTGGGAGGTGCTCTATCCCACCGAGTTCATCCGCATGATGGGCGAGCGCCACTACCTGGGCGCCTGCGTGCCAGCCGACGAAGGCGGCGGCGGTCGCACGTTCCTGGAGGACGCGCTGCTGAACGAACGCGTCGGCTACCACGGCTGCGCCGCGCTCGCCTGCGCGCGAACGTTCACCTCGCACGTGGGCTGGATCCTCTCCAAGTACGGCTCGCCCCACATCAAGGAGCACTACGTGCGTCCGATGCTACGTGGCGAGAAGATTACCGCCCAGGCCCTCACCGAGCCTACGGCCGGCTCTGACCTCGCCGGCATCCAGACGACCGCGCGTCGCGTCGGCGACCGCTACGTCGTCAACGGCGAGAAGCGCTTCCTGGACGGCGCCCAGACCGCCGACTTCATCTCCTGCGCCGTCCGCACCAGCGAAGGCAATGACCCGCGCCAGATCCTCAGCGTGCTCCTCATCGACACCGCCAGCCAGGGCTACCAGGTGCTGGAAGAGCACACGAACTGGCTCGGCTTCCGCGGCCTGGGCTCTGCCTGGGTGCGCTTCGAGAACGTTGAGGTACCCGTCGAGAACCTGCTCGGCGACGAGGGCAACGGCTGGCAGTACCTCTCCGAGGAGCTGCTCATCGAGCGGGTCGTGGCGACGCGGGCGCAGCTCGGCCAGGCGCTGCGGGCGCTGCAGATCGCCGCCACCTACGCCGAGGAGCGTGAGACGTTCGGCAAGAAGCTGCGCGACCACCAGTGGGCCGCCTTCAAGATCGCCGAGGCCTCGACGCGCCTCGACGCCGCCTACCTCCTCAACACGCGGGCCGGGCGCATGCTCGACGCGGGCCTCTGGGAGGAGGCGAAGATGGAGGTGGCGATGAACAAGTGGTTCGGCGTCGAAGCGGCCTGGCAGACGGCGGACGACGCTATGCAGGTCATGGGTGGCATCGCCTACACGCAGACGTACCCGATCGAGCGCATCCTTCGCGACGTGCGCGCCTCGCGCTTCACCGCCGGCAGCACCGAGATGATGGCGCTAATCATCCAGCGCCGCGCCTTCGACCGCCTGCGCGACCCCAACTTCCGCAAGGAGCTCGTCGGCCGCGAGGTGGAGGGCTCGCCAGTAGCACGGCGCAGCCCGGAGAGGGTCTGACTGGGTGCGCTATCATGAGATCGACACGACAGTATCCACTGTCGATGCCGTAGAAAGGCCCCTGCCATGGGCATGACACTCGCCGAAAAGATCCTCGCCGCGCACAGCGGTAAGAAGGAGGTCTCGCCGGGCGACCTGATCAACGTCAAGGTCGACCTGGTGATGGCCAACGACATCACCGCGCCCATCGCCATTGAGCAGTTCCGCAAGCTCGGCGTGAAAGAGGTCTTCGATAAGCAGCGCGTCGTCTTCGTGCCGTCGCACTTCGCGCCGGCGCGCGACATCGCCACGGCCGCCCAGTGCAAGGTGATGCGCGACTTCGCGAAGGAGAGTGGCATCGTCTACTACGAGGTCGGCGAGGCCGGCATCGAGCACATCTTGCTCCCCTGGAAGGGTCACGTCGTGCCGGGCGACGTCTACTGCGGGGCGGACTCGCACACGCCGACCGTCGGCGCGCTCGGCGCCTTCGCGACGGGCATGGGCAGCACGGACATCGCGGCCGCCATGGCCACCGGCGAGACCTGGATGAAGGTGCCGGAGACGCTGCGCTTCATCTACCACGGCAAGATGGGCAAGTGGACGCGCAGCAAGGACCTCATCTTGCACACCATCGGCCACATCGGCACCGACGGCGCCACCTACATGGCGATGCAGTTCGAGGGCGAGGCGCTCAAGCAGATGTCGATGGACGCCCGCTTCACGATGACCAACATGGCGGCCGAGGCCGGCGCCAAGACCGGCATGGTGCCCGTCGATGAGGTGACGCTCGAGTACGTGAGGCCGCGCGCCAAGCGACCGTGGACGGTCTACGACCCCGACCCGGACGCCCGCTACGCCGCCACCTACGAGTTCGACGCCTCCACGATCGAGCCGACGGTGGCGATGCCCTTCAGCCCGGGCAACACCAAGACAATCGCTGAGGTGGCGCAGCAGGACATTCAGATAGACCAGGTCTTCATCGGCTCCTGCACCAACGCCCGCATGGAGGACCTGCGTGAGGCGGCCGACATCATGCGCGGCAAGAAGGTCGCGAAGTGGGTGCGCTGCATCGTTATTCCCGCCACGCAGGACATCTTCCTCGAAGCGGTCCGCGAGGGCCTGATCGAGACGTTCACGGAGTCCGGATGCCAGGTGAGCGGCGCGACGTGCGGGCCCTGTCTGGGTGGCCACTACGGCGTCCTCGGCGAGGGCGAACGTTGCGTCTCCACGTCGAACCGCAACTTCCCGGGCCGGATGGGCCACCCCAAGGGTGAGGCGTTCCTGGTCAACCCGGCCGTCGCCGCTGCCGCCGCCATCGCTGGTCGCATCGTGCATCCTGAGGAGATCGTTGGAAAGGTAGCTGTCTAGATGGGCTTCGTGCATGTACCCGTAAAGCTCTTCTTCGCGACCAACGGCCGCGAGCCGGTCGAGGTCGAAGCACTCGTCGACACGGGCGCCATCTTCACGCTGATCCCTCGTGCGGTCCTCATCCGTCTCGGGGTACAGCCCAGTGGAAAGAGGACCTTTCGCACCATCGAAGGCCGGCCGATAGAGCGGGAAGTTGGCTCTGTCCTGGTGGAGGTGGAGGGCTGCCAGCCGCCCGGCCCGATCCCCGTCATCTTCGGCGAGGACACGGACAGCCCTGTCCTCGGCGTCACCGCGCTCGAGTCGATGGGACTCGAGGTCGACCCATCGGCGGGCAAGCTGAAGCCCACCGACCTGCTGATGCTAGGCATGTCTTCTGGTTCGCTGCGAGGACACGCCCACAAGTTCGGCGCCCACATCGACACCGATCAGATCATCCCGGCGAAGTACCTGGTCACCACCGACCCGCAGGAGCTCGGCGCGCACTGCATGGAGAACAGCGACCAACCCGACTTCGTTCAGAAGGTAGCGTCCGGCGACATCCTCGTCGCCGACATCAACTTCGGCTGCGGCTCGTCTCGCGAGCACGCGCCGATCAGCCTGCGCGGCTGCGGCGTCAGCGCCGTGATCGCCAAGAGCTTCGCCCGCATCTTCTTTCGCAACGCCATCAACCTCGGCCTGCCCGTGCTCGAGTGCCCGGAGGCCGTCGACGCCATCGAGGCGGGCGACGAGGTGGAGATCGACCTCACCAGCGGCAAGATCGTCGACCTCACGACGGAAGAGGTCTTCGTCGCCAAGCCCTACGAGCCGTTCATGATGGAGATCGTCAACGCCGGCGGCCTGATCGAGTACACGAAACAAAAGCTGGCCGCCCAGGCGGGCTAACATTATGGGCAGACTCGACGTCATCGTCAGAGTAGCCTCGCCCGGCGATCGAAGCCGGACGGTGGAGACCTTGTTGATGGTGGACACAGGCGCCACCTTCACCGTCCTTCCGCCCGAAGTCTGGCAGCGGATTGGGGTCGAGGCGGAGTTTACGCGCAGCCTCCGAACCGCGGACGGCCGCGTACTCGACCGGCAGCAGGGCCTCGCCTACATCCAGATCAATGGCTCAGAGGGTACCGTTCCCGTGGTGGAAGGTAGCGATGGCGACATACCCGTACTCGGCGTGACGACGCTCGAAATCCTGGGGCTTGCGGTCGATCCTGTTCGCGGCGAGTTGCGTCCGTCGGAGCACCTCTATCTCTAGTTTCCAAAGGATGGCTCGTGAACGAGACGCCGGAGACGCTGCGCTGGCTCCAGGCGATCATCGACCGCAGCGCCGCGACCGCGGGCTCCGCCATCAAGCGCAACTTCATCGGCGGCGGCTGGTCCATGTCCGCTGAGGAGTTCGTCACCTTCTGGCGTGCAGAGCGCATGGCGTCGATCTCCACCGTCTCCGCGTCCGGCGACGTGCACGTCGCGCCCCTCGATCTTCGGCTCATCGACGGCAGGTTCTACGTGCCGACCTTCCCGGACTCGCAGCGACTGCGCGACCATCGCTCGAACCCTCGCTGCGCCATAGCCTCCTGGGATGGACCCTATCGCGCCACCATCGTCTACGGCATCGCAAGCGAGGTCGACAGTGACCCCACCGGGCGCACGTTAGCGACAGCCACTGAGCAGGCGTACGAACCGAACGGCGTCGTCACCATCCAGGTCACGCCGACGCGCATCTACGCCATTCGGCCTCCAGCGGGACATCCGACGCGCAAGCCGTCGGCGTAGGAAGGACAGTAATGCCACAAGACCGCAGCCGTCCCAGCTTCCGCAACTCATTGACGAACTGGCGTGAGTCAGCCCTACCGTTCGTCACCAAGCTCGGCCTCACCCTGCGCAACAACTGGACGAAGCTGCGCACTCGACAGAGCTGTTGCGGCAACCACGGCCAGCCGGGCTGCTGAGTGTGCGACCTGCCGGAGCCCCGTGCGGGCTCCAACGAGCGCGACCTGTAGGGGCGGGTCTCAGACCCGCCCTCATCGCCCCGCGATCACCCTAACCGTAGCTGCAGGGCTTCAGCCCTGCCCGCAGGCGGACGCGAAGACACCAAGCGCCGCCCTACCCCACAATCGCCACGGCCACAGCGAAGTAGATCACGATCGAAAGCAGGTCCTGGACGACCGTGGCCAGCGGGCCGCTGCCGAAGGCGGGATCAGCGCCAAAACGCTGGAAGGCCCAGGGCAGCGCCATCGCGACCAGCGTCGCCACCGAACATGCGGCGAAGAGCGCCAGGGAGACGGCCAGCGCCACATCGAAGTCCTCCCAACCCAGCAGCACCACGGGGAAGAACGCCCCGGCGAGCGCGAGGCCCACGAACAGGCCCGTCAGGATCTCGCGCCAGACGATCTGTCCGATGCCAACTCCGACTGAGAGTCCGCGGATCACCAGCGCCTCGGTCTGCGTGCCGACGGCGTCCGCCATGTAGACGATGCTGGGAATGAAGAACGCCAGGATGACGGTCTCCTCCAACTGCGTCTCGAACGAGCCAACGATGTTCGCCGCCAGGATTGCTCCGAGCAGACCTACCATCAGCCAGGGCAGCCGGTGCCACAGACGACGCGTCACCGGCTCTTCGCTCGCGCTTCGGGCCGACGAGGTACCGCGCAGGAAACCGCCCAGCCGCGCCAGGTCCTCTTCATGCTCGGCCAGAAGCACCGAGAGCAACCGTTGGGGTGGGATCACCCCCGCGAACCGCCCCTCAGCGTCGACTACAGCGAGGGCGCTCTCACCGTGCTGCACCGCCCGCCACGCCGCCACCTCCTGGTCGACCCCGGGCCCTACGACCGGCGGCTCTCGGTCCATCAGCTCGCCGACGATTGCATCCGGCGGCGCCGCGAGCAGGTCTTCCAGGCGGAGCATGCCGGCGAGGCGGCCGTCCTCGCACACCGCTACGCTCGCCGCAGTGGCGTAGCTCTTCCCTTCGAGCGATCGCCGCAGGTCGCCCGCCAGGTCCGCCGGGCTGGCTACGGGCACGTTCTTCGTAGCGTGCTCGGCGGCGGTCTCGAACCTCAGGCTGTCTAGGTGGGGGAGATCGTTCGCGGCCATGACCTACCTCCTGTGCGTCTTGCGGCATCATAGCACCGACCCCTCCGCTAAGAGCCCCGCACGCGATCCCTTCTTGTCATTCTGAGCGAAGCGAAGAATCTGGCCCCTAGAGGAGACCGTCCTCATCCGATTGAAGCCAGGTTCGCCCTTTGAAAACGGCACGCCCGTTTTTCCCGTCCGCCTGACGGGCAGGCCTGCTGCTCAGCGCCTCAGCGTGGCGGCAACTCCCAATCACGAGTCGCCCTGGGCCACGACCGGCAAACTTCGGAATGGGCGGTTGGTGGGTCGAGCCCACCCCCCCCCCCCCCCCCCCCGACCCCAGTGCGTACTCGCGGAGCCCCGTCCGAATATGCTAAGATGAGTATCACCATGGCACACGTCTCGCCCTTCGCGGCGAACCGAGTGGAGGTTGCTTCAAGCCCCCGGCGTATCCGTCGGGGGCGGGTGATCGGCGCCGCCTCCGCGCCCATCGCCTAGCCTTCGGCCGCTATCCGCGGCCGGCCACGCTCGGGAGGTAACCTCCATGCAAGTCCAGCTCTACGACACAACCCTGCGCGACGGCGCCCAGATGGAGGGCATCTCGCTCTCTGTCGAAGACAAGCTCAAGATCGCCCGCAAGCTCGACGAGCTGGGCGTCCACTACATCGAAGGTGGCTGGCCCGGCTCCAACCCAAAGGACGCCGAGTTCTTCGTGCGGGCGTCCGCCCCCGGCGGACTCCAACTCCAGCACGCCCGCCTCGCCGCCTTCGGCAGCACACGACGCCCCGGCGGCAACGCCCAGGACGACCCCAACCTGCGGGCGCTCCTCGACGCGCGCACGCCTGTCGTCACAATCGTCGGTAAGGCGAACGACGTCCACGTCCGCGACGTGCTCGAGACGACGACCGAGGAAAACCTCGCGATGGTCGCCGACTCGGTGCGCTTCCTGAAGGAGCAAGCGCGCACCGTCTTCTTCGACGCTGAGCACTTCTTCGACGGTTACGCCTCGGACCCGGACTACGCGCTGCAGTGCTTGAAGGCCGCCGCCTCCGGTGGAGTCGACGGCGTCGTCCTCTGCGACACCAACGGCGGCACCGTCACGCCGCAGCTCGTGCAAGCGGTTCGCGCCGCCCGCGAGGCCGTGAGCGTGCCGCTCGGCATCCACACCCACAACGATGCCGGCCTGGCCGTCGCGAACAGCCTCGCGGCGATCGACGAAGGCTGCACCCAGGTCCAGGGCTGCATCAACGGCTACGGCGAGCGCTGCGGCAACGCGGATCTCGGCACGGTCATCGCCAACCTCAAGCTGAAGCTGGGCTACGACGTGGTCACTGACGAGCAGCTCGCCCGGCTCACCGACGTCGCGCATTATGTCAATGAAGTCGTCAACTTCGTCCCCAACCCTTTCCAGCCCTACGTCGGCGCCAGCGCCTTCGCCCACAAGGGTGGCCTGCACGCCGACGCCACCGTCAAGAGCGAGATGACCTACCAGCACGTACCGCCCGAGGCCATCGGCAACCAGCGCCGCCTCCTCATCTCCGAGCTCGGCGGCAGCCGCGGCCTGCTCGAGAAGATGCGCGACGCCGGCATCGACCTCAGCCTCGACCGCGACGACGCCCGCCGTGTCCTCGACGTCGTGAAGGAGCAAGAGAGCCGCGGCTACCAGTACGAAGGCGCCGAGGCGTCGTTCGAGCTGCTCGTGCGCCGCTCGCTCCCCGACTACGAGCAGCCGTTCGAGCTGGAAGACTTCTGGATCGTCGAGCGCCGCGCGACCCGCGCCGAAGACCACCGTCTGGAGATGCAAGCGGAAGCGATGGTAAAGGTGCGCGTCGGCGGCGAGATGATCCAGACCGCCGCCGAAGGCAACGGTCCCGTCGCCGCCCTCGACTCCGCCGTCCGGAAAGCGCTCGTCACGTTCTACCCGAGCCTTGAGGCGATCAAGCTCGTCGACTACAAGGTGCGCATCATCGATAGCGCGGCGGGCACCCGCGCCGGCGTCCGCGTGCTCGTCGAGTCCACGGACGGCGACCAGCTCTGGCGCACCGTCGGCGCCTCAACCGACATCATCGAGGCGTCGTGGCTCGCCCTGAACGACGCGATCGAATACTGGCTCCTGAAGCGCAAGTCCGAGACGCCGGGTTAGTGCGACGGCACCGTCGCATACCGTAGGCCGGGCCCTCACCCCCGCCCGCCATACGCACCTCGCCTCGATGGGCTCACTTCAGCGTGACAGGCCGGTTCCGTAGGCCGGGCCTTCAGCCCGGCGTGTCCGAAGGCGCCGTAGCTGCAGACCTTCAGGTCTGCCCAACCACCGCAAGGAAAGGATAGGACAGGCCCCATGACCGCCCTCGACCAGATCCGCGCCCTCTACGATTACAACGAGTGGGCGACCGGCCACGTCATCGACGCTGCGGCGGGCCTGAACGAGGAGGAGCTGGCGCGCGAGCTCGGCGCAAGCTTCGGCAGCGTTCAGGGCAACCTCTCGCATATCGCGCACGCCCAGTCTATCTGGCTCAGCCGCTGGACCGAGGAGCGTCTCGTCGAACCGCCAAAGCCGGAATCAGGCCGCGCCATCGCAGCGCTGCGCGAGTCGTTTCGCGGCTCGCATGACGGCCTGCGGCGCTTCGTTGAAACGCTCGACGACGATCGCTTGGCGCAGCAGTTCTCGTACGTCGACACCCAGAGCAACGCGCAGCAGCGCGTCCTCTG
>JBBEBM010000076.1:0-11478 GCA_040882355.1 Dehalococcoidia bacterium | reverse complement strand
GCTCGACCTCGACCGTGAAGTCGACGTGGCCGGGCGTGTCGATGATGTTGATGCGATGGTCGCGCCAGGCGCAGGTCGTGGCAGCGGCGGTGATCGTGATGCCGCGCTCGCGTTCCTGCGCCATCCAGTCCATCACCGCCGTCCCCTCGTGCACCTCACCGATCTTGTAGGTGCGGCCGGTATAGAAGAGCACCCGTTCAGTCACGGTAGTCTTCCCGGCATCGATGTGGGCGATGATGCCGATGTTGCGTACTCGCTCGATGGGATGGTCTCGACCCATGATCTTCTCATTCAAGTGGGAAGCCGCCCGGTGTCTGTGGGCGGCTCCGCACGTTGCTACCAGCGATAATGAACGAAGGCGCGGTTCGCCTCCGCCATCCGGTGGGTGTCCTCCTTGCGCTTTACCGTTGCGCCCTGATTGTTCGCGGCGTCCGACAGCTCGGCGGCGAGCCGGTCGGCCATCGAGCGGCCCTTGCGCGCCCGGGCGGCCGTGACGAGCCAGCGCAGCGCTAGCGCCATGCGGCGCTCCGCGCGGATATCGACCGGCACCTGATACGTCGCGCCGCCCACCCGTCTCGGCTTTACTTCGACGACAGGCGTCGCGTTGCGCACCGCCAGCTCGAACACTTCGACGGGGTCCTTGCGCTCCGACTCGGCGATCTGGTCGAGCGCGCGGTAGACGATGCGCTCCGCAGTGCTCTTCTTGCCCTTCTGGAGCATCTTGTTAATGAGCATGGCAAGCGTCCGGTTACCGTACTTGGCCTCCGGCTTCACTTCTCGTTTTACTGCGCGCTTTCGTCTTGGCATGACGTGTTCGTTCCCAAACGTGTAAGGCCGCCCCGGCTAGCCGGGGCGCCTGGATGGGCTTGCTTGGCGCGGCGGCCTTCCCTAGCCGCCGCCTCCCGGCGTGCCCCCCTTCCTGGTACCGTACTTGCTGCGCCCGCGCTGCCGCCCGTTCACGCCCTGGCTGTCCAGCGCGCCTCGGATGATGTGGTAGCGGACGCCCGGCAGGTCCTTCACGCGGCCGCCCCGAATAAGGACCACCGAGTGCTCCTGCAGGCTGTGTCCTTCGCCCGGAATGTAAGCGGTCACCTCAATGCTGTTCGTGAGGCGCACGCGAGCGATCTTCCGAAGAGCGGAGTTCGGCTTCTTGGGCGTCATGGTCCGCACCTGCGTGCAGACGCCCCGCTTCTGAGGCGAGCCCTTGCCCCGCACCAGCTTGTTCTTCAGGGCATTGTAAGTAAAGCGCAAGGCTGGCGCCTTGGTCTTCTTGATGATTCGCTTCCGGCCCTTCCGGACGAGCTGGTTGATGGTTGGCAACTTCGCTCCCTTTTGCTCGGCCCGCCGCGCGCACGACGCAACGCTAGGCCAAAGCCGTCTTCCTGAGCCTGCCCCGGCGTGGGTGCGCTCCCACAAGAGCCGGCGGTCATCACGTTCTGGGCCTTCGGCCTAGCGAACGAATGCGCTTTTCAGGCGCCGACAGAATAGTCTAACGGGATACTCCGACATGTGTCAAGCGGCTGCCCAGATTAGTCGCCGGCCTCGGCCACGCACTCGATTTCGACCAACAGCCCGGGCAGGGCGAGAGCCGTCGCCCCGAGCGCCGAGCGGGCCGGCGGCTCGTTCGCAAAGTACTCGCGGTAGACCTCGTTCATCGCAGGCCAGACGGACATGTCCGTGAGGAAGACGGTCACCTTCACCACATCGGCCAACGAGGCGCCGGCCTGAGCCAGGACGTCGCGAATATTCTCCATGGTGAAACGTGTCTGCTCCTCGATGCCTTCGCCCGTCTTGCCGTCCCGGATGCCCACTTGCCCCGAGACGAAGAGCAGGTTGCCCGTCCGAACGGCGGCGGAGAACGGGTACGGTAGCGAGCTGGGGTAGACCTTCTTGGCCATCTGTTCGCCTCCTTCGTTAGGCCGGCACCACTTCGTATCGATAGCCGCCCGGCACGGTCGTGCCCTCGGTCGCCCCAACAACCACGACGACGGCGCGTTGGTAGGCGCTCCCGAGGCCGCCCAACGGCACGTCCGCCCGATTTTGCGCGTCGAGGGGAATCACTGTCACCTCGGGCGCATCGCCCAGGGTAACAAGGCGCAGCTCGTAGCGCTGCTGGAGCGGGGCCGTCACGCGCAGGAACCCTGCCCGCTGCCAGCCGCCGGCGTCGGATGCGCCGTCGTCGAAGAAGCCCGCCTCCGGCACAGCGATATCGTCGATCGCCCAGCCCGGGCCGCTAAAGCTGTCGTCCGTGACGTACTCGAAGCGCAGGAGGACCGGCGCGCCCGCGTACGTAGAGAGATCGATGCGCTCGTCCACCCAGCCGCTGCTGCTGCCCGAGTAGCCCGGGCCGTAGCTCACGCCCAGCGGGTCATCGGTCGTTGTGTGCTCGCCTGCGAGCGCCTGCCAGGTCCGCCCGTCATCTCGAGAGGCGGCGACGTGCGCGAAATCGAACCAGCGCTCGATGTCGTACCACGTGCGGAACGTGAGTGTCGCCTCACCAACATCGGTCAGGTCGATTTCGCGCGTCAGCGTCGTATCGATACTGTCGCCTCGATTCGCCCACCAGAGAGCGCCGCCCGCCTCGGCGGCGACGGCGAGCACCGGCGTCTGCGTATCGCCTTCAAAGTGAAAGACGGAGCCGTTGGCGAACTCATCGGCGTTCAGCTCCAGATAGTCCGCACCGAACTGGTGTACCTCGCCCTCGTGTTGACCCGCGGCCGAAACGTCGTCGGTGGAAGCGGGTCCGACCTGGAGCTCGCTATACCCATGAGGCCCGTCCGGTTTGTCGATCAGATTGGCGACCGCCCAGTCCGCGACGAGCTGCCCGAAGGAGCGCCGATCGCCCGTGGCCTGCAAGAAGCTGCGCACTCCGTCCGCGCCATCGGCTGAGTCTGATGCGAACGCTCGCACGTCGCCGCCGCCTTGCTCGACGAGATAGGCCGCGAAGAGGCCACTGGCGACGTAGTGAGCGCCGCTCTCGGCCCCGCTCGCCCAGGTATCGAGCTGCAGGTCAGGCTTATCAAGGAACGCGCTGCTGCCACCCGTGATCGCCCCCGGCCCGCCGACCAGCGATGCCGAGAACTCGGACAGGCCCTCGTTCACCCAGGCGTCTTCGCCAGGGTCGAGGCGCTCGTGGATCAGGTGCTGGAACTCGTGCGCGAGCGTCGAGGCGTAGCCCGCCGAACCGAGAGGCCGGCGTCGGAGGTTCATGTAGACGATCTCCCGCTGGTTGCTATGAGGCACCGCCGCGCGTGGGTAGGCGTCCTCGCTGGAGACGTAGCCGCCGAGCGCCGGGCCGAGGTCGGCGTGGACCAGCGCGATACGAGGATCTCCATCGATGCCTGGAACGGGCGGCGGCCCGAAGGCTCCCGTGACATCTGGCCAGACGTCTTCTTCAAACGCGCGGACGGCGTCATCAACCTCGCCATCGCCGATGTCCGCCGAGTCTTCGACGAAGACATAGGCATGCTCGGAGATGGCGCGTAGCGTCGCCCGGGCCGTCCGCCGACCGGAAGGCTGAGCCGGGTCGGAGGACAAAGCGATCAGGTCGAACTCCTGAGTCTCGCCCGTGACCGGTGCCGGCAACGTGACCTGCCGCGTGATCGCGGCGCCATCGCCGAAGCGCCGTGCTAGATCGACGAGGTCGCGATCGGGTGGCGCGTCGCTACCAGTCGAGGCGACCGTCGGCGTAGCTGCAGGGCTCGTGCCGGTCGGCGTCGAGACTGCGGCCGGCGCACCGTCGTCGCACGCGGCGAACGACGCGGCCGTCAGCGCACATAATGCGACCGCCCCGACGAGGTCGAGGCGGTAGGGACGGGTGCGAGTCGGGCCGGAACGTCTAGCGTGCGCGAGGATGGGCTTGCTCGTAAACGCGGCGGACGTGATCGTTCGTGACCTGCGTGTAGATCTGGGTCGTGGACAGGTTGGCATGGCCCAGGAGCTCTTGGACGCTGCGCAGAGGCGCGCCGCCCCTCAGCATATGCGTGGCGAAGCTGTGTCGCAACGTGTGCGGGGTAACCAGCACTTCGTCCAGGTGGGCGTCCCGGGCGTACTGCTTGAGGATCAGCCAGAACCCCTGGCGTGTGAGCCGGTCGCCCCGGCGATTCAGAAAGAGGGCGCCCTGCTGCTGGTCCTTCAGCAGCCGTCTGCGGCCGTCCTCGAGGTACGCCGCGACAGCGCGCAGCGCCTGGCCGTGAATTGGGACCAGTCGCTCCTTCGAGCCCTTGCCAATACATCGCACATACGGGTTGTGCGAGTCCAGCGAGACATTGTCGACGTTGAGCGAGACCATCTCGCTCACGCGCAGTCCTGTGGCGTAGAGCAGCTCCAGCATGCCTCGGTCCCGCAGGGCTTCCGGGGTGGCCCGCTTTGCCGGCTGCTCGAGCAGCTCGTCCACCTGCTGCACGGTGAGCGGTTTGGGCAGCGACTTGCCGACGCGGGGCGACTCCAGGTCCTCGGTTGGATTGAGCGGGATGTCGCCTTCCGCGTGGAGAAACTGGAAGAACGACTTGACCGCAGCCACCTTGCGCGCGACCGTCGCGTCCGCGTAGCGTTTGGTCCGCATCTCCACCATGAACGAAAGGACGGCGTCGCTGCCGACGCGGCGCCAGTCCGTAGCATTGCCGTTCAGATTGATCGTGGAGAGGAAGGAGTGGAACTGTGCTAAGTCGTTGCGGTACGCCGCGATTGTGTTCTCCGAAGCTCCCTTCTCCACGGAAAGAAACTGGAGGAACTGGCCAATGCGATCATCCATGACGCTGCCTCACCTCGCTCGGAATGAAAAGGACGTTGCCGGGGCCTGGGGACAATGCAATTGTACGCTCGACCCTAACCCCTGTCCAGCGGGGAAACATAAAGACTTTCCACATGGCCATTCCTCTTTTAGGTACGGCGAGCCAATCCCTAACATGCTGCGCCCCTGCGCCTTTCCTCTGCGAATCTGGCAGAAGCTCGTTTTCCACTGCCTCGGTACCCACACCGGGGCTCGAGCTATCTACTGTCCAAGACCCATATCGCTAAACATAATAGATACCCTACCAGACATAAACCATCGGGCTATCCCCTACTTTCCCGGGTATTCCTGTGCAACAGGCCTTGACAAGGGCAGATAGAACGCATATTCTGTTCCCGAGACTTTCCAGGGGGTGGGCCGATGCCAGCAAAGGGTTTCGAAGCAAGCAAGTATCTCAGCAACCTCAACGGGCGGGAGTACCTGGAGGTGAAATGGCGCCTCCTCTGGCTCCGTACCGAGCATCCAGAAGCGGTGATCCAGACCGAGCTGGTTAAGCATGGCGGCGGCCTCGCCCTCTTTCGCGCCCGCGTGGCGATTCCCGGCGCAGGCGAAGCGTCCGGCTGGGGTAGCGAGACCGCGGACGACTTTGGCGACTACATCGAAAAAGCGGAGACGAAGGCGCTCGGCCGGGCGCTGGCCGCGCTGGGCTACGGCACCCAGTTCTGCGAGGACTTCGACTTCTCGGCCCAGCAGCGCCAGCCGGCGACGCGAAAGCGTCGCGACGCGCCGGAGGCGTCCGGCGCGGGCCCGGCCGAGCGAGTCGTCGATGCGCCGGTGGCGCGGCGAAGCCTGAAGGTGGTGCGTGACGGTATCGCCGCAGCCGCTACGGCACCCCAGGTGAAGGCGATCTATGCGATCGGACGCGGCCGGCTGAGCTTGGCTGAGGCCGGCGTCGACGAGCGCTGCCGCTCACTCTACGGCTGCGCACCGCCCGAGCTCTCCAAGCAGCAGGCGTCGGAGTTCATCGATCGGCTACGGCAAACGCCGGACGAAGCTGCCTCCCCGAACTCACGGGTCCACAATTCGTAGCGCGGGCGTCACACACGGGTGTGGCGAACTAGCACTGCGACCCCGCCGAGGTAATCCGTGATGTCCGCGGCCGCTGGGTGAGTCGCGTCCGCTGGGGGCCCGCTGATAGACGGAGTCCCCAAGCAAAGTAGCACCCTCCCCTATGCCGCAGAAGTGCGGGCTGCGCTATCATGAGGCCCTCAGCCGTAACGCAAGAGGAGGTTCCCGCCATGACCACGAAGATCGGCATCAACGGCTTCGGGCGCATCGGGCGCCAGGTGCTCAAGGCGATCCGCGATCGCCACGGCGAAGCCCTTGAGGTCGTCGGCCTGAACGACCTGATGGACGCCAAGACCAACGCTCATCTCCTCAAGTACGACTCCAACTACGGACGCTTTAACGGCACGGTCGAGGTCTCAGACGGCTCGATCGCGGTCGACGGCAAGGCGATCAAGATCTTCGCGGAACGCGACCCGGGCGCGATCCCGTGGAAAGAGGTCGGCGCGGAGATCGTCATCGAGTCCACCGGGCTCTTCACCGACGCCGAGAAGGCCCGCGCGCACCGGCGGGACGGTGTGCGCAAGGTGATCATCTCCGCCCCCGCCAAGAACGAAGACATGACCGTCGTCCTGGGTGTAAACGACGCCCAGTACGATCCCGGCCGGCACCACGTCATCTCCAACGCGTCCTGCACGACAAACGGCCTGGCGCCGGTCGTGAAGGTGCTGCTCGACAACTTCGGCATCGTCAAGGCGCAGATGACCACCGTGCACTCCTACACGAATACCCAGCGCGTGCTCGACGTCGCCCACAGCGACATCCGCGAGGGCCGGGCCGCCGCGCTCAACATCGTGCCTTTCACCACCGGCGCAGCGAAGGCGCTAAAGCTGGTCATCCCTGAAATCGAGGGAAAGATCGACGGTCTCGCTTATCGCGTGCCGACGCCGACCGTCTCCATCGTCGAGGTTGTCTGTCTCACAGAAGCGGACACCACGCCGGAGAAGGTGAACGCCGCGATGCGCGACGCCGCGTCTGAGAAGATGAAGGGCATCCTGGACGTCGTCGAGGACCACGTCGTCTCGATGGACATGAAGGGCGACGAACACTCTTCGATCGTTCACGCGCCCGTGACGAACGTCGTCGCCGGCAACCTTGTCAAGGTAGCCGCGTGGTACGACAACGAGTGGGGCTACGCCTGCCGCGTCTCCGACCTCTGCGCAATGCTCGCCGAGCGCGGCTTGTAGCGACCGGTCCTCTAGTTCAGGCTACCGCGCAGGCGCGGATCGAGGATATCGCGCAGCGTATCGCCCAGCATGTTAAACCCCAACACCACAAGGCTGATCGCCATACCGGGGAAGAGCACGAGGTACGGATGGCGCGACGCGTCCCTCAGATTCGGGGTATGCGTGTCACTCATATCGATGCCCCAGGAGGGGGTGCCTGGGTCGACGCCGATGCCTAAGAAGCTGAGCGCCGCTTCGGCCAGCACCGACACGGCGAACACGCTGCTGGCGCCGACGATGATAATCGGCATCACGTTCGGGATGATGTGCTTCCAGAGGATCCACCAGTCCCCCGCGCCCAGCGAACGCGACGCGTCCACGTAATCGCTGTGCTTGGTAATCAACGACGCTGCCCTGAGAACGCGCGAGCCACCAAAGATCGCGGAGATGACGATGACGATGGCGATCGTCTTCAGCCCCTGTCCGAGCGCCGTGATGAAGGCGAAGTAGAGGATGAGCACCGGGAAGGCGGCCCATGCCTCGCCACCGCGCTGGATCACGTAGTCGAGCCAGCGCTGGTAATAGCCGGAGACGATGCCCAGGAAGGCGCCGGTGAAGTACCCGATGGTCACGCCCATCAGGCCGATCAGGAACGAAATGCGCGCACCCGTCAGCACCCGGCTGAACATGTCCTCACCAAACTTGTTCGTGCCGAATGGGTGGTCCCAGGACGGCGACTGATACCGCTCGGCAGGGGTAATATACGAGGGGTCGTGCGGAGCAAGAGCGGGCCCGAACACTCCGAGAAAACAGAACGCCACGACGATGAACAGCGCGACGACGCCGATCGGGTTGCGCCGGGCCAGGCGGCCCCACTGCACCAGCCGCGGCGTCTCCTTCGGGAGCACCCACTCTTCGGCCGTGCCCGCGCCAATCGATGTCACTGCCTGCTGCACGCTAGTGGCCATGGCTTCAGCGGTACTGTACGCGTGGATCGATCCACGCGTACGATAGGTCGACAATCAGATTCACAAGCACGACGACCGTCGCGGTGTACAGCACCAGGAACTGGACCACGGGAAAGTCGCGTTGCTGCACCGCCTGCAGGAAGAACACACCAAGGCCGTCGATGCTCATGACGCGCTCCGCGATAACAGCGCCACCGAAGATCGCGGTGAACGCCGCGCCGACCACGGTGACCAGCGGCGCCAGCGTGTTTCGAAAGGCATGGCTTATCACGACGGTGTTCGGCGCCAGACCCTTCGCTCGCGCCGTCCGCACGAAGTCGCTACGTAGCACCTCAAGCATGGTGGTGCGTTGGAGGCGCATGATTCCCGCCGCTCCGCCGATCCCCAGGACGATGGCCGGCGGCACGTAGACACGGATGTTACGCCACGGATCGTCGAGAAACGAGACGTACCCGCCGGAAGGTGCGGCATAGTTCCAAAGGATCGACGGGATGATGATCAATAGGATCAGCAGGAAAAACTCGGGGATCGATTGACCGAAGACCGCGAAGACACGCACGGTGTAGTCGACCGGACTGTTGCGCCTGAGGGCCGAGACGATGCCGAAGGTCACGCCCAGGAACACGCTGATTACCAGGCTGAGCACGATCAGTTCGGCGCTCGCGGGAAAGCGGCGGACCACTTCCTCGCGGATGTCCCGCTCGCCGAAGTAGGTCTCCCCGAAGTCACCTTGGAGGACTCCGGAGACCCAGTCGAAATACTGTGTGGAGATCGGCTGGTCCAGACCCAGGTCTTCGTGGACCTGGTCGAGACATTCGGGGGTGCCGGTCTGCCCGCAGATGATCACAGCCGGGTCTCCCGGCAGGACGCGGAGCAGGACAAACGTGATCAGCGAGACGACGAAAAGGATCAGCGGGAGGAAGGCGAGGCGGCGCAAGGTGTATCGCCACACGGCTGCTCAGCTCCTCTCCACCTATGTTGCCTTCGTGTCTCCTAGCCTCCTGCTACTTGTCCAACCAGGCCCGTGAGTTGAACAGCCCGTACGAGCCGCGACCTTCCACGGTGCCTTTCAGGTACTGCCAGCGCGCGCTATAGCCGATCGAGGAGTAGAGGTTGAGCATCGGGCCCCACTTCTGGATGATCACCCGTTGCGCCTCCATTGTCTTCTCGATCCTCGCTTCCTCTTCCAGCTCCTCCGCCGCCGCCAGGATCGCCGCGTCTACGTCATCGTCCTGATATCCCATGAAGTTGCCCGCCCCTTCCCTGGCGCCAGGACCCATGTAGAAGGCCAGCGGCAACGAAGGGTCCTCGTACGGGAGGTGTGTGAAGCACGTCATCTTGAAATTCCCGCCCTGAAGCGTCGTCGGCAGCCAGAGCGTCACAAGGTCCTCCGCCGGTGGCAAATTGACGTTCAGCCCCAAGTTCCTTAGCTGCTGATGGACGATCTGCGCGAGCTGAGGCGCATCGCCGAAGTTCGAGTACTGGAGATCGATCGGCTCGTCCATTGGGAAGCCGGCCCCCTCCAGCATCGACCTGCCTTCGTCGGGATCGAAGCGGAAGTACTCCACCAGGTCGGGGTCATCGTCCGGCAGGACGTACGTCTTGTGCGCCGGCGGCACGGGCCCGCAGAACTCACCGGAACCGAGATCCAACGTATCGGCGATCTCCTGGCGATTCAGGCCGAGGTTGATGCCTTGACGAACCCGCTCATCCAGGAACGGCGCCTCAAACTTGAGCATGAGCGTTCGGTAGGCCCGCGACAGATCGCTGGACGTTGCGATCTCTTCGCCGAAGTCGCTCTCGAGCTCGGCCAGCTCTTCGCTCGTGAGGCCGCCGATGGAGTCGATCTGCTTGGCGCGGAATGCGGCGATCGCCTGCGCATCTTCTGTGATGTACACGTTGTCGACACCGTCGAGGTACGGCAACCCTTCCTCCCGCCAGTTCGGAAACTTCCTTAGCTCAACGTTGGTGAAGTTGCTATGCCCGCCGAGCATCCAGCGGCCCGAGCCGATCGGATCGTTCTGCAGGATCTCGTCAGAGGCATCCGAGCCGTCCAGCAACTCCTCCGGGATGATCGAGCTGCTGATCGGCGAACCAGCGTTGGAAGAGGTAAAGAACCACGCCCAGGGCCGGTTCTGGAAGTACTGCACCGTCTTCTCTTCCGGTGCGTCGATCCGGTCGAGGATCTCGTGCAGCCAACTGAAGCCGAGTGGAGGATCCTCCCTGAAGCGCTCCACGCTCGCTTTCAGGTCTGTAGATTTGACTGCTCGACCGCTCACGGGCGGCTTGTTATGGAAGACGGCGTCCTTCAGAGTCACGTTGACCTGCAGCTCGTCCACCTGCTCGATCTCGCTTGCCAGGAAGTTTTCTCTCACTCCCGTGTCGGTTGGGACGTACCACAGGTGGTCGTAGAAGGTGAAGCCAACGAAAAGCCCTTGAGTCAATGCAGCCAGGGCGCCAAACGGACTGAAGTTGGGATAGGCAACCGCCTGTCGAGTCTTTTGAATGCCACCGGGTTGCGGTGTTCCTTCCGCGACCGCAGTCCCGGGTGTTCCGGAAGGCTCGCCGCCGCCGTCGTCGTCACAGCCGACCAGGCCAAAGGCGGCAGCGCCCGCAGCCGTCGCGGCCGCGCCTCCCATAAGCCGGCGACGGGTGATCCGTTGCTGTTGCAGCCTCTGCCAGTAGTTCTTGCTCACGGTTCCCTCCTCTGCGCGACGGCGGGGAACGCTCCCCACCCCCTCATGCCTCAACGCGACCACTGAATGACATTCATGTATAACGAAATGGCTCCGTTGTCAAGGCTTCTCCACAGATCAGCACCCTCATTGAAGGTACGGCTTCGCGGACGTGGAGGTTCCTTGACGCTCCTGTTGATCCGCGCCTAGAATCCAACGCCGCCACGTGACCAAGCACATGCCACCGGACACCCCGCGCGATGAGACCGAACCGTTGACCGTCACAAGTGCCTCTGCGGGCGCTCGCGAGCTGGCGGAGCTATTTGACCTCGACTACGGCGAGTTCGCGGACGACCTCCTCTTTTGCGAGAACCTCGCCCGCCGCTGCGACGGCCCGCTGCTCGAGCTAGGCGTCGGCGCGGGCCGCGTTGCGCTACCGCTCGCCCGCGCCGGCCACGAGATCTGGGGTATTGACAGCTCACCTGCGATGCTTGAGCGGGCGCGCTGCAAGGCAGGCCCGGCAGAACTGCAGCGCCTCCACCTCTCGCTCGACGACATGCGCGACTTCGACCTCGGTCGCACCTTCGAGCTCGTCTACGCGGCGTTCGGCACGTTTCACCACCTGCTCACACCGGACGATCAGCTTTCCTGCCTGCGATGCGTTGAGCGCCACCTAACGCCCGGCGGGCTATTCGTCTGCGACCTGCGCCCCTTCTGGCACGAGCAGTGGGAGCCAGGCACGAGCGCGCCCCTCCTGCACGACTGGACGCGCACTCTGCCGGGCACGGAGGAGTCGATCACCAAGTTTCGGG
>JBBEBM010000075.1:0-59288 GCA_040882355.1 Dehalococcoidia bacterium | reverse complement strand
TCCAGATCACGATGGACCAGCCGCAGTGGGGCGGCCTCTCCGGCTGCACGTTCGAAGAGGCGCAGTCCTGGCGTAAGATCGCGCCCGAAGCCGACTTCATCACTGTGAACGTCGAGGTCACGGTCGCGCTGCCGCTCATCGTGAGCGCGCTCGTCGAATCGCACGGCGAGACGATCGCCAGCCGCCGGCCGCCATCGTTCTCATTCGACGACCTTGAATCGAAGGCGGCCGCACCTGCCGCAAACGGCGAAGCACCTCGGTAGGGGCGTTCAACAGAACCACCCTACAAGGTAGAATGGGGCCGCTGATGGCCGACGACCGCTTCTTTCCGCCAACCTCTTTCGCCTCGCCACCTGCTGAGTACGCGACGTACGAGCGGGCGCGCGTCGTCGTGCTGCCCGTGCCGTACGACTCCACGACGACCGCCCGCGCAGGAGCGCGCGACGGGCCCGGCGCGATCATCGCCGGGTCGGAGGACATGGAGCTCTACGATGTCGGCCTTGGCTACGAGCCGTACCGCTGGGGCATCCACACGCTGCCGGAGCTCGCGCCGGCGTCGGGCAATGCCGAGCTGACGATAATCCGTATCGAAGAGGTCGTCGGTGAGCTGCTTGAGGCCGGCAAGTTCGTCGTCACGCTGGGCGGGGAGCACACCGTGGCCGTCGGCGCCGCGCGCGCGCACGCCAAGCGCACCGACGAACTCTCGGTGCTCGCGATCGACGCCCACGCCGACCTGCGCGACAGCTACCTGGACAGCGAGTACAACCACGCCTGCACGCTGCGCCGCATTCTGGACGTGGCGCCGGTGACCCAGGTCGGGCTGCGTAGCGCTGAGGCGGAGGAAGCGGCGCTGATCCGCGCCCGCGGCCTCGGCTTCTACGCGCCGCAGGCGTACCGCTACCTCGCGAACGGGCCGCGCGAGGTGACGGAGAAGCTCTCGCCGAATGTTTACATAACAATTGACTTGGACGGCCTCGACCCGTCGGTCATGGCGGCCGTTGGCACGCCGGAGCCGGGAGGCCTGTTCTGGGACGAGCTCGTGGAGCTGCTGGCAGCAGTGGCCGAAACGAGACGCATCGTCGGCTTCGACGTGACGGAGCTGGCGCCGGACGAAGGCCCGCGCGCCTGTGCTCAGCTCGCCGCGAAGCTGACGTACCGACTGATCGGGCTGGCTCTCGGTCCGCCGGGGGAGACGTGAGACATGGCTGACTTGATCGAGTACTTGAAGCGTTTCAATCGGAAGGAGCGATTCTACCTAATCGGTTGGAGCTTGGGGAACGAAGGGTTCCGCCTGAGCGACGATTTTCGGGCGTCCGTAGCGGCCGAGGTCGGGCTTTCGGTGCCGCGGGCCGCCCTCACGTTCATGGACTATCACCTCAACTGGATCTATGCGAGCGCGTTTCTCGCCAGCGTCCCGGATCATGGCGAGATCCACGACAACAGCGACGGCACGGTCGAAGGCAATCAGGAAGACGTTGATCTTCTTATCGCGTTCCAGCACGATGGCCTCTATCAGCTCGTGATGTTGGAGGCGAAGTTCTCTACCGGATGGACAAACAAGCAAATGAAGCATAAGGCCGCTCGACTAGGGGGCATCTTCGGGCAGAACGGCAGGCGCTGGCCTGGTATCCGCCCGTACTTCCTGCTCACGTCTCCCAGGGAGCCGGGGAAGCTGGACTGCAAGGCGTGGCCAACTTGGATGACGGGACCAAATGGCAGACCGCGCTGGATAGAGATGAGGGCCCCCGGAATGCTCGAACGTGTGACAAGGTGCGACGCGGAAGGGAAGGAATCGGCTGGAGGTAGACATTGGCGAGTGCTTCCCGTGCGCTTGTCGAAGACGCGGCTGGAGGTGTGAGATGACAAAGGTGACCTTCCCGAAAGAGTTCGTCTGGGGCTGCGCGACGGCCTCCTACCAGATCGAGGGTGCGTGGGACGAGGACGGCAAGGGTGAGTCGATCTGGGACCGCTTCTCGCACACGCCTGACCGCGTCGTGAACGGCGACACGGGCGACGTCGCCTGCGACCACTACCATCGCATGCGCGAGGACGTGGCGCTGATGAAGGAGCTAGGGTTGAAGTCGTACCGCTTCAGCATCGCCTGGCCGCGCGTCTATCCGCAGGGCAAGGGTCAGGTCAATCAGAAGGGCCTCGACTTCTACAGCAGGCTCGTCGATGAGCTGCTCGCGGCCGGCATCACGCCATTCCCGACGCTCTACCACTGGGACCTGCCGCAGGCGCTCCAGGACGACGGTGGCTGGGCGAACCGCGACATCGCCCAGCACTTCGCGGAGTACTGCTCGACGGTCGTGAACCAGCTGGGCGACCGCGTGAAGCATTGGTTGATCTTCAACGAGCCGTGGGTGTTCACGGTGCTCGGCTACATGGCCGGCATGCACGCGCCCGGGATCCGCGACGCCGCGATGGCGCTGCGCGCGACGCACATCACGAACCTCGCGCAAGGGCTCGCCGCGCGCGCTATTCGCGCGACGGGGAAGGTCGACGGCGTCGGCACCGCGTTCAGCATGGGCGGCGCCTACCCGGCGAGCGACAGCGACGAGGACACGGCCGCCGCCGAGCGTTACTTCGCCTTCAACAACCTCTGGTTCCTGGAGCCGGCTCAGAACGGGCGCTACCCGGAGGCCTACGTCGGCGGCATGAGCGAGGAGCGGCTTGGCGCGCAGCCGGGCGACATGGAGATCGTCAAGTGCGATCTCGACTTCATTGGCATCAACCTCTACAGCCGGGCGCATGTCGCGAACGCGCCGAACGACGCGAACATCGGCGCGCGGGGCGTGCCGCCGGCGCAGGACGCCGAGCGCACGGCGTTCGGCTGGGAGGTCGCCCCCGAGGCGATCCACGACGTGACGATGCGCATCTGGAACGACTACCGCCTGCCGATCTACATCACGGAGAACGGCGCCTCGTATCGCGACGAGATGGACGCCAGTGGCGCGGTGAACGACCCGCAGCGCGTCAGCTTCCTCCAGCGCTACATCGCTCAGGTGGGCCGCGCGATCGATGAGGGCGCGGACGTGCGCGGGTACTACCTCTGGAGCCTGATGGACAACTTCGAATGGGCGATGGGCTACAGCCAGCGCTTCGGCATCGTCTACACCGACTACCCGACGCAGCGCCGCATCATTAAGCAAAGCGGCCGCTGGTACGCAGACACGATCAAGAACAACGGGTACGAGTTCTAGGCGCCTCCGCCATCTCGCAGACGAGCGGGCTACGAAGCCTGCGCTGTGGCCTTCAAGCGGCGGATCTGTTCCAGGTGCTCCGCCTCGTGCTCCAGCCAGAGGTCGACCTGCTGGCGGATGCTGATCCGCCCCAGCATGGGATGTCGCCCCGTGCGCGCCCAGTTCCAGTGCACCAGGTCGGCGAGCATATCGACCGTTTCCGCGCGCTGCGCCGCGAACTCGACGAGCAGCTCGTCGATGGGCGCGCTCTGGGCGTCGCGCCGGCTGACCATCTCCTGCCGGTCGTAGTCAGGCAGATGGGGCTCCTCCAGGTTAATCATCATGTAGAGGCGCTTGTGCAGCACGTGGCCGGCGTCGCAGAGGTGGCCGGCAGTCTCCTTGATCGACCACTCCTTTTCCTTCGGGCGGTACGTGAGAGCGGCGTTGGGCAGGCCGGCCAGCTCGCGCTGCAGTGTGTGCGTCATTCCGTTTAGCTGCTCGACGAGATCGAGGTGTCCGCCGCTGCCGGGTTCGCTGCGCGGGTAGGTGAACGCGCCCATCGCTAGGGGACCAGCGCCCAGTCGCTCGGAAGCCGGTAGGCGAATCGCTGCCCGGTGAAGCGCTCGCCGTCGAAGACGTCGCCGCGCCCGGTGCGCGTAATCTCCCAGTAGCTGTTCTGGAGCTGGACGATGCGCCGGTCGATCAGGTTGAAGATGACGGCACCCGCCTTCACCGGTTGCAGACTCATCTCGCGCGTCTCATCGTTCACGATGCGGAAGACCGGCTGCTCGTAGGGGGCGCAGAAGCGAAATGCGGCCCGGATCGCTCCGTAGTGGCCGGGGACGTTGCGCTCATCGAAGACGGCCAGGCCGTTGAGCACGCGTTCACGAAGGCTGCCGTAGTAGGGCGCAAGCGAGTCCAAGAGCCCTTCCAGGGTGTCGGGAGTCGAGCCGCAGGCCTTGACCAGGGCAGGGAGGGCGTCGCCCTCGATGATGAAACTGACGCCCCCGAGGCGGTCGATGACGGTGCAACGCAGCAGGTTCATTCGGACGTGGGAGGGGGCTACCTTTACGCGTTCCGGCGGGCAGTGTACCATTGGCTGGATAGGGTGTCAAACGAGACGAATGCCTCTTCGACACGCCACCCGCTTCGACGCGCGCTCGTCGCGGCGCTGCTTCTGATTACGCTCGCCTCATTGCTACTCGGCCGCAGCCCCGCGGTCGCTCAGACCGATCCGACAGCATCGCCGCCTGCGCCTACGCCCTCACCAGCGGACGCCCAGCTCGCGGCGAAGCTGGCCCGCGACGGCGAGTACGAGGCCGCGATCGGCGCGTACATCGCGGTGATCGCGCAGGCCGAACCGGACGAGCGCCTAACGGCCCGCCTGGCGCTGGCGCGCGTCTACCTGGACGACGACCAGGCTGGCGCCGCCGCGAGCCAGCTCGACGCATATCTCCTCGAAGCGCCCGCAGGCATCGATGTCCTGCCGGCCCAGTACTTGCTGGCGCAGGCGCTTGCCCGACAGGACGATTGGCCCGGCGCGCTACCGCTCTACGAAGCCTACGTCGACGCAGGCGGCGGGGCCTCTGCCTACGCTCGGCTGGGGCAGGCGGAGGCACTGGCCCGCTTGGGCCGGGGCGCCGAGGCCGACCAGGCGGGCCAGCGCGCGCTGGAGGAAGCGTTGCCGCCGGCGGTACGGGCATCGTTCGATCTCAGGATGGCGCAGGCGCTGGAGGAGCTCTTCCCGAACGAGGCGCGGGCCTGGTATGAACGCCTGCTCACCGACAGCGAGTCGCCCGCCGATCAGGCGCTGGCCCTCTGGCGCTCCGCAGTCATCCAGCGCGGCCTTGGTAACGGTCAGGTCTGGATGGACGCCTGGGTGGCGATCATCCAGCGCTTCCCGGCGACAGCAACCGCACAGACCATCGTCGATGATCCGCCGCCCACGAAGGGAGCCGGCGTTCAACTCGTCGATCCGTACTACACCGGCCTTGTCTACTACCGGGCCGGTCGCGCGGCCGACGCTCGGGAACGGTTCGATGCCTCGCTCGATGCGAACCAGCAGGGCCCAGACGTGTCGCTCGCCGCGCGCTCGACCTTCTATCTGGCTGTGCTGGACGAGCGGTCCGGCGCGACGAACGACGCAATCGATGGCTACGGACGCGTCGTCACGCTCGACGCGCGGGTCGAACTCGCCGACGATGCGCTCTGGTGGCAGGCACGCCTGCTCGAGGAAGCTAGTCGCACGACCGAAGCGACCACGGTCTACCAGCGGCTCGCCTCTGAGTATGGCGATACTGATTGGGCCTCGGAGGCGCGCGTGCGCGTGGGGCTGCTCGCGCTCGACGCCGGCCGGGCGGACGATGCGGCCCGGGTGTTCGCAGGCATCGCGGCGCAGGCGCAGGACGAGGAGCGGCAGCGCGCGCTCCTCTGGCAAGGCAAAGCCCTGGACGAGGCCGGAGATAGCAATGGCGCGCAGGCCATCTGGCGCTTGCTGCGCGACGAAGCTACTGACGGCTACTACGGCCTGCGCGCCGGCGTCCTGCTAGGTGAGCACAGCGGCGTCCTGAGCGACGCGGGATTGGATGCGGAGGACGAGCCGGCTTGGCTCGACATCGAAGCGTGGCTGGAACAGACGGCCGGAGTAGACGCGTCGACCGGACTGGAGGCGCTCTGGTTCAATCCGCGCTGGGGGCTGGGCCAGGAGCTGCTCGCGATCGGTGCGCATCGGCAGGCCAGTGCGGAGTTCGGCGCCCTGCTGGAAGACGCCGGAGGCGATCCAGCCGTGCTCTATCAGCTTGCCCGCTTCTACGACTCGCTGGACGCGGTCGACCTCGCAGCCCGCTCGGCCGCCCGGCTCCTCGGTACTCTGCCCGACGATGTGGCGGAGAGCGCGCCCGCAGATCTGTGGCGCGTCGCGTATCCTGCGCCCTACACATCTCTCCTGCGTGAGGCCGCGGACGAGGGCGATGTACCGGACGTGCTCATGCTCGCGGTGGTGCGCCAGGAGAGCTTCTTCGACCCGCGCGCGGGCTCGTCGGCGGGGGCGCTCGGCCTGACGCAAGTCATTCCGCTCACGGGCGAGGCGATCGCCAGCGACTTAGGTATCGCGGACTTCGCGGTCGAGCAGCTCTTTCGACCGGGAGTGAGCTTACGCTTCGGCGCGTACTACCTTGGCCAGCAGCTCGATGCGTTCGACGGGAACGTGTACCACGCTCTCGCGGCCTACAACGGCGGACCGGGCAACGCGGAGCGCTGGGCGCGCGCCGCTGACGGCGACGTGGACCGCTTCGTCGAAGAGGTCAGCTTTGCGCAGACCAGGCTCTACGTGAAGCTCGTTTCTGAGAACCTCGCCCGTTACCGGCAGCTGTACCTGGGGCTGGACGCGCCTCAACTTCCTCAAGACCAGTAGTCCAAGCCAGCTATTGACAGATCGAACGCAAACGTATATATAGATGAAACTGACCAGTCGGTTTCCTTGGCCAGGGAAGGCTGTTGTTTCCCGCTGAGCCGCCTTCCCCGTTGTTGTGTCCTCGGAAAAGGGGGAGCGATGGTTCTAGAAGCGACGCGAGCACCTCTTCTCGAGAACAAGACCCTGCGACGCTGGATCAGCAGGGCCTTTCTGGTCACCATCGTCGCCTACCTTGCGATCATTGGCTATCTGCTGGCGGAGGCCGTGACCGGCGCGAGCAGGTGGGCGCCCTATGGCGTGAACATCGCCGCGTTCATCGCCCTCACCATCGCCTCGGAAGTGGTCATCATGCTCACGGCCGCCTGGATCTTCAAAGAAGACTCGGGGATCTGGCCCTCGACGGTCGGTGAAGGCTGGGCGAAGCTGCGCCAAGGCACGGTGATTGAGGGCCTGCGGGACATCCTGGTCGGTGCGTGGGACGTCTCGCTCATCGATCTACGTCTTCGCACGCCAAGCGCAATCCTCCTGGGGCGGATCAACCGTCTCGCCGCTCTTGCACCGCTCGTGTACGTGCTGGTCGCCAGCGCGGGCGGTGCGCCGTGGGGCATGAGGAGTCTCGCCCTGGTGGACATCGCGCTAACGCTGCTGGTCTGGGTCTTTATCGAACTCGTAATGGTCAAGCCGGCGGAGCCCGATGCGGGCTTCGCCGCAGTCGCAGCGCCTCCTGCGTCCATGTTGGTCGCGGCGCCCGCCGCGCCCGCCGCCCGAAGCAACGGCCGCGCGCTGAAGGTTTCCAGCTATGAGGTCCGGGCGGTGGGGGTGAACGATCTGAATAGGATCGATGAGATCGAACGTATCAAGTGGAGGGACCAGGCCGCGACCCAGGAGATGGTGCGGTCTCGACTGGACGCGTTTCCCGAGGGCCAGTTGGGCGCAATTCACATCAGTTCAATGAATGGCCTTCCGCCAAAGCGCACGCTGGTGGCCTGGTGCACGGTCATGCCGGTGCGCCAGGAGCAGATTGAGAGCTTCGCCCGGTGGGACGAAGTGACCTCCGACGGGACGATCCGCGACCGTGACCGGGATGGAGACGTCATCGTCGGCGTGAATCTCACGTCCGTAACGGAGGGCGCAACGTACCTCCTGGTTGGTGAGATCCTGGCCTCTGTGGTCGAATGGGGCAAGCGCAGGTTCATCGGAGGGAGTCGCCTGAACGGTTTCGTCGCGCTCAACGAACGGCGCAAGTCCGAAGGCAAGCCCATGCTGTCGGCAGATCAGTATGCCAGGCTTCGCGAGGTACGAGGCTACCGGCTGAACGAGGACCGGCTGGACGCCGGCCAGGCATCCCTGGCGGACAACGTGTACTTGCGCCAGGTGGCCCAGCTCCGCGCCGAGCAGGGGCAGCGGCCCCTCTCCGAAGACGATGAGCCTGACCACGTCTGTTCGAATGTTAGGTCGTACAAGAGTATCCCGGGTATGCGAATGGTAAGGGTGGTCCCTGATTACTTCGATGACCCAGCGAGTGACAACTATGGCGTGCTGGGTGAGTGGCTGAACCCGCTGCCGCGTCCGCTCATGTATGTGCCGTGGCTGCGACGCATGGTCGCGGCGCGCATCCGGAGCGAGGTGCGCGGGGAGTGGGACCGCCGAAAGCAGCGGGTGCGCGAGCGCGCCGCGCGTCGGGTGGCCGAACAAGTGCCGGAGTTCTTGCGTAAGGCGGACGAGGCGCCCGCCCCGTCATCGGTGGTGGTCGCGCAGGCTACGGCCAGTCCTGACGCAGGCGAAGATGGCTCGGCCTCAGCCGGGCTGCGCTAGGCCCAGCCGGCCTCAAGCAGCGGCTCGCTCGCCTGACGCGGTCTCCGTCAGTGGCAGCGCCCGTCGCTTGAAGAGCCGCACGAGGCCCTCGACCACACGGGGGCTGAATTGCTGGCCGGAACACGAGACGATCTCCTTCACCGCCTCGGCGGCTGGCCGTCCCGCCCGATAGGGGCGGTCGCTGGTGATGGCGTCGAAGCTGTCCGACACGGCGATGAGGAGCGCGGCTTCAGGGATCTCTTCTCCGGCCAGCCCGTCGGGATAGCCCCCGCCGTCCCAGCGCTCGTGATGGGAACGCGCGATCACCCGCGCGAGGTCGAAGCCGGGCCTTCCGCCCAGGAACTCAGCGCCCCATAGGGTGTGCTGTTTCATCACCGCCCATTCGTCGTCGGCCAGCTTGCCGGGACTGGTAAGGACGGTGTCCGGCACACGGATCTTGCCGATGTCATGGAGGACCGAGGCGAGACCAAGCTCGTAGGACTGTTCCTCACTGTAGCCGAGCTCGAGGGACAGCGCTTCCGTGATCGCGCGGACGCGTCGCAGATGGCGGCCGGTGGTATCATCGTGCGCCTCTGCTGCGGCGGCCAGCATCATGACTGTCTCACCATGTGCCTGCGCCAGACTCTCAGACGCGGCCTTCAGCTCGTCGACTAGGGTGGTCATGTAGACGATTGCTGTCACCTGGCCGGCGATGGCCGTGAGGAAGTGAGCGTCCCAACTGGTGAAGGCGGCCTCCTGCTTGCTTGCGACCGAAAGGATACCCACCAACCGGTCGTGCCAGATCATGGGTACGGACAGGCCCGATCTCAGGCCGCCGGCCAGCAGCAGATTTCGTTCGTCGCTTGTCAGGTGGTCGTCCGCCTCGATCGAGTCCACGAACAGCGGACGGCGCGTTCGCTCCAGCGTCTGGACCAGTGGGTGTTCCTTCTCCCCCTCCTGGATCTGCGACATCCAGGCCTCGATCATGTGCTCCGGCGCCTTGACGAAGGCCCGCTCCCATGCGGGGTGGTCTTCCGCGGGCGCCCCGACCACCTCGAAGTTGACTGCGTCGTATCCGGCCCCGACGGAGAGATGGTGCGCAACCAGGCGCAGCTTGTCTTCCCGGCCCCCGGGCGCTGTGAGCAGCGGCACGATGTCGCTCACGAGCCTGGCTGCGCGTTCGCCGCTGACGACGCGCTCGCTAGCGCGCCTGGTGGCGGTAGTGCTCTGCCGCTTCGCGGTGTACATTGCGCTGTCGGCCAGGCGGATCAGCTCGTCGATCCGCTCTGCTTCGTTTGGGAAGACGGCGAGACCAATACTCGCGACGACTGGAACGCGGACACCGTCGGCGTCTCTGAGCTGGGTCTGTGTCAGCGACCGCAGGACGCTGTCGCGGTAGCGCTCCGCGGCGTCCCTGTCCTTGCCGGTGAGGACGACCAAGAACTCGTCGCCGCCATAGCGTCCTGCCACAGCGCCGCCCAGCGCGAGCACTTTGGCCACGGCGACCAACACGGCGTCACCCATGGGGTGGCCGTATGTGTCATTGACGGCCTTCAAACCGTCGACATCGGCCATCGCCACGCTGAACGACTGGCCAGGCTCGCATGTAGCGATGCATGCTCGTAACTCATCGACGATGGCGGCGTGATTGAGCGCGCCTGTGAGCGAGTCCTGGCATGCCCGCTCCTGTTCGTCCCTGAGCGCCAGCTCGAGCTGCTGCGAGCGCTCGATCAGCACGGCGGCCATCTGGTTGACGTCGGCGCCCAGGCGAGCGAGCTCGCTCGGTCCTGTCTGCGGTGATCTGATCGTGAGGTCACCCGCGGCGATCGCCCGGGTTGCCGAGCCGATCCGCTCGATCGGCCGCACCACCCAGCGCACCAGAACAAAGCTTCCGATTAACACCGCTAGGGACCAGGCGCCGATGATGCCGAACACCGCCCGGTCAGAGGTGGATTCAGCGGCCCGCGCGCTCTGCTGCGCGTCCAGCAGCTCAGCGCTCGCTTCGCCGGCGGCTGACGCGACCGTGGCAAGGAAGTTGACTCCGAGGGGCTCGATCCCTTGCTCCCCGGCGATGGTGATCGCGGCGTTCTGATCACCCCGGGCGATCGCCTCGAAGACCTGTTCGTATCCATCGACAAGGGCGGCGTGACTGGCCGCGAACACGTCGATATCTCCCAGGTCTGCAGTATCGGACTCGGTGGCGGACTCGCGGAGCGCCTTCAGCGCGGCATCTACATCGGTCTGCGCCCGCTGGAATCGAACGAGGGCGCTTGGCTCCTGCAGGATGGTATAGCTAACGGCAGACGTCGTCTCAGCGAGCGCTCCAGTCCTCGCATTCTGGTAGAGCTGGATTACTTCTGTCTTCACTGCAACGCGGTCGTTGGCCGCGTCGCGCTGCTCGCCTGCTTGAAAGGCAACGTAGCCGAGTACGGCCGTTACCAGGACAACGCTGATAACAGCAATGCCCGAAATCATGCGTACGGAAAGGTGGCGCAGCATTTGATGGCTCTATGAGCGAAGAGCGCGCTATTGACGCCCTGGTATACCTCACAGAGATTATCGGCGGAGCTATGGCGGCTCCCGAGAGGGTTAGCCCGCCATTTTGCGCCACTTGACCTCGGTTCCCAACCTGCCTCCGGAGGAGGCACGCCCGACTGCCCGTGCTCGGCGCGAGGCGTAAGGGGCTTCGGCCGAGACTGTGATGAGGTCCGTGAAGGTCTGGCCTCACCGAGGGGATAGTGTCGCCCTCCGTGGTAACGTCGGCGCTCCAACGCCTCACGCTAGCTGCCAGAAGGCCGGCCACGCGCGTGCTCCTCTGATGCGAGGCCCTGATTGCGCGACCTAGGTAGACCGACCGCTGCGTTCCGACTTCGGCCGAGCGCGCAGCGGGCGCCGCTCCAGCCCCTCGATCAGCTCCACGGTCATCCGCTGCCTCGCAACGTCGATCTCCTGCACGACGCTGTCGATGGCCGGTATCAGCAGCTCGCCCTCAGCGTCGTGCACTACGTAGACGTCGTTCGCTCCGGTCTCGATGATCTCGTCGATCCGGCCCAGGGCGCGGTTCTCGCGGTCGAAGACTTCCATGCCCAGGATCTGAAAGCGGAAGTAGCGTCCCTCCGGCAGACGCGCCAGGGACTCCTCTGGTATCTCAAGCAGGAGATTGCGCAGCGTCTCGGCTGCCGCCCGGCTTTCGATGCCTTCCAGCTCGAGTAAGAGCGTGCCCCGGTGAGGTCGACATCCGCGTACGACATAAGTCGCGCCGCTTGCCTGGAGGGCAGCACCCGGCGCGAAGCGTTCATGGAACTCGGTGAGGGGATCGACTTTCAGCTCGCCGCGCACCCCACGCGGCCCACGTACCCAGCCGACGGCAACGAAGCCCGGGCGCGGCTCAGGGTGTGTTCGTCTCGCTGCCTCGGGACGTTGGCCCGGCACCGGAGGGGCGCGGCCTAGTTGCCGATCTCCAGGTGGGCGCGCGTGTCCTCCCGCGCGGCGGCTACCTTGAGCAGCGTCCGCAACGCGTTGGCGATACGGCCCTCCTTGCCGATCACCTTGCCCATGTCCTCATCGGCGACGTACAGGCGATAGAAGAAGCGCCCATCGTCTTCTTCTTCCTCGACCTCCACCGCGTCGGGGTTATCGACAAGGGACCGGGCCAGGAACTCGACGAGCTCCTTCACGCGCCGGACTCCTCTTCGGCGGCGGGCTCTTCGGCTGGAGTGGCCTCGGCGGCGGGCTGCTCGGCAGGCGCCTCCGGGGCTTCCTCCGGCACAGCCTCTGCTGCAGGCGCTTCCGGGATTGTCTCCGGCGCAGCCTCTGCTGCGGGCGCTGCAGCTTCGGCGGGCTCGGCGGGTGCTCCGGCGGTCGCCTCGGCAGCGGGGGTGGCTTCGTCCGCCTGCGGCTTCTTCTTCGCCTCTTCTGCCCGCTGCTCACCCAACGCGATGCGCGCCTGTAGCTTGGGCGGCAGCTCGCGGATGCCCTCCAGGGCCAGGATCTTCGATACCCGGTCCGAGGGCTGGGCGCCCCGGTCGAGCCAGTGGCGCGTCTTCTCGGCGTCTAACACTACCGTCGAGGGGTTGTCCAGTGGGTGGTAGTGCCCGAGCACTTCAACGAATGCGCCGTCGCGGGGTGAGCGCGAATCGGCCACCACGATACGGTAAACGGGCTGCTTCTTCTTGCCGATGCGACGAAGTCTGATTCTGAGCACGAGGTCCTCCCCTTAGCGTCTGAGCATCTTGAGCAGGCTGGGGCCGCGTCCGGCCGCGACCGCCTGCGCGAGCTTCTTGGCTTCTTTCCACTGGTTGAGGAGGCGGTTCACCTCCTGCGGTGTTGCGCCGCTGCCGGTAGCGATGCGCCGGCGGCGGCTGCCGTTGATGATCTCCGGGTGACGGCGCTCCTCCGGGGTCATGGAGTAGACAACCGCCTCCGCCTTCTTCCAGAAGTCGTCGTCTACGTTGTCCAGATTGAGCTGCGACTTCACGCCGGAGAGGCCTGGAATCATCTCCACGAGCTGGCTAATGGGCCCCATGCGCTTGATCTGCTGGATCTGGATCATGAAGTCCTCCAGGTCCAGCGTCTGCGTGCGCAGCTTTCGCTCCAGCTGCTCGACCTCGCCTTCGCCGATGCTCTGCGAGGCCCTTTCGACCAGCGTGAGGATATCGCCCATGCCCAGGATACGCGAGGCGAAGCGGTCTGGAATGAAGGGCTCCAGCGCGTCCGACTTCTCGCCGACGCCGATGAACTTGATCGGCAGGCCCGTTACGGCGCGGATAGAGAGGGCTGCGCCACCGCGGGCGTCGCCGTCCATCTTCGTCATGATGAAGCCCGTCACGCCTAGCTGCTCATCGAGCGATTTGGCGGCGTTTACCGCCTCCTGGCCGGTCATCGCGTCGATGACCAGGAGCGTTTCGGTCGGCGCGAAGCTCTCGCGCAGATCGGAGAGCTCACGCATGACGCCATCGTCGATCGCCGTGTGACCGGGCGTGTCGATGACGATGGCGGTGGAGCCCGTACGTTGCGCCTCGGCGAAGGCCTGCCCGGCGAGCGCCTTCGCCTTGATCTCGCCGTCGACGGCAATGACCGGCAGGCTGAGCTGGCGGCCTAGCGCCTGGAGCTGCTCCCCAGCGGCGACACGATGCGGGTCAGCGGCGACGAGCAGCGGCTTCTGGCCCTGCTTGCGTAAGTGGAGGGCCAGCTTCGCGGCGGTGGTCGTCTTGCCCGACCCCTTCAAGCCCACCAGCATCACGCTGGTTGGCGGCTTCGGAGCCAATTGGAGGATGGCCTGGCTCTCGCCCAGGATGCGCACCAACTCCTCGTTGACGATACCGACCACCTGCTGAGGGCCGGTGAGGCTCTGAAGCACCTCTGCTCCGAGTGCCCGCTCTCGCACGGTGGCAATAAACTCGCGGACGACCTTGAAGTTGACGTCCGCTTCCAGCAGAGCAATGCGCACCTCGCGCATCGCCTCATCGAGGTCCTGCTCTCGAATGGTGCCGCCGGAGCCGAGCTTGCGGAAGACGCCCTGCAGCTTCTCAGATAGGGCTTCGAGCATACTGCTCCATTCTACGGACGGGCTGATAGGGAAGCAAGCCGAAGCTAGAAGCGCAGCGGGAACCGAGGATGGCCGAGCTGCCGACCCTCGCGTACTAGTCCGAATTAAATACGGGGAATCCCTGATTGCGCCTCCTTAGGGATAACCGCGACAATGCAAGCGACAATACCGAATACCGAGCGTACTCGGGCGCGAGTATCGGCGGGCCCCAAGACGGTTCCGCTTACGTAGCCCCGGCGCAGCAAGGAGGCTCGCCATGGGGCAACGCATGTCGTCTACGATCATCTATGTCGGTCTGGCCCGGTTGCCGCAGCCGCTCGCGACAGCGGCTTCCGCCGTGGCGGTGGAGCTTGAGGTGGACGCCGCAACCCGCCTGATTGCTGGCGTACACTGCAGTCTGCAGTTCCCCGCGCTGGAACGCCTCTTGCAAGATCTGGTGATTGGCAAGCCGCTGGAAGGGGTCGCAGGCCAGGCCGTATTGGAACTGGACGTGCGCTACGCGTCGCCGTTCACTACGGCTGTTCGCACGGCGCTCCTGGCCGCCCTCCGTCGCGCAAGCGAGGCTGCGGCGCCGGCGGCTCCGGCGGCGACCCGTAACGGCAACGGCACTAAGGAAGCTGCCGCACCAGCAGGAAGTAGAGAATCGGGTTTGCTCCTGGGATCACGGTAATCTCGCGCGTCTGGGTCACGTAGCCAGGCGCGCTCGCCTGCACGGTCTGCGGGCCGGTGGGCACGTCGGTAATGAGGAAGAAGCCATCGGCCTGGGCCGCTGTCGAAAGGCCCGTCCCGAGCACTGTCACCGTGGCCTGCAGCACGCGCTGGTGCGTGACTGAGTCCAGCACCGATCCCTTAAGGTGGCCGAACTGGGGCGGCAGGGGCGTAAACGTTGGCGTAGCCGTCGGCGGACGGGGCGTCCGGGTGGGCGTCGGGGCGGCCGGCCTGGGTGTGGGCGTCCTGGTGGCTGGAGGCGGTGGCGCCGCAGATGGCCCGCCGCCGGTGGACGTGCTGCGGCGTGTCGTGGGAGTGGGCGTGGCAGGCGGGCGCGGGGTGCTCGATGTTTCGCTTGTCGCTGAGCTCGTCGGACTTGGAGTCGACTCGGCAGCCAGCACCTGACTCGTGGGCTCGGGTGTCTGACCCGAGGCAAGCAGCTCCGGGATCAGCCGCTGGCCCTCCTCGATCGCATCGGTGAGCTTGTCAGGCAGGACGAACTTGGCGGGCGGCGGCTCGTCGGTCTGCTCGAACTCGGAGAGCGCGCACGAGACGAGTACGCCGTCCTCCACGTCGAGCCGCAGCTCCGCGAGCCGGCGCTCGTCCTCTTCCACCTGGCCCGATGCCGTCTCTTGGCAGACAACCTCGCCATCTGTCGTACCCTCGATCGAGAGGTCGTATTCGCCGTCCTCCTTCGCCGCCAGGTAGAGCTGGTGCGTGCCATCGACCATCGTGATCATGGCCAGCGTCTGCGGCTCGACGAAGCAGTCGGAGATGACTGTCAGCCGGATCTGGTTCACCGGGCCGCCCGGCGGGACGCAGCCCGACGCGAGACCCTCCGGATTCGTCACGAGCAGCCAGGTCGCCGAGTTCAGTTCGACCTTCAGCTCGCTCACAGCGGGGTCGACTCGCTCAGCCGCCCCCAACGGCCCGCCCGGCTCCGTCGTCGAGTGCAGCCCGGCTGAAGCTAAGTCCTCTTCTTCCTCCGCGGTCACGGCGACCGCGCCCTGGCGCGACCAGATGTCGGTGGTGCCGTCTTCGGCCACGTCCACCTGAAACATCGTGTCGCGCACGGCCGCGGAAGACGCGGGCGCTTCCACCTGCACGTCGGAGCCGGAGCCCGAGCTGTCCAGCACCGTGTTCCACGTCTTTCCAACCGATTGGCCCACGTGCGCCAGGAGCCCGCCGCCATCGGTCGTGCCGACCTGCTTGATGGTGATGCCGGTGTTCGGCTCAAGCACCTGCGTGCTGCCTTCGAAGAAGGTGACGACTGCGCGCCCGTCGTTGCCGGTGATCACCTGGTCGCCTTCGTTCAGCTCCTCGCCGTCCTCCGCCGCTCGTGGCGCGTCGCTGCCCGATTCCTGGACCTGCACGTCGCCTGAGATGACCGTGAGCACGGTGGTATCTCCGCCCCCGCTGGAGCACGCGAGCAGGAGGACGCCCAGTAGCAGACCAGCCAAGACGACAAGGGCTCGGCCGGGCGCGATACGAGCCCGGTTCATCGCGGCACCGCCTCCGGCACCCGTTCCGGCGCAGGCGTCAGCTCCCGCACGAGGCGGTAGGTGACGACGGGCGCCGACATGCCCTTGAGGTGCTGGGGTGGCAGCGCCTCAGTCTCCATGTGCTCCTGGATGAGCTGTCGGGTTCGTTCGCCGATCCAGGTCTGGCCTCCCTCGGCAACGCCACAGAGGCGCGATGCGGTGTTCACGTTCTCCCCCATGACCGTGTATTCTAACCTACCGACCGCCCCAACGTTTCCCGCCAGGGCTGTCCCGGTGTTGATCCCGAACCCGAAGTGGATCGCCGCCCCGGCGTCAGCTAGCGCTTCGAGCCCGGCCTGAGCGCGCAGCGCCGCGCGACAGGCGAGCAGGGCATGCTCCGGCTGGTCGTCTGGCGCGTTCCAGACGGCCATGATCGCATCGCCGACGAACTTGTTCACGATGCCGCCGTGCGCGAGCACGCTCTCGACGATCACCTCGAACCGGCGGTTCAGCCGTTCGACGAGCTGGTTGGGATCGAGACCCTCGGAGATCGTCGTGAAGCCGCGGATATCGCCGAAGAGGACCGTCACGTCGCGCAGCTCACCGCCCAGGGCGATCTCGCCTCGATCCGCTCGCCGGAGCAGCTCGCGCGCGACCCCGCCCGAGACGTAGCGCCCGAAGAGGTCGCTCGTCTCGCGCCGCGACGCTCGTTCCGCCACGACGCGGTAGACGAGCGCGCCTGAAGCCGCGAGCATGAGGGCGGCGGGCGGGTCGACCGCGTTGAGAATGTGCCCGGAGTAGAACGCGGCGATGACGGCCAGCTCGTATGCAGCGAAGAGCAGGATAACGAAGACCGCCGCGTAGCCGATGCGCCAGCGCGGTACCGCGTACGCGGCGAAGGCGGCGACGGCGACGGCCACCAGTGTGCCGAGCCACTCGGGCGCTACTCGTAGGAAACGGGCGCGGAGCAGCGTATCGAGGGCGTTCGCGTGAACTGCTACACCGGCCGTGTCACCGAGCGGCGTTGGATGGCGGTCGAGGCCCTGCACGGTAGCGCCGACGAAGACCACTTTGCCCGCGACTTGATCTGGATCGAAGGTGCCGTCCACGACGTCCCCGAACGGAATGAGCGTGAACTCTCTCTGGTGGCCGGCGTAGTTCACGCGGAGTGTGTCCCGCTCCTCAAGCGGCACTTCGCGTCCGGGCAGTGACAGCGAGTCGATACCAGCCGGAGGGGTCTCGACTGGGCGGCCGAACTGGAGGTAGAACGCCGCGAGCGCCATCGCCGGGTAACGTCCGCCTTCCTTATCGCCTGCAGCGAGCGGGACGCGGCGGACGCTGCCGTCGTTCTGGGTCTCAACGTCCGCGTGCGCGACGAATGCGGCCGCGTCTCGAAGCGCATCGGTCGGCAGGGTGAAGCGATCGTAGATGTAGAGGTCGTCGCTCTGTTCGCTGGACGGCCCTTCACCGGAAGAGGCTAGCACGACGTTACTGGCCTGGCCGATCGCGCTGGCCAGCGCTTCGTCGTCTGGACTCGTGTCGGCAAACAGCACATCGTAGACGATGACCTGGGCGCCCGCCTCGTGGAGGCTGGCGATCGCGTCCGCGTGCAGGGTGCGCGGCCACTCGCCCAGTCGTCCGAACCCCTGGAGGGCTTCGTCATCGATGGCGACGACGGCGATGTTGGGCGAGCCGGCTTCCTCACGGAAGAGGTTATCGATGAAGGTGTTCTGCACGGTCTCGAGCGGGTCGCTGAAGGCAGCGAAGAGGACGTACAACAGGCCAACCCCCAGTGCCAGCGCTGTGCCGGCGCGGATACGCTGGGCTCTCTTGCTCCTTCCTCTCAGCGTCGCGAGGGATAGCACTCAGACGGGCCTCCTCGAAAGGGGAGCTCCGCGGGCGAATCGCGTATAATCGACAACGTTCACGGTGCAAATACCACCAGGGCATCCAGTATACAGGATCTATGTAAAGTAGGAGGTAGCTGCGCGCATGGCCGCGCCCGTAGCCGTTCGAGAGCCCCCGCTGCCAGCCGTTGCCTCGCCAGGAGGCCGCAAACGCTCCTGGGCGGACAGGCTGCTCGGCGAGCGGCCGCCCATCCCTGGCCCGCGCCCCGAGGACACCGAACGGCGTACGGCCGTCGTGCTCTGGTCGACGGCGATCCTGCTCGTCCTGCTCATCTTCAAGGCCGGCTTCGATACGCCGGGCGATCTCTACAGCGGCTGGTCGTCGGTGGTGAACGATTCCCTAGGCGACAAGCTCTACTGGGCGGGCTGGGGGTACCTGGTCTACGGCCTGGCGCCGCTGCTGATCATCGTCTTTGTGCTACGAGACTCGCCGCGCAACTTTGGCCTGCGCTTCTACCTGACGAGGAAGACGGCGCTGGTCTACGGCGCCATGATCGCCGCGATGCTTCCAATCCTGTTCTGGGCGTCGACTCGCGCCGACTTCCTGCGTACATACCCCCTGGTGAACGTGGGGGACGACTGGGTGCGCACGATCCTGATCTTCGAGGCAGCGCGGACGTTGCGCTTCGTGTGTCTGGAGTTCTTCTTTCGCGGCTACCTTCTCTTTAGCCTCGAAGGCAAGCTCGGGAACGCGGCGATCGCGGCGGCGACCGTGCCCTACGGCATCATCCACTTCGACAAGCCGTTCCCGGAGGCGTGCGCCGCTGTGCTCGCGGGCGCCGTGCTCGGCTTCCTGGCGCTGCGGACGCGCACCATACTTGGCGGCGTGATCGTGCACTCCTCCGTCGGCGCGACGATGGACATGCTCGCGCTGTGGCGAAAGGGCTTCTTGTTCTAGGGCACCACGCAACTGGCGCCGAACTGCGCTACAACGGCGCCGATGTCGCCGATGGACACGATGCCGTCAGGCGGAAGCAGGTCCGCGGGCTCGGGGCCAGTCGCGCCCCCGCGATCGAAGGCCGCGTGGTACGCGGGCGCTGGTGGGGGCGGCGTCAGCGCCTCCGCCAGCGCCTCTTCTTTGGTCGGCGGCGGCTGACGTAGGGCGCCGAAGCGCGCGACGACAGCGCCGATGTCCCCTACGGCAACGATGCCGTCCCGCGCCGCGGGAGCGCCCGTGGGGGCGTCGAAAAAGTCCCAGAAGTAGAGCGCGTTTCGTTCGCCGCCGAACGGAGCCGAGCCGTTGACCTCCGAACCGTCCAGGCAGCCGTCGCCGTCCGTGTCCGCGTCCTGCGGATCAGTGCCGAGGAGAGGCTCGGTGGCGTCGTAGAGGCCGTCGCCATCCGAGTCGTCGTCTACCACCACATCCACGCTCGCCCCGGACGGCGAGACGCCGAGCGTTATGACCGAGATGCCCGTCGTCGCATCGGAGAACGACGCTCCTGCGGCCAGCGGAGCGTCGTTGGTGAGGACCGTCTCGGGGTGCATGTCGAGCAGGAACGAGCGAGCGATCGCCTCGTAGTCCCAGGCGATCCGTATCGCCACGCCGTTCACTGCGGGGTCGGAGGCCAGGAACGCGTCGAAGTAGGTGCCGAACGGCTGCCGGAGGTCCAAGTAGTAGTAGTCGATCACTCCCTCGGTGGGGCTCACGGACCTCGGGATGCGCAGCACCTGGGTCGCGCCCGCGATCGGCTGCTCGCTGGCCGCGAGCGTGTACGAATGGGTGCCGGATGGCACGGTGACGGTGTTCTGCAGCGGCAGGAAGCCGAGCTGGGTCTTGTGCCAGTTGTGCGAGTGGCGCGGGAAGCCCATGCCCATGATGCTGAACCAGTCGCCGTATTCTCCGACTGTGCAGTTCTCACTGAGGGGCACCGGCTGCCCGCCTCCATCCACGCAGCGAAGGCTGGACGCGTGCGCGAGGCCCAGGTTGTGGCCGAGCTCGTGACCGACCACGGGAACGCTGGGCGACTCGTTGATGTACGAGATGGAGCCCGGCGTGAAGGCCGCCCCGCCGAACCCGCACGCCCCGGTGGTCGGCCAGACGTAGACGTAGTGGTCGTAGCTATCGAGGTTGACACCGGCGGCGGTGGCGGCGGCGCTCGCCTGTTCTCCCCAGGTGAGGAAGTCACACGGGTTGTTGTTCGAGGGGATCGTGTACCAACCGACGACATCGCCGTCCGGCCTGAGCTTCCCCGTAAGCGATACGAGGCCTGCCGACTGCTCGCTGTAGTACGCATTGACCGAGTCGGGGTTTGTGAAGATCACGCTCCGTGCCTGGTCGACCGTGAAGGGCTGGCTGGTGTTGTTCTGGAAGTTGACCAGCAAAGCGATCACCTTGCGCTGGCCGGTCGGGAGCGTTCCCTGCGGGCGAGGGCCCGGTTCGCCGGCAGCCCTCTCGAGCCGGGTGACCGCCAGGCGCCCATCGCGGAGCCGTCCCTCCGCCGTGACCTCCCGATTCGCGAGCGAGTCCGCCTTCTCGTCGTGGCTGCCGACGTCGAGCCGGACGCGCCGTCCGGCCGCGTTCGTTACGAAGTAGCTCGTCTCCGCGCGCCCATTCGCGAAGTCGTCTTCGTGGAGCACCTCAAGGGCGCCCTCCACGACGACGGATCGCGATGCCGGGCGAGAGGCCGCTGCGGCCACGAAGGCCGACGTCGATAGGCACGCAGCGACGAGCGCCAGGAAGAGGAGGATTTGCTTCGAGATCAGCATCGGTCCACAGTCAGGGCGATGCTACGCCGGGACATACGAGCTGTCAAGAGGTTGCGATGCGGAGCGCGGTCGCGGCCGCCGCCTCGACTCGCCCGGTTAGTTCGCTCGCGGGTTGGCCGTCCGCGAACTCATCGTCGGTCGCATAGACGGCACCGGCGGGGGTGCCGTCCAGGCTGCGAAAGAGCGGGTAGAGCCCGTATTCGACGGCCAGCGAGTGGTGAGGCACGCCCGCGGTCTGCAGCGCGACGCAAGCCTTGCCTGCGAGATGGCCCTGCGGCATCAGGTCGAAGAACGCCTTGAGCAGGCCGGTGTAGAGCGCCCGGTAGGTCGGCGTGGCTGCGATGACGATTCGCGCCTCGCCTGCGGCCGCGATCGCTCCGTCGACGCCGGCACTCGCGGCGCGCGCGAGGAGGGCGTCGGCGGGCAGCGTCGCGAGATCGATCATGCGTGTCGCGCACCCGTGTTTGGCGAGTGTCTCCAGCATTAGCTCCGCCAGCATCTTCGATTTCGAGGGCGAGCGCGGGCTTCCGGAGATCGCGACGGCGATCGGCTCAGGCACGGGCCGTCTCGACGGCCTGGGTGCGGAAGTGGGGCATGACATACCGGCCGAAGCGCTGCGCCTCCTCGAGGTGCGCGTAGCCGGAGAGGATGAAGGTGTCGATGCCGAGGTCGACGTACTCGCGCAGGCGGGCCGCGATGTTCTCGCCGGAGCCGACGAGCGCAGTGCCCACACCGACCCGCGCCTTGCTAATACCCGCCCAGAGGTTTGGGGCGAGCACGAGCTCCTCTTTGCCGTTTCCGGACTCCTTGCGCATCTTCTGCTGGCGGCGCTCGCCTTCGGAGTCTGTGGCGTTCGTGATCTTGCCCATGCGGTCGAGGAACTCCTCAGGGATGTTCGCGATGAGAGCGTCCGCTGCCGCCCACGCCTCTTCCTCCGTCTCGCGCACGACGACGTGGATGCGCATGCCGAAGCGCAGCGTACGCCCGATGGCTGCTGCGCGCTGGCGCATGTCGGCGATGCGCTCCTCGACCATCGAAAGCGTCTCGCCCCACAACAGGTAGACGTCGGCTTCTTCGGCGCCGACCTGGCGGCCCGCCTCCGACGCCCCACCAAAGTAGAAGGGTGGGTGGGGCTGCTGGAAGGGACGAGGATAGACGTTGCCGCCCTCCACTTTGTAGTAGCGCCCCTCGAAGTCCCAGCGCTTGCGCTCCGTCCACGCCTTGCGCACGAGCTGCATGAACTCCTGCGTGCGGGCGTAGCGCTCGTCGTGGTCCGTGAAGTCGCCGTCGGCGGCGAGCTCGGCCGGGTAGCCGCCGGTGACGACGTTGATCAGCACGCGGCCGTGCGTGAGCTGGTCGAAGGTGTTGCTCATCTTCGCGGCGAGCGTCGGCGCGACGAAGCCCGGGCGCATCGCGACGAGGAACTTCAGCTTCTCGGTGCGCCCCGCGACCACGGCCGAGGCGAGCCAGGCGTCCTGACACGTGTTGCCGACGGGTACGAGCGCGAATCCGAAGCCTGCGTCCTCCGCCGCCCTCGCGACGTCGACGAGGTAGTCGAGCGTCGCCTCGCGATCGGGCGGACCGATCAGCTCCGAGTCGCCCATGGTGGGAAGGAACCAGCCGAAATCGACGTTCATCATCTCACGCTCCATTTCGTTGTCTCACACCGGCGCGCCCGGCGCGACGAGCGGCCACGGCCGCGCCCGCTCGAAGGCGAGCGCCAGGTCGAGTAGCAGGGCGTCGTCGTGGCGGCGGGCGTAGGCCTGCAGGCCGACAGGCAGGCTGCTCGACGTGAGGGCCGCCGGCAGCGAGACTGCGGGGTAGCCGGTGATGTTCGCCGGGATCGTGAGGGCGCCCGCGTTGTACGGGCTCACCTTCACCTCGCCGACCTGGCGGGGCATCGGCCCCTCGGCTGCGAACGGCTCCATCGGGCTCGTCGGGCAGAGGACCAGGTCGACCTGCTCGAAGAGGTCGGCCAGCGCCTCGTTCATCGCGATGCGGAAGCGGTCGACCTTGGCGCCGTGCCAGGCGCGATAGTGCGGCGTCTGCTCCATCGCCCACTTGATCTCGAAGGTGAGGTCGTCGGCGCAGTCCGGCCAGTGGCCCTTCAGCTCGTTGACGATCGAGGTGACGCCGGCCATGGCCCAGGCGTTGCCGTCCTCCGGCATGTGGATGTCGATGTCGACGCGGCTCAGGCCCGCCGCCTCGACGAGCGCGTACGCGGCATCGCCGGCGACGCGCGCGACCTCCGGATGGACGACGGCGTTGCCCATATCGGGCGTGACGGCGACGCGCAGGCCACGCAGGTCGCGCGTGCCCAGGTTCGCCTCCCAGCCTTCGACGCGCGGCAGGCTGTACGGGTCGCGGGGGTCGTACCCGGCGGCGACGTCGTACCAGCGGGCGGCGTCGCGGACGCTGCGCGCGAGGCAGCCCTTGAGGACGGTGAGCGGGCCGTTCTCGGCACGGGGGCCGCGCGGGATGCGTCCGAAGCTGCCCTTCATGCCGACGAGGCCGCAGTAGGCCGCGGGCAGGCGGATCGAGCCGCCGCCGTCGCCCCCCGGTCGCGATGGGCACGAGACCGCCCGCGACCGCCGCCGCGGAGCCGCCCGATGAGCCGGCGGGCGTTCGCTCCAGGTTCCAAGGGTTGCGCGTGACGCCGCCGAGCTTTGTGTTCACATAAGAGACGAAGCCGAATTCCGACGTGGTCGACTTGCCGAGGATGACGGCGCCAGCGGCGCGAATGCGCGCGACATTCGTGCAGTCGTGCTCAGCGACGTCGTCCTTGTAGACGAGGGAGCCGTGGCTCGTCGGCATGCCGGCGACGTCCTCGACGTCCTTCACGAGCACCGGCACGCCCGCGAGCAGGCCCGGGTCCTCGCCTGCGCCGACCCGGCGGTCGATCTCCGCCGCCGCCCGGCGCGCGCCCTCCGCGTGGAGGTAGGTGACCGGGTTCAGCTTCGACGCGGCGATCGCCGCCAGTGACGCCTCGACCGCGTCCGCGGCGCGCACGTCACCGCGCCGGACCGCGTCGGCGAGGGAGCTGGCATCTTCAAGCCAGGTTTGCATGTGTCCCCTCCTACGTCTTCGCGGCCTCGGCGCTCACGTCGTCACCGTAGGTGGCGGCCCTGGCGCTTGAGCCGGCATGGTGGTCGAGAGCGTATCGCAGGTCGGCGAGAAGCTCGTCGACCACGAGGCGGTGTCGCGGGCTGGCCATCAGGTGCAGGGCGGGTGGGCTGTCCTGGCGGTCGAAGTGCCAGCCGCGTTCGGTCAGGATGTCGCCCGCCGCGAGGATGTCGTGCGTATCCGAGCCGATCGCGACGACGGACATCTCGGGCTCGCCCCAGACGCGGACGCCGTCCATCGACTCGACGCCCGCGATCAGGCGCTCGGTCGCGTCCATCGTCTCGCGGGCGAGGCGTAGGTAGCCCTCCTCGCCCAGGAAGTGGAGGACGGCCCACGCGGCGGCGATGGGCGCGGCGGGCTTCGTGCCCTGGAAGGCCTGGGTGCCGTAGATGCCACCCGGCCAGTCGGCGTACTGGAAGACCTGGTAGCGCAGGTTCGCCTTCGGGCGGTGCATCACGACGGACGCGCCCTTGATCGCGTAGCCGTACTTGTGCAGGTCGGCGGAGATCGACGTGACGCCGGGCACGCGGAAGTCCCAGGGCGGCACCTCGTAGCCGAGCCGTTCGAGGAAGGGGAGCAGCAGCCCGCCCAGGCAGGCGTCGACGTGGAAGGGGACGCCCGCTTCCGACGCGGCGCGCGCCAGCTCCGGGATCGGGTCGATCATGCCGAACGGGTAGTTCGGCGCGGAGCCGACGACGAGCACCGTGTTCTCAGTGATCACGCCGTCGAGCGCGGACGCGCGCGTGCGCAGGTCGTCGCCGAGCGGCATCTGCGCGAACTCGAGATCGAGCAGGTGCGCCGCCTTCGCGAAGGCAGGGTGCGCGGTGCGCGGCACGACGATTCGCCCGCGGCCGATGCCTCGTTCGGCGCGCATACGGTCGCGGGCGGTCTTGACGGCCATGAAGATCGACTCGGTGCCGCCGGAGGTCATCGTGCCGCCGGTGTCGCCGTCGCCGTGGAGGAGGTCGTTCACGATGGAGACGACCTCGCGCTGCATCTCGCGCAGGCTGGGGAAGACGAAGGGGTTGAGCGCGTTCTCGAGCAGCGTGTGGCCGCCCGCCGCCTGGAGCAGCGCGTCGACATCGGGTCCGGCGTTGTAGATCAGCGTCCAGGTGCGCGCGTTGTGGTAGTCGGCGTCCTGCACCTGCATGGCGCGAAGCTGCGCCATGACCTCTTCCAGCGACGAGCCGTGTTCCGGCAGCTTCCTCATGGCGGACAGGCCCCAGAATAGCATAGGCGAGGATGGGCGGGTAGACTGGCCGCGTAGACGCCGTATACTGCGTATTGCGCGATGCGGGTCCCCCTCGTCCAAAGGAGAACGGGCGGCGGAGCGGGGCATCCTTGCTGTGCTGACGCGGCATAAGGCGGGTTATGCGACGTTGGACTCGTAAGTGCGATTGTGCGACGTCGCCTGAGCCGGGGTCGGCTCGGCCGGCTCGAGTACTTTCCGGTATCGCTTCTGGCGAATCCGAGTTGATCCTATATACTGAGCGCGCCCTGCAAGGGCGACAGCCATGCACTGCCCATCCTGCGGCCACCAAAACCGAGAGGCGCGGAAGTTCTGTGCCCAGTGCGCAGCCGCATTGTCGCTGATCTGCCCGGGTTGCGGCGCTGCTAACGAGCCGGACGAGCGCTTCTGTGGTGAATGCGCTGGATCGCTAGGTCAGGAGGGGCCAGCGCCTTCTGGCACCGCTGCGTCGCCTCCCGCGCCCGCACTCCCCGCATCCTTCGCCGCGGGCCGTTATCAGGTGCAGCGCTTCCTGGGCGAAGGCGGCAAGAAGCGTGTGTTCTTGGCCCGCGATAGCCGGCTGGAAACTGACGTAGCGATCGCGCTGATCAAGATCGAAGGCTTGGACGCCGAGGGGCTAACGCGCGTCCGCCGAGAGGCCCAGGCGATGGGCCGCCTGCGCGATGATCCCCATATCGTCAGCGTGCTCGACATCGGGGACGAGAACGGCCAGCCCTATCTCATTCAGGAGTTCATGGCCGGCGGCTCGCTCGAAGACCTCCTACGCGAAGCAGAAGGCCATCGCCTGCATGTGGACCACGCGCTGCGCATCGCGCTCGAGGTTTGCGGCGCGCTGGCACATGCTCATGGCCAGGGCATTGTCCACCGTGACTTGAAGCCGGGTAACATCTGGCTTACCAAAGATGGCGCAGCGAAACTCGGCGACTTTGGCTTGGCCGTCGCGCTGGATCGTTCGCGATTAACACGCGAAGGCATGATGGTCGGCACCGCGACGTACATGCCGCCGGAGCAGGCGTTGGGAGGCGGGGTAGCGCCGCGAAGCGATCTCTATTCCCTCGGCTGCGCTCTCTACGAGATGGTGGCTGGGCGTCCGCCGTTCCTCGGCGATGACACCGTGGCGATGATCTCGCAACACATCAACACGGCGCCCGTCGCCCCGACCTGGCACAACCCAAAGGTGCCACGGTCTCTGGAGGCGCTGGTCCTGCAACTTCTGTCGAAGGCCCCCGGGGACCGGCCCGAAAGCGCGCAGGCCGTTGCCGAAGAGCTGCAGCGCATCGCGGAGCGCTCGACGGAGGAGACGCCGGTTCCTGCGCCCGCCGCAAGCGAGCTGCTTGGGTTCTACACGGACGTCTTCGTCGGTCGCCGCGCAGAGATGGACCAGCTGAAAGCCACGCTCGAGAGCACCCTTTCCGGCCGCGGTTCGCTGGTTATGCTCGTCGGCGAGCCCGGCATTGGCAAGACCCGCCTGGCTGAAGAGTTTGGCGTCTACGCCGCACTCCGCGGCGCTCAGGTGCTGACCGGCCACTGCTACGAGGGGGAGGTTGCGCTGCCGTACCGGCCCTTCACCGAGGCGTTCAGGCAATACGCGAGAGGCCGCCCCGACGCGGCGCTGCGCGATGAGCTCGGAACCGGGGCGCCAGAGATCGCAAAGCTCGTCTCCGAGGTGCGTCAACGCTTTCCTGACATTCCAGAATCGCCTCCGCTCGAAGCGGAGGCTGAGCGAGTGCGCCTGTTCGACAGCATGGCCGCGTTTCTGCGAAACGCGACCAACTCCACGCCTCTCGTGCTCGTCCTCGATGACATTCATTGGGCGGACAAGCCGTCGCTCCTGCTCATGCGTCATCTCGCTCGTGAGATATCGGACCAGCGTCTGCTCATCGTCGGGGCCTACCGAGACGTCGAGCTCGATCGCACGCACCCGCTTGCGGAAGTCGTCGCCACATTGCGACGCGAACAGCCGTACCAGCGGGTGTTGTTGCGCGGCCTGCCGCAGGAGGACGTGCTAGCGCTTCTAGGCGCGATCGAGCCATCGGAGGAGAGCGCCCCGGGGCGGCAAGCGCTGGCCGTGGCATTGTACCGGGAGACCGAGGGCAATCCCTTCTTCGTACGGGAAGTGCTCGCGCACCTCATAGAGGAGGGGCAGATCGTCCACCGCGACGGTCGTTGGCAGGCGAACGTTGGAAGCGCATCCGACCTCGGCATCCCGGAAGGCGTCCGCGAGGTGATCGGCCGCCGTTTGTCGCGCCTAAGCGAAGGCTGCAATCGTATGCTCACGCTCGCTTCGACGATGACGGGCGGCTTCACCTGGGAGGAGCTGAAAGCGATCACGGGCGAAGAAGAAGGCCCGCTCATTGATGTGCTGGAAGAAGCGCTGTCCCATCAGCTCGTTCAGGAGCGAAAGGGTGGGCAAGAGGCCAACTACGATTTCACGCACGCGCTGATCCGGCAGACACTCTATGGTGAGCTGAGCACGCCGCGCCGCGTGCTGCTCCATCGCCAGATCGGCCAGGCTCTGGAAGCAGTCTACGCCGCGAACCTCGAACCGCACCTCGGAGAACTGGCGCACCACTTCTACCAGGCGGCGCCTGGTGGCGATGTCGACAAGGCAGTCGAGTACGCGAAACGGGCAGGGGATCACGCAACCCAGGTTGTGGCCTGGGAGGAGGCGGCCACCCATTACGAGCTGGCCCTCCAGGCCCTGGAGCTAAAGGAGCGCCCTGACGATGAGCGTCGCTGCGAGCTGTTGCTTGCGCTCGCCTCCGCCCACAACCAGGCCGGCGACCGTGACAAGGCGAAGGGGATCGCCGCGAAGGCGGCCGATATCGCCCGGCGACGGAGCGACGCGCAGGGGCTGGCCAGGGCCGCCTTCGAGCACGCGTTCACCTGGGGAGAGCCGGGCGAGATGGACGAGCGGACCATCACGATAATCCAGGAGGGCATCGCTGTCCTTGGTGACGAAGAAAGCGCACTGCGGGCCCGGCTCCTGTTCCGCCTGGGTATGGAGCTCTGGCTAGGCGGCGCTCCAGACCGCGCAGTGGAGCCGGCCACTGAAGGGTACGAGCTGGCCCGGCGTGTGGGCGATCCTCAAGCGCTCGCCGAGGCGCTGTTCCTCAAGCACGGGCTCGCGTACGGGCCGGAGGTGGCCGAGCAGCGCATCGAAGATGGCAGAGAGCTTGTCGATCTGGCTGAGACCGCCGGTGACAAGGTGAGTGCGATCTTCGGCCGGTACATGCGCCTGCGCGGCCTGCTGGAGCTGTGCGATGTTCCCGGCGCGGATGCGGAGCTTGTCCACTACGGGGCGCTTGCTGAAGAGCTGCGCCGCCCCCAGTACCAGTCCTGGACGCAGCTGTTCCGGGCGGGCTCGGCTTCGCGCGATGGCCGGTTCGAAGAGGCTGAACGGCTCACCGCTCAGGGTAAGGCGCTGGCGGAGCGGTCGCAGGACGACATCGCTCTGCTTGTCGCGCTGAACCTTCTGTCACTGTGCTGGATGCACAGTGGCCGCACCGAGGAGTTGGAGCAGGGTGACTGGAGCCTGGTAGAAGATGTCCCGCTTCCTCTCGCTCAAGCATATGCATCGGCACTCGAAAGCTTCATGGGCCACGAGACTGAGACGCGGCGCTTCTTCGAAGAGTTGATGCACGACGGGCTGGAAGGGGCACCCCGTGAGGGGACGTGGCCCGTGGTGCTCGCGTCGCTTGCCATAGCCTGCGTCTATCTCGATGACCCAGATCGAGCAGCCATCTTGTATAACCTGCTGCTGCCTTACACTGGCCGCAACATGCTCGACGCCTCAGGTTCGTTGGAATTTGGCGCTGCGGATCGCTACCTGGGGCTACTCGCGGTCACCATGTCCCGCCTGGGCGAAGCCGCCCGCCACTTCGATGACGCTCTCGCCACAAACGAGCGCTTGGGCTCGCGCCCGTGGATCGCGCATACCCAGTACGACTACGCGAGCATGCTCGTCGCTCGAGGCAGTCAGGGCGATCGAGAGAGGGCGCTCGGTCTACTCAGCAAGGCGCTCGACACGGCGCAGGAGATAGGCATGAAGGAGATCGTCAAGCGCGCGCTCGCCCTGCGTGTGCAGCTGCAGGGCATCGCCGGCTACGACGTGAACACCTCAATCGGCGCCGTCGCCGTTTCGGTCGGTACCGAGCGGCCGGAGTTACGGACCAGGGCGGCACCGGACGGCACGGTCACGCTACTCTTCACCGACATCGAAGGCTCCACCGCGCTCAACGAGCGAATGGGCGACCAGCGCTGGATGGATGTCTTGCGGTTACACAACGCCATCGTGCGCGACGCGATCGCTGCCCACAGCGGGTACGAAGTGAAGAGCCAGGGCGATGGCTTCATGATCGCGTTCGGCAGCGCGCGCCTGGCGCTGCAGTGCGCAATCGCGCTCCAGCGCGCCATCGCCGATCACAACCGCGTGGGCGGCGAGTCGGTCCTTGTGCGCATCGGCCTGCACACCGGCGAAGCGATCAAGGAAGCGGACGACTTCTATGGACACCACGTCAACCTCGCCGCGCGCATCGCTGACCGGGCGCGCGGCGGCGAGATACTCGTGTCGTCGCTCCTCAAAGAGCTGACGGACAGCGCGGGTGAGTTCCGGTTCGATGACGGCCACGGCGTAGATCTGAAGGGCTTGTCGAACGCGCAGCGCGTGTACGCCGTCGGATGGCGCTCCGACGCCTAGGTGGCGTCCCTGCTGATAGCAAGGAGCAGATAAGGCGGGTGGTACAACGTTGCCCAACTCGCGGGGCTCGCTCCCGGTTCGGCTCGTCTTAGCCTGCGCTACAGATGTATCTGGGCGGGGCGGTAGAAGTCGAGACCACCACCACTGGAGGTACGGGCGGCACGAATACCGCGTCACAACCGGCCAGCGACGACCAAAGAAACTGGCGCCGAGGTAGGTTCCGAAGCCCGTCGACACCAACCCCACGAGCACGATGCACACATACAGTACGATGTAGAGTGCCGGGTGAATGGTAGCTCCTACTCCGCCTTCCCTGGGCCCTCGCTCGGTGTCCCCCGTCCGCTGAACAGCACCCGCCCCGCATTCGCGTAGAGGAACTTGTCGAGGACGCCCTCGCGCAGGTCGAGCTCCTGCGCCTCCTTGAGGCAGCGCTCGAACGAGAGCACCGGGTGGTCGGAAGCGAAGATCACCTTGTCCTGGCCGCGCGTGTTCATGAAGTGGACCAGCTCCGGCGGGAAGTAGCGCGGCGCGTAGGCCGAGGTCTGCAGGTAGAGGTTGCGGTACTTGATCATCAGCCGGATCGCGACGTTCCACCACGGGTCGGCGCCGTGCGCCATGATCATGGTCAGGTCGGGGAAGAAGTAGCAAACCTCGTCCAGGTACATCGGGTCCTGCATCTTGCCTGGCACGGGCGGGCCGGGCAGGCCCGTGTTCACCGCGATGGGCAGGTCGAGCTCGATGCACTTGGCGTAGACCGGGTAGTAGCAGCGGTCGTCCGGCGGCAGGCCGACCATGAACGGCACGACGCGCGCCAGCACGACCGGCTGGTCTCGAGCGATGCTCTCGAGCGCGCGCAGCGCCCGCATGCCGCGCTGCGGGTCGACCTGCACAGAGAGGGCGAAGCGGTCGGGACGCGCCTCGACGAACGAGAGGACATGTGGCGACGGGCGCTCTGCGGTCGTGGCGAGCACCGCCTTCTCGACGCCAGCGCGGTCCATCGCCTCGAGTAGCTCGGGGACGGAGAGGTTGCGGAAGATCTCTTCGGCGCGCTTGAAGTAGTCCTCGGCGACGCGGGTGAGCCACTTCGGCGGCTCCTGCTCGCCCATGTTCACGTTGACGAAGGTGTCGATCGCGCGCATGAAGGCTGTTACCTGGGGTGGAACGACTCCGGGGTGAAGCGCAAGACGACGCGCCCTTCCTTCGTCGCGCGCTCCTCGAGCGCCAGCCGCGCCGCCTCTCCGATCGGCTGGCCCGTCATGCGCTCGCCGACGCGCATCATTACGTCGACGGCACCCTCGTCCTCGATGACGCCCTTGCCGTAGACGAGCAGGTAGGGGAAGGGCGGCTGTTCGCCGAGCACGCAGAGCGAGACGTCCGGGTTGCGCCTGATCGCCTTTGTCTTGAAGCGCGTGCGCGTGGTCGACATGATGATGTCGTCGCCGTCGAGCGCGTAGTACACGGGCGTCATGTGTGGCGGGCCCTTCTTCCGATTGAACCCGATGACGACCAGCCGGTTCTTCTCCAGGAATGCTCGTTGCTCTGCAGTGACCATTTCCTGTCCTTCCCTCTCCTGGCCTCCGCGCCCTGCGAGCGGGCGCGACCAGCTTACCGATGAGCACGCGGGATGACCAGGCGTACGTTGGGTCGATTGGTCGAGCTGAGGCGCTTTCGTGCGCTCGTGCTCCAGCGATACCATGACCCAACAGCCGAGAACGCGATAAGGGCCTTGGCCGTCGCCTGGAGTACACCCGTTTGTCATGGACTGACCTTCTGCTGGTCCCGCTGGGGTTCGCCGTCGGCGCGTACGGCGCGCTGGTGGGCGTCGGGGGCGGCTTCGTGCTCGTCCCCGCGCTGCTGATCATCTACCCGGACGAATCCCAGGAGACGATCACCTCCATCTCGCTCTTCGTCGTGCTGGCGAACTCCATCTCCGGGTCGATCGCGTACGCCCGGCGCGGCCAAATCGACTACCGCACAGGGGTGCTGCTGGCGGCCGTGGCGGTACCGGCGTCCGTTGCGGGTGCATTCGCCGTGCGCTATCTCCCGCGTCACTACTTCGACCTCGCGTTCGGCATCTTCCTGCTCGCGGTCGCCGCCCTCCTGCTGGCGGGGCTGGCGCGCGGCACGCGCTCGGAGCGAGCGCCGCTGCGTCCCGGTCGAGGCGTGGTTGTTCGCACGGTGCGCCGCCCGGACGGCGTCACCTATCGCTACGCCTACGACGCGCGGCAGGGACTCGTGCTGAGCGCGGCGTCGGGCTTCATCGCAACGCTGTTCGGCGTGGGCGGCGGCATCATGCAGGTGCCGGTGATGATCACAGTGCTCCGGCTGCCCGTCGACATCGCCGTCGCTACCTCGCAGTTCATGCTCGTCTTCATGTCCGCGTCCGGCACGTCGCTGCACGCGATCACCGGCGACTTCGCCTTCGACGAGCTCTCGCAGGGGGCGCTGCTAGCGCTGGGCGCGGTCGTCGGCGCCCAGGTCGGGGCGCTGCTGTCCAGGCGTCTGAGCGGCACGACGATCACGCGGCTGCTCGCCGTCGCGCTCGTCGCGGTGGGGATTCGCCTCCTCCTGGCGCCGGTGCTCTAGCAGGGTGGTGAGGATACGTCGCAGCGACGTTCCTGAGCCTACCGTGGAGGGTTCCAGGCGGAGCCTGGAAAGGCTCGGCTACGGTGCCTCTGCTCTGAAACTGGCGCGCGCGCCAGCGACCGCTACGATCTGAGCGAGTCCATGATCGAGGTGCCCGATGTCCGCTTCGCCGCCTGTCCCGCCTCCTCAGCACGTACACGCTTCGGACGAGCGCCAGTTCCTGCGCGGGCCGCAGCCCCGGGGGTCAGAGCTGCGCTGGGCGCTGCGCATCTTCTGGGAGTTCCTGCGCGCCTTCCGCAAGCTCCACTTCGTCGGGCCGTGCGTCACGGTGTTCGGGTCGGCGCGGATCGGCGAAGGTAGCCGCTACTACGGGATGGCGCGAGAGGTCGGTCACGGGCTTGCCGGCGCCGGCTTCACCGTGATGACGGGCGCCGGCCCGGGGATTATGGAGGCGGCGAACCGTGGCGCGAAGGAGGCGGGCGGCTACTCAGTCGGCTGCAACATAGAGCTGCCGTTGGAGCAGGCGCCCAACCGCTATCTCGATCTCGCAGTGAGCTTCCGCCATTTCTTCATTCGCAAAGTGATGCTCGTCAAGTACTCGTACGCGTTCGTTGTGCTGCCGGGCGGCTTCGGTACGCTGGACGAGGTGTTCGAGACGGCAACGCTCGTGCAGACGGAGAAGATCGAAGACTTCCCGATCGTCCTGATGGGCAGTGACTTCTGGCGGCCGCTCCTCGACGGCCTGCGCGCCTCGATGATCAGGGAGGGCACAATCGATCCCGGAGACCTCGACCTGCTCTACGTCACCGATTCGCCGGAAGCAGCGGTCACCTTCATCCGCGATACGGCGATGCGGCGCTTCAAGCTCTCGTACGGCCCGAAGGTGAAGCGCCGCCGGCTCTTCGGCGAGTGAGACTCGCTACTCGAGGTACGAGCTGCGCGGTGGCTGGGACGGCAAAGGCGTTGCGCACGTGCTCCCATTCCGCCCGTGGACGTACTGGACGTCGCGGATGTTGATCTTGCCGTCGCCTCCGGGTGGCACGAGGTCGAAGCGAAGGTCCTCAAGCCAGAGGATGCGATACTCTCCCCATCTGTACGCCAGTAGCTGCGCGTCGCGTATGTCGACGGCGCAGTCGCCGTTTACGTCGCCTTCCAGCCGCCGGATGGTGATCTCGTAGTCCTGGCACGCCAGGATTGGCAAGAGCTGGCCGTCGAAGTCGGCGGCGTTGCAGTCCTGGGCCAGGACTCGCGCGTTCACACCATTGTCCTGACTGGCGACGATCGAGAGGTACTGCGCCGGCTGGGCTCGCACGTGGACGACCATCATCTCGATCGACGAACTGGTGGTCTCCGGGTCGCCTAACACGGTGCACCCGAGGCGCTCGCTGCCCGGCGTTTCGGGGCCGCCCATGTCCTGAACGAAGCAGACCGATTGCGGCGTTTCGTGGAAGTACGCGCCCGCCTCAATGTCGACACAGACGAGCGCCGGGTCGAACCTCACCTCGAGTTCGAAACCGCCTACGGGCGTTGGAGGCACTGAGGCAGGCCCGTACGAGAGTGTGAGCACGTCCGTGGCTGCATCGCAGATTGACGGGGAGACGTTACCGCCCTGATCGGTGAGGAACAGGTTGACGGGCTTCGGGTAGGATGGTGGTGGAATCGGCTGCACCGGATTGAACGAGAACACTAGATCGCAGAGCGGCGTCTGGGCGGTCAGCTCGCACCCGACTGCCGTCGGTGGTTTGACCAGGCGCTGAGCGGGCTGGTTGACGTTGTTGTAGCCGACGATGTACGAGCCGAACGGCCGCGTCGCGCCGATCTCGCCGGCGTCGGGGACTTCGTCGTCTAGCGATCCGTCGCAGACCTGCGTGGCGTCGATGTCGATGTACTGGGCGGACAACGGCTGGCCGGTAACGTTGTCGTCGAACCTGACCCTGATGACGCCGGACGCCGCGCCCTGTGGCTGTGGATCGGCTGACGCAGGCGTTGATAGGGCGGCGAGGGCGGCCGCGGCGAGAAGTGCGAGAAACGCAAGCCGGGCGTTAGGCCAGCGACTCGTCAGATGGCTGGGCCGGCTTCGGGCGCCGAGCGTGCTGTCCATACGACCGCCTGTGCCGATCCCCCATTGAGCTCTGACGGTTCCTGGTGGGGCGTTGTCAGTCTAACTCTCTCGCCCGGCTTGTCAAGGAGTCGAACGGCACTGTCGCCTAAGCGACGTTATGTTACTCATAGGTGGAGGCCTTCCCTGAATAGGCGGGCCCTCCGAATACGAACCCCGGAGGTCCACCTGCGCTTCCCCGTGCTGCTCGCCCTATCCGCGGCGCTCGTTCTCGCGGGCGCATGCGACGACAACGGCGAACCGTCTGAGACGCCGACCCCTGGTACAGCGGCCGTCGAGACTCCCGCCACCGCGACTCCTGACGGCGACGACAACGTCTACGCCCATACCGGTGTCGGGGCGCTGTCGCCGGCGGCGCGCCGGGCCAAATCGTTCGTCTACGTGCCGAACAGTGAATCGGGCACCGTCACCATCATCGACCCGATCACCTACAAGGCGCTGATCACCTTCCCAACGGATGAGTCACCCCAGCACGTGGTGCCGTCCTACGACTTCTCGACGCTCTGGGTGACGAACAACGGCGGCTATAGCCTGACGCTTATCGACCCGAAAACGGGCGCGCCCGGCCCGAACGTGGAGGCGGACGACCCGTACAACCTCTACTTCACGCCCGACGGCCGGTTCGCCATCGTGGTCGCCGAAGAGCTGAAGCGGCTCGACTTCCACGATGCGCAGACGATGGAGTTCCGCAGCTCGCTCGCTGTCGAGTGCGAGGGCGTGAACCACCTCGATTACACGGCGGACGGTCGTTACGCCGTCGCTACCTGCGAGTTCTCCGGCCAGCTCGTGCAGATAGACATCGAGGCGCAGCAGGTCATCGACTACCTGACGCTTGATTCCCGAGGCGCCGAGCACGCGATGCCGCAGGACATCCGGCTATCGCCTGATGGGAGTGTCTTCTTCGTCGCGGACATGATGACGGACGGCGTGCACGTAATCGAGGCGGCCTCGTTTGAGGAGGTCGATTTCATCGCGACGGGCGTGGGCGCTCACAGCATCATCCCGGGTCGCGGCGGGGACCGCTTCTACGTGACGAACCGAGGCTGGAATACGGTGTACGGCGGTACGCGCGGGCCGGGCAGCGTCAGCGTGCTCGACCCGGAGAGCCGCGAGGTCCTGGAGACGTGGCCCGTGCCGGATGGCGGCAGCCCGGACATGGGCGCCCTCACGCCAGAAGGGAACGAGCTCTGGCTCTCCGGCCGCTTCGATAGCGAGGTCTACGTCTTCGATGTGGAGACAGGCGATCTCACGCACCGCATCCCGGTGGAGCGCGGCCCCCACGGGCTGTGCGTCTGGCCTCAGCCCGGCCGCTATTCGCTAGGCCACAACGGCAACATGCGTTGAGCGCGAAGCACGGCCGGTCGCATCTCTGCTAGGATAGGCTCGTCGGACAGGCGCCGCGGGGCGGTACCCACCAAGGAGGCGGATCATGGCGATCGACGGGCCAGCACTACTCCAGCGACACAACCCGATCCTTGTGATCTTGCCTCACGAGCCGGACACGAGGGAGCGGCCAGGGGCGCGCCAGGCGGGCGAGCGCGGCTGGGGCGACTACCAGCCCTGTTCGGCAGAGTTCCTGCTGGGGCGCGTCGAGCAGCGCGACCAGCCGCGCCCCTGGGACTTTCGAGGCGTGTTCGGCCAGGGGCCGCTGCCACTCGTCCGCACAGGGCTGGACAACCTTCGCCAGCGGCTGCTCGGCGCCGATCCCGGCGAGACGCATGAGTGGGAGCTGGACATCGCGGACATACCATCGCAGGACGAGAAGCGCGCCTGGCAGGCGTATGGCGCGCTTCTGAAGGAGACGGAGTGCCCGTACGAGTGCGTGGCGTACGGCCGGTTCGTGGAGGGCCCGTCCGGACGGGCGCTTCAGTACTGGTATCTCTACCTCTACAACGACTTCCGAAATAACCACGAGGCCGATTGGGAGATGCTGGCGATTGAGCTGGCGCCCGATGGGTCGCCGGTCCAGGTCGGCGTGTCGTGCCACCACCGTGGGTTCCGGCGCGTTTGGCCTAACGCGCCAAGGGCGGGCGAGCGGCCGCTGGTCCACGTCGCCCGGGGGTCGCACGGCGGTTACTTCGCGTACCGGAAGGAGGGCTTTCCTGTGCTCGACCTTTCGCGACGCACCAATCTGCCGCTCGCCCTGCGCGTCTTCGCGCCGCTGGTGGAGCGTCTACCGGAGTTCCGCAGGTGGACCGATCATCCACCGGCCGATCCGCAGCTCGACGCGGCGGCCGATGACCTGGAACGAGGCGTGCGCGTAGAGCCGTCGCTGCGGATCATGCCACGCGACAACGCCGTTCGCTCGGACGCGGCCTTCTGGTGGATGCGCTACGAAGGGAAGTGGGGCTCCACCCACACGCGCGTCTTCGGCACGGTCGGTGTCGACAGCCCGTGGGGGCCTTCGCATCAGCCGGAGCGCTGGAGCGATCCGGTCGCCTGGGTCCGCTCGCTGCGAGACGACCAGCCCTAAGCCGGCACTACTCCTCGGGCGGCGGCGGGTTGTGGACGCAGGTCATCGCTCCCTGGTAGGCGAGACAGGAGTCGTTGCCGGTCACCATGATGTGGCGGTTGTCGAAGTACATGTCGTCTTCGCTGACGCCGTTGAAGTGGACCTCCTCGAGCGCCTGCGCGATCTTTTCGACGTCGTCTACCGTGCCTGCTCGCTGCATCGCGGCGATGAGCATGTAGGCCGGGTCGTAGGTGAGCAGCGCGCCGAACGCAGCCGGGGGCAGGTCCTTGAGGACCTTGTACTTGTCCTCGAAGAAGCTGCGCGCCTTCTCGGACGTGTACTGGGCGTGGCCCCGGGGCGCTGCTCCAAGCGACACGATCTTGTCCCGGATGCCTTTTCCGCCGACAAGCCCCTCCCACAGGTCATAGGGTAGCTCCACGCCGATGTAGTATTCTCCCACGTCCTGTTGCCACGACTGCTTAAGCAGTGTGAGCTGATCGGTGCCGGCGTCGAAGAAGTTCAAGATCAGGTCGGGGTCGTTCTCCTTGAGGCTGGTGAGGTACACGTTGAAGTCGGTGGTCAGTGCCGGGACGAGCTCTTCGCCGACCTTCTCGAAGCCCGCTGCTTCGTAGGCGTCCGTGAAGAATTGACAGAACGCCTTGCCCGTCTCGGAGTTGGCGCAAATGGTGGCGAAGGTCGTGAACTGGGGGTAGTCCTCCTTCGTATTGCGCGCGCCGGGCGCGAGGAACTTGGATGGCGCCGCGATGGTCTGGAAGGCGTAGGGCGCGTTCTCCTCCATCTCCTCGACGCTCGTCAGCGACGTGACTTCGCGCCCGGGGCACGCGCAGATGTGAAGCACCCCGGCCTCCTGGCTCAACTGCGTCGTCTCAGGGTCGCCGGCCGCGGCTGGCCCCCAGATGATCTTGATGCCATCGTCCTGGATCAGCTCCCGCGTCACGTCGAGCGACCGAGGGACCTCTGTCCGCGTGTCCTTCTCGGCAAGCTTGATCGTGTAGATCGTGTCGCCGACCTGGAAGCCGCCGGCCGCGTTGATCTCCTGCACGGCCATGGTGAGCCCGTCCTTCACCGGCACACCGAAGCCGGCCAGCGCGCCGGTCTCCTCAAACATCGCGCCCCAGGTGACCTCTTCGCGCTTCGTTACACCGGGGTCCTTGCGCAGGATCTCATCGACGGTCAGCACCTCGACCGGCTCGTCGGTGCCGGTGTCGGTGGCCGAGGCCTCCCCGGTCGACGTCGCTTCCGAGTCGTTGCCACCCTCATCATCGCAGGCGAAGGCGCTCAAGAGCGCGACCGCGATTACCAGTACAAGCTGCCACCCATGCACGCGACGCATTACGTTCCCCTTTCTCGTCGGGCGTTACTGCCCGGGTCCGTCCGTTTGTGAGAGGATGTTCGAGAGCCGCTCGACCGTCTCCTCGAACCCCTGCACCAGATCGGCCACGACCTCGCCGGCGGGCCGGACTCGCGTCATGCTACCGACGATCTGTCCGACAGGCGAGCCGACCAGGTCTTTCGCCCCGGAGTCGGGTCGATCGGCGTAGCTGTGCATCCGTCCCTGCGCCTCCGCCGTCAGCATGAACTGTAGCGGCATCGGTAGGGCGCCAGGCGAGTCTTCCGCGTCCCAAACATCCGTCCAGTCCGTACGAAGGAGCCGCGCCGGCTTGCCCGTCCACGACCGCGATCGCACGGTATCGCGCGAGCTGGCCGCGAGCAGCTTCTGGACGACCACCGGGTTGGTGTCGGCCTCGGCGGTGGTGAGCCACAGCGAGCCGGTCCATGCGCCCTCGGCGCCCAACGCGAGCGCCGCCACGACCTGTGCGCCGGTGCCGATGCCGCCTGCCGCGAGCACGGGCGTGGGGCGGACGGCCTCGACGACCTCGGGCACGAGCACCATCGTGCTGATCATGCCGGTGTGACCACCCGCCTCTGTCCCCTGGGCGATGATCACGTCGACGCCGGCCTCCACCTGGCGGCGCGCCTGTTCGGGCGAGCCGACGAGCGCCGCGACCGGCACGTCCTTCTTGTGCGCCGCGTCAACGACGTCGGCCGGGGGCGGCCCGAGGGCGTTTGCCAGCAGCCCGATCGGGTGAGCGAGCGCGACCTCGACCTGGGAGCGGGCCTTGTCGTGCACCCAACTGAGCAGGCCCTCCGGCGCATCCTGCCCCTCCGGCAGCGGCGGAACGTTGTACCGCTCGAGCACCTCGGCGACGAAGCGCCGGTGCTCCTCAGGGATCATCGCTTGGAACCCGGTCGGGTCGGTGCCCTCGACGATGCCGGCCGGCATGACGACGTCGACGCCGTAGGGGTTGCCCTCGACGTGCTCGTCTACCCAGGCCAGCGCCTCGGCGAGCGCATCGGCGGTGAACGCGATGGCGCCTAACACGCCCATTCCACCCGCCTTGCTCACCTCGGCGACGACGGCCGGGCTGCGGGTAAACGCGAAGATGGGGTACTTGATGCCGAAACGATCGCAGATAGGTGTTCGCATGACGTTACCTCACGCTGCCCTGAATCGCATGGGCATGTGCTTGATGCCGCTGATGAAGTTGGACCGGAGCCGTGGCACCGGCCCGGTGAGCTGAATGTCGTGCATTCGGGTCAGGATCTCCTCGAACATCAGATTGATCTCCAAACGGGCCAGGCTGTAGCCCAGGCAGAAGTGCGGCCCGCCTCCGCCGAAGGCGATGTGCGGGTTCGGGTCGCGGGTGACGTCGAAGCGCTGGGGCTCGTCGAAGATCTCTTCATCGCGGTTGCCGGAGATGTACCAGAGGGTTGCCTTCTCGCCGGCCTTGATCGGGACGCCGCGGACTTCAGTGTCCTGCGTGGCCGTGCGGCGGAAGTACATCACGGGCGTCACCCAGCGCAGCATCTCCTCGACCGTGCTGTCCAGCAGGCTCATGTCGTTGCGCACGCGCTCCATCTCCTCAGGATGCTCGATCAGGGCCAGCATGCCGCCTGAGATGAGGTTTCGAGTCGTCTCGTTGCCTGCGACGGACAGCATCAGGAAGAAGGCGTCGAACTCCATCGGCGTGAGCTTCTCGCCGGCCACGTCCGCATTCATCAGGGCGGTTACCAGGTCATCGTGCGGGACCTCCCGGCGCTGTGCAGCGAGCTTGTCCGCGTAGCCGAACATGGCCGCTGCTGCCTGGATCGCCGTGTCCATCGATGTCGCGTACTCAGGGTCACCGACCCCGACCATCTGGTTGCTCCAGTTGAAGACCAGATGTCGTTCCTCCTGCGGCACGCCGATCAGCTCCGTGATCACCTGGAGCGGAAGCTCGGCCGCGACTTCGGTGACGAAGTCACACTCGCCCTTCGCCGCGACCGCGTCGACGATGTTGCGCGTGACATCGCGCACGTGCGTCTCCATCTGCCTGATCATGCGCGGCGTGAAGCCCAGGTTCACCAAGGCCCGCAGCTTTGTGTGACGCGGCGGGTCCATGTTGAGCATCATCAGGTCTGTGCCGGCAGCGCCCTCGATATCCTCGAGGAGCGTGCCCTTTGCGGACGAGAAGATCGCCGGGTGCTGCGACGCGAAAGCGATGTCGTCGTACTTCGTCAGTACCCAGAAGTGGTTGCCGTCCGGAGACGCGTGTCGGTAGACGGGCGCTTCCCGGCGCAGCGTCGTGAAGACGTCGTGCGGGACGCCCGGGACGAAGGTGTCCGGACTGTCCAGTCGCGGTTCGACGATGGTGGTCATGGCGGCTCCTCGCTAGTACGACCTGGGCAGGCCCAGGTTCCACTCGGCGATGTAGTTGAGGATCATCTCCCGGCTGACGGGCGCGGTCTTGAGCAGGCGCGCGCCGCTCCACTGGCTGATCAGGCCGGTCTCTTCGACGAAACCGAGGCCGCCGTGCGTCTCGATGGCGTGGTCGACCGCCTTGATCGCGAGGTCGGCGGCGAGGAACTTCGCCATGTTCGCGTAGGTGCCCACTTCCGCCGGGTTGACGTCGTTGTCGAACGCCCACGCGGCTTTGTAGGCCATGAGCCTTGCTGCTTCCAGCCCGATCTTCACCTCGGCCAGCGGGTGCGAGATCGCCTGGTAGGAGCCGATCGCCCGGTCTCCGAAGACCTTTCGCTCCTTTGCGTAGTCGACCGCCTTCCCCAGCGCGTGCTCCGCGATGCCCGTGCAGATGCCGGCTGCCAGGATCCGCTCCGGGTTGAGCGAGTTGAACATCGCCATCACGCCGTTGTCTTCCTGCCCGAGCAGGTTCTCTGCGGGCACCTCCAGGTCGTCGAAGAAGAGCTGGTACTGGTTCAGCTCCTCGCTCAGCGGGATCGCGATCGGCTGCTTCTTGATGCCGGGCGACTTCGTGTCGACGAGGAAGAGCGAGAGGCCGTGCGATCGCGGTTTGCCCTGTGCTTCGAGCTCCTCGATGGTCGTCGTGCGGGCGACGAGCAGCATGTAGTCGGCGATGTCGACGCCGGTGATGAACATCTTCTGACCGTTGACGACGTAGCTGTCGCCGTTCTTGCGCGCGTGCGTCTGCAGCTCGAACGTGTTCGTGCCGGCGTCCGGCTCCGTGACCGCGAAGCAGAGCTTGCACGAGCCGTCGGCAATCTTCGGCAGGAAGCGCTGCTTCTGCTCCGCCGTGCCGTTCTTGACGATGCAGGCGGTGTCCATGCCGAGCACCAGCAGCAGGCCGGGCGAGAAGCCGTTGGCGGCGATCTCCTCGAAGCCCAGCGTGAGGGCGAGCAGCCCCATGCCGTTGCCTCCGTACTCCTCCGGCACCAGGGCGCCCGTGAGCCCGGCGGACGCGAAGGCCTGCCAGAGCTCCTCCGGGAACTCGCCGTTCTCGCCCATCCGTCGCAGCTCCTGGCGCCGCGGGAAGAACGGCTGGAGCATCTGCTTGACCGCCGTGCGGACCAGCCTGTGCTCTTCGGAAAGGGTGAAGTCCAACGCCATGCTATCGGCCCTTGAACTCCGGCGTCCGCTTCTCCTTGAACGCCTTCGGTCCTTCGCGTGCGTCCTCGGTGGCGAAGACCTCCATCCCCAGCCGCAGCTCGATATCGAGTGCGTCCTTCTCCGGCAGGCCTTCCGTCTCCTGCAGCGATTGCTTGATCTTGCGCACGGCGACCGGCCCGTTGGCGGCGATGCGCTCGGCGATCTCCCGGGCCCTGACGAGGGCCTGCCCGGTCGGGACGACGCGCCCGATCAACCCCATGCTGAGCGCCTCCGCCGCTGAGTAGTGATCGCCGGTGAGCAGCAGCTCCGCAGCCCGTGTGTACGGCATCTGGCGGCGCAACCGCACAGTCGAGCCGCCGATGGGGAAGAGGCCCCAGCGCACCTCGGAGATGCCGAACGTCGCGCCCTCGCCCGCGACGCGGATGTCGCAGCTCTGGAGCACCTCCGTGCCGCCGGCGATGCACGAGCCCTCGATCGCGGCGATCAGGGGCTTCGTCAGCTTGTGGTTGCGGAGCAGGCCCTTGAAGATGACGCCTGCGTCGTCGCGGCAGCGCTGCTCGAACTCGTTCTCCGGCGGCGCGCCGCGTAGCGACGCGGCCACGTGCTTGTCGAGGTCGGCGCCGGCGCAGAACGAGCCGCCCGCGCCGGTCAGGATCGCGACGCGTACGCCGTCGTCGCTGTCGATCAAGTCCCAGGCGTCCGCCAGGCGGCAGAGCATCTCCGGGTTGATCGCATTCTTCACATCAGGGCGGTTCATCGTGAGCGTGAGGACGTGGCCCTCGCGCTCGACGAGGAGGGCGGGCGCCTGCGTGACGGTTGCGGGTTCGCTCATGCTTCGCTCTTTCCTCCCGCGCCGGTGGACGCGCCCGTCGCGACGTCCTTCGCCCAGCGATAGTCGGCCTTGCCACTGGGCTGGCGCATGATCTCGTCGACGAGGTGCAGCTCGCGCGGCACTTTGTAGCCGGAGATGTGTTTGCGCGCGTGCTCGTCCAGATCTTCTAGCGTGACGTTCTGTCCGGGGCGCACCTGGACGACCGCGGCGACGCGCTCGCCCCAGCGCGTGTCCGGCACGCCCACGACCAGCGTGTCGAAGACCGCCGGGTGCGACCGGAGCGCTGCCTCGACCTCCTCCGGGAAGACCTTCTCGCCGCCGCTGTTGATGCAGTTCGTGCCGCGGCCAAGCAGCGTGATCGTGCCGTCCGCCTCGACCATCGCCATGTCGCCGGCGACGACCCAGCGTTCGCCATGCGCCTCGATGAACGTCTTCGCCGTCTTTTCAGGGTCTTTGTAGTAGCCGAGCGGAATGCGCCCGCGCCGCGCGAGCATGCCGATCACGCCGGTGCCGGGGGGCAGCGGCCGCCAGTCTTCGTCGAGGACGGCGGTCGTAGCGTCCGCGTTGAAGCGCGGTCCGCGCGCGTCTCGGTCGAGCTTCGGGACGCTCTGCCCCTGGTTACCGCCTTCCGAGCCACCGAAGCTGTCGAGCATCATGACGTTCGGCAGCAACGCCCGGAGCTGGTCCTTCACGCCTTCCGAGTAGGTCGCGCCGCCAGAGCCGAGGACGAAGAGGGACGATGTATCGTACGAGGCGCCAGGTTTGGTGAGCGCTTCCGCCAGCGGGCGCCCCATCGCGTCGCCGACGATCGCCATCGAGTTCACCTTCTCCTTTTCGACCAGGCTCCAGATCATCTCCGGGTCGAAGCGCTTGCTCGGTGTGAGGATGACCTTACCGCCGCTGTAGAGGTAGATCAGCGTTGCCCACTGCGCGGCGCCGTGCATCAGGGGCGCCGCCGGCAGCGAGGTGAGTGTCGGGCTCGACTGCGCGTTCTCCGCGACCTGCTCCGGCGTCTCGGGGGGCGCGCCGGTGGGATTGCCGCCCATCAGCGCGGCGAAGAAGAGGTCCTGGTGCTTCCACATCACGCCCTTGGGCATGCCCGTGGTGCCGCCTGTGTACAGGATGTAGAGGTCGTCTGCCGAGCGGGGCGCGAAGTCGCGCTCGGGCGACGATGAAGCCAGCGCGCTCTCGTACTCGGCGGAGCCGGTGAGCGCGAGGTCGGCGTCGCTGCCGTCTTCTACGGCCAGGAAGGTGCGCAGCGTCGGCACGTCCTCGATGACGGCGGCGATGCGCGGCGCGAACTCGCGGTGGTGGATCACGCCGGCCAGGTCGGCGTTGTCGAAGAGGTAGCGCAGCTCTTCTTCGACGTAGCGATAGTTGATGTTGATCGGCACGGCGCGGATCTTGAAGGCGGCGAGCGTGCCTTCGAGGTACTCTGTGCTGTTGTAGAGATAGAGACCGATGTGGTCGCCCTGGCCGATGCCGTTCGCAAGCAGCCAGTGTGCGAGCCGCGTCGCGCGCTCGTCGAGTTGCGCGTAGGTTAGGCGTCGTTCGCCGCAGACGACTGCCTCCTGATCGGGCAGGGCGTCGGCTACGGTCTCGAACATGTCTCCGAGGTTGAAGTGGAGTGTCATGTCAGCTGATCCATCGCGATTCGTTTCATAACGAATAGGATCTGTTCTGTTCGGAGACCTACTATCGCATCGCCGTGTCGGATGACCTCGGAAGTCGCCACTTCCCATCCATCTGTTCCAAGGGAGTTCAACGTGTCCAAAAGACCCCTATCTTGATGATTCAGCTTAGCCATGAATCTATTCCTGTCCTCATCCCACCAAGAGATAAGTCCGCGGTACTCCCATCTTCGGCTGTGCTGCGAATCGCTCATGGTTTCTCGCTCCCCACGATCCACATCGAGAAGAACTGCGAGCCGCCGCCATACGCGTGGCCCAGCGCCTTGCGCGCGTCCTTCACCTGATGCTCGCCCGCCATGCCTCGCACCTGGAGCGCCGCCTCGGCGAAGCGGATCATGCCCGACGCGCCGATCGGGTTGGACGAGAGCACACCGCCGGACGGGTTGATAGGGAGCTCGCCTTCGAAGGCGGTGACGCCGTCCTCCGTCATCTTCCAGCCGGCATCCTCCTCGGCGAAACCCAGGTTCTCCATCCACATTGGCTCGAACCAGCTAAAGGGCACGTAGACCTCGGCGACGTCGATCTCCTCGCGCGGGTTCGTGATGCCCGCCTGGCGGTAGACCTCCGCGGCGCACTCCTGGCCGGCCCGCGGGTTCACCTCGTCGCGGCCAGGGAAGGCGATCGGTTCGCTGCGCATAGCGGCGGCGAGCAGCCACGCCGGCGGGCGCGACGAGGCGTCGCCGCCGGCTTCGTTCGTCAGCACCATCGCGCAGGCGCCGTCGGACGAAGGGCAGGTCTCGTGAAAGCGGATTGGCTCCCAGAGCATGGCTGACTCAGCGATCATATCGTAGCTGATGTTGGGGTCCTGCACGTGGGCGTAGGGGTTGCGCATGGCGTTGCGCCGGTCCTTCAGCGCGACCTTGATCCCGATGTCCGGCGGCGCGCACGAGCGCTGGATGTAGGCCCGGATGTGCGGCGCGAAGTAGCCTCCCGCGCCGGCGACGACGGGCGGCTGGAACGGGATCTTCGGTGTCAGCGCCCACATCGCGTTGCTCTCGGACTGCTTCTCGAAGGCGACCGTGAGCACGCGTTCGTGGATGGCGCCCTGCACCAGGCTGGCCGCGACGAGCGCCGTCGAGCCGCCGACGCTGCCCGCGGTGTGGACGCGCATGATCGGCTTGCCGGCGGCGCCGAGCGCGTCGGCAAGGTAAAGCTCGGGCATCATCACTCCCTCGAACAGATCGGGCGCCTTGCCGATCACGACCGCATCGATGTCGGCGAAGGTCATCTCGGCGTCTTCGAGCGCGCGGAGCGCCGCCTCGCGCACGAGCCCCGCGATCGATACGTCGTCGCGGCGGGCGGCGTATTTCGTCTGACCGATGCCGACGACGGCGCAGCGCTCAGCCATCGCTGGCCTCCAGGACGCAAACGAGGTTCTGCTGCAGGCAGGGCCCGGCCGTCGCGTGGGCCACGGCGCGCTTCGCAGTGCCGCCCATGATGCGCCCCGCCGCCTCGCCGATGCGGATCAAGCCCGTCACCATCACGGGGTCTGCGACGAGCGCGCCGCCAGATGGGTTGATGCGCGTCCCGCCGTTCAGGCCAAGCGCGTCGCGCAGGATCAACTCCTGATGCGTGAACGGCGCGTGCAGCTCGGCGACGTCGACCGGGCGCTCGAAGACGCCGGCACGCTGCGCGGCGAGCAGCGTCGACGAAGACTCGGTCAGGTCGCGGACGCCGAGCGCCTGCGGCTCGACACGGTGGTCGATGCCCCGGATCCAGGCCGGGCGCTCGCAGAGGCGCTTCGCGGTTTCGCCCGCGGCGAGCACCACCGCTGCCGCCCCGTCCGAGACGGGCGGGCAGTCGTGCTCGCGCAACGGCGAGACGGTGTACGGCTGAGCGAGCAGTTCCTCGGCGGAGGCGTCGCCGGTCACCTGGGCCATCGGGTTGCTTCGGGCGTCGCGCCTGCTCCGGGCGGCGACCTCGGCCATGTCCGCTTCGGTGTACTGCGAACCTTCGAGCAGTGCGCGCGCCTGGAGCGCGGCGAGGCTGATCGCGTCCGCGCCCAGCGGCGCGAGGTAATACGGGTCAAGCTGGAGCGTCAGCACCTCGTGGATGCTGCTCAGCGATGACTTGCCGAACGCGTAGACGAGCGCGGAATCGATGTCGCCGTGCTGAAGGCGCACCCAGGCCTCGTAGAGCGCCCAGGCGCCGTCCATCTCCACATGCGACTCCATCTTCGGCGGCCAGATACCGATCGCGTCGAGCGCCATCACAAACGAGAAGGGCTGGCCGGCCAGGTAGTCGCTCGAGCCGGAGCAGACGAAGCCGGTTTCCTGCACCGAAAGCCCGGCCTGCGCCATCGCCTCACGGACAACCGGCGCCAAGATCTCGACCTCGCTCCGCTCCGTCTCGCGGGCGGCGGTCGAGCAAGCGAAGGCGACGACGGCGACGTCACGCACGGGCGGCGCTCCTCGCGTCGACAGACACGTCCGGTTCGCCGGTCGGGCGGAAGTACTTGACGCTCTCCATCGACGGCTCCGGCTCGCCTTCGACCCAGACCGGCTCGACGCGGAGGCCCATGCGCACTTCGTGGGCGGGCATCTCCTGAATGAGGTGGAACAGCTTCGTGTCCGACCCGTCGAGCTGGATGGAGGCGCAGACGTAGGGAGGCTGGATCTCCTGGCCGTAGAACGGCAGGTTGACGACGCAGAACATCGTCACGGTGCCCTTCGGCCCCACGTCCAACTCTTCCTCAGTCGCGACGCCGCAGAGCGGGCACGACCCCACCGGCGGCATGTAGACGTGGCTGCACGAGGGGCAGCGCTGGCCGAGGAAGCGGCGTTCCTGGAGCGCGCGAAGGAAGCGTGTGCGCGACTTTCCGGCCGTGAACGTGTACTCAATCCGGATCGGCGTGACGATGCCGAGCACGGGGTCGCTCAAGACGCGGCCTCCGGCTCGAAGCACTCGATGTCGTGAATGTCGCCGGTGCGTTCGGCGCGCCAGCGGATGCGAACTCTCATGCCCCTCGCCATGCGCGACTCGTCACCGGCATCGACGGCGTGCAGCATCGCAGTGCCGGCGCCGTCGAGTCGTACGAGCGCCCAGGCGAAGGGGTGCTGAAGCGGGTGGTTGGTTCGCGGCGCGTTCACCCAAGCCCACGTCGTCACGACGCCCGCCTGGCCGACCTCGACGAAATCGTCGAGCGCCTCGCCGGTGTCGGGGTCGTATTCGAATGGCGGGACGATGACGTGACCAGCAGCCGTGCGCACTCCGACGACCTTGCCGTCGCGCAGGCCCGTGAAGAAGCGCCCGATCACAGGGCCGACGCTGCGCGTGTAGGCGTACTCGAGCACGTGGGGAGCGGAGAGGGTCGTCGTGTCGGGCGTGGCGGGCTGGGTCATCGCGACGAAAACTCGGTCGCTACGCGGCTTCCGCCGGGCGGAGCAGCGAGAAGATCAGCTCGACAAGGTGGTTGCGTCTCGCGATCAGGGCGTCGATAGAGTAGGGGTCGCCCTCCTTCAGGCGCTCCAGGAGCGACCGGTGGCAGAAGTAGCCGACGAGCTGGACGTGGAGGTCGTGGATGAAGAGCGCCGGATCGACCGGGCGAATGAACCCGCTGGCGGCGGCCCGCTCGAGCCCCTTGACGGCCGGGGCGTAGATCCGCTCGACGAACTGGTCCAGGTAGGCGTTCGGTACCTGCGGCTCAAGCAACTCGCGCTCGAGCAGGCGGGCGTGGGCCCGGTGCTCGGCGAAGTGGGCGTGGATCTGATCGAGCAAGTAGGACACGCGTACGCGGAGCTGGTCGTCCTCGAAGCGGCCGGCCAGAAAGTCCTGCATCACGTCGGCCATGCGCCCGAGCGCGCCGTCTAGGACCGTCTCGTACAGAGCCTCCTTCGTGTGGAAGTGGTAGAGGACAGTGGTCTTGTGCGTCTTGGCCAGGTCGGCGATGTCCTGGATCGACACTCCGGCGAAGCCCCGCTCCGCAAACAGCTCCGTGGCGGAATCGAGGATGACCTGGCTGCGGCCGGCCCGCGCGCGAGTTTTCTCACCAGGGGCTAGTAATTTTGCCACCATGCGGCTAGTATAGGGAGGGCCACGAGGGCTGTCAACACTCGGCCGCAGAGGGGATCGCATGGCCATTGAGCTGCAAGAGACGTTCCAGGTGGGCGCCCCGATCGACGCCGTCTGGAGCTTCGTGATGGACGCGGAGCAGGTCGCCGCGTGCATGCCGGGCGCGGCCCTGGACGAGGTCGTCGACGAGCGCACGTTCCTGGGCAGCATTCAGGTGAAGCTTGGCGCGATCACCACGAGCTACAAGGGCCGCGTCCAGTTCGTCGAGGTGGACGCGGCGGCGCGCGTCGTGCGGATGCAGGCGGCGGGTCGCGAGGCCGGCGGAGGCACCGCGAAAGGCCTGATGTCCAGCCGGCTCGAGTCGCTGCCCGACGGGCAGACGCAGGTCATCGCTGAGGCGACCGTTGAGGTGACCGGGCGGATCGCGCAGATGGGGCGGGGCATGATCCAGGGCGTCTCGCACCAGCTCTTCCAGCAGTTCGTCGCGTGCGCGAAGGCTCATCTCGAAGCGCCGGCGGAGGAGGGCGCGCCCGCTGCCGCGGCACAGGCGAATCAGCCGATCCACCTGGTCCCGCTCGTGTTCGGCGTGATCTGGTCGGCGATCGCGGCCTTCTTCCGGCGCCTGCTGCGCCGGCCGGCGGCCTGATGAACGCGCATCGCTTGACTGATGTCGAACGACCGTGATACATGTGAGCCGCGTTTCGGGTGGCCGGAGTTCGCGCCGCCCGATCGATTCGATTCTACAGCGCCCTCAGGGCGATCCAGTTCCCCCTAGGAGGTACCCGATGCCATGCCACGCTATCTCGTAGCCTGTGACGCCGGCGGCACGATGACCGACGTCATCGTCGTCGATGAGGCCGGTCAGTTCGTCATCGGCAAAGCACCGACCACGCCTCACGATGAGAGCATCGGCTTCGTCGAATCGTTCGACGACGCGCTCACCTACTGGGACGAGAAGCTGGCGCAGGACGGCCGCTCCGTCTGCGAGAACGCCGAGACGGCGATCTACACCGGGACCAGCATGCTCAATACGCTGATCAACCTCAACGGGCTGAAGGCCGGCCTGATAGTCACACGCGGCTTCGAAGACATCATCGTACAGGGGCGTGGCTCTCAGACGTTTATCGGCTTCGAGTGGTCCGAAGTGAGCCATATGCAGTACCGCAAGCACCGCGAGCCGCTCATTCCGCGCCGTTACACGCGCGGCGTCACCGAGCGTATCGACATGTTCGGACAGCCGGTGATCCCGCTCTACGAGCACGAAGTCGAGACCGCGGTGCGCGAGCTGCTCGCCGATGGTGTCGAATCGCTCGCGATCGTGTTCCTCAACTCGTTCGTTAACTCCATGCACGAGCGGCGCACTGCTGAGATCGCGGCGAACGTGATGAAGGAGGTCGGGCGCACGGTGCCGATCGTCGTCTCGTGCGAGGTCGCGCCGATCGTGCGTGAAGTGTCGCGGGCGAACGCTACCGTGATCCAGGCCTACGCCGCGGAGCCGGCGAGGGAACAGCTGATCAACGTGGAGAAGAGGCTCGTCGAACGCGGGTACCCGCACTCGCTGAAGACGGTGCTCTGCTACGGCGGCGTCACGAACATCCGCTACCCGCGCCTGTTCGAGACGGTGATGTCGGGCCCTGTTGGCGGCATCATGGGCGGCCACTACCTGGCGACGAAGGTCGACGGACTCGAGAACCTGGTCTGCGCTGACATGGGAGGCACGAGCTTCGACGCGGGCTGCATCACCGCGAGCATCCTGCCGATCGACCGCGAACCAGCCTTCCAGCAGATGTACGTCAACGTGCCGATGCTCGACATCCGGTCGATCGGGGCGGGCACTGGCACCTACATCCGCCTGGACCCGGACACGAACCGCTTGAAGCTGGGGCCGGACAGCGCGGGCGGCACGCCGGGCCCGGTCTTCCAGAACGCGGGCAACGAGATCCCGACGATCGGCGACTGCGACCTGCTCCTGGGCATCATCAACGAGGAGAACTACCTGGGCGGACGGATCAAAGTGCACAAGGACAAGGCAACGGCGATCTTCGACGAGAAGGTCGCCCGGCCGCTCGGCATGGACGTGCAGAAGGCGGCCGAGACGTGCGTCGACCTGATCAACGTGATGATGCGTGAGCACTTGATCCGCTCGCTGATGCTCGGCTACGACCTGCGCGACTACGTGCTGCTCGGCTACGGCGGCGCGGGGCCGATGCACCTGGCGGGCTATGCCGGCGACTACCCCTGGAAGGGCGTTGCGAGCGTGCCGCACGCCGCGGCGTTCTCGGCCTGGGGCGGCGCCTGTATGGACTACGCGCACCGCCGCCACAAGAGCGTCTCTGCGCTGATCCCGCCCGGCGAGTACGCCGTCGCGATGAAGCAGCAGGCGGCCCAGGCCGTGAGCGCGGGCTGGGAAGAGCTGGAGCAGCAGTTGTTGGACGAGCTGCTGGCCGAAGGCTTCACGCGCGATCAGGTGTCGTTGAAGCACAGCGCGTACATCAAGTACTACGGCCACCTCGACGACCTCGAAGTGCCATCGCCGTTTGAGCGGCTCCACGACGAAGCGGAGGTCGACCAGGTGCTCGCCGCCTTTGAAGACATCTTCACGAAGACGTACACGCTCGCCGGCAAGCCGCCGCTCCCGACGTTCCAGATCGGCGAGGTGAGCGTCGTCGCGGAAGTGGGCACCGTGAAGCCAACGATCAACACCTACGAACTGGAAGGCAAGGAGCCGCCCAAGTCCGCCTCGAAGGGGAAGCGGCCGGTCTATCAGGAGGGCCACTGGACGGATGCGCCAATCTTCGAGATGGACGAGCTGCGGGCGGGGAACGAAGTCACCGGCGTCGCGATCATCGAGGCGCCGAATACGACGCTGTTCGTGCCCCCGGGGTGGAGTGCGAGACTGGATGAACGCATGATCTTCTGGCTGAACAGGGGAGGCAACTGATGTGCGCGATGCTCGCCGAACGAACGATGAAGCTGACAGAGCAACTGGCGAACAACGAGCGTCTCCTGAAGGAGACGGGCTACATGTTCGGCATGGAGGACCTCAAGCGAAAGCAAGAGGACCCCGGCCGGTACGAGGCGGTCTGGCACATCCTGCTCAACATCTGCAACACGGCATGGGACGTCGGCTGCCGCGTCTCGTCGTCGGCGATCGCCGTCGATGGCGGAGATGCGCTCTGGGGGCTGCACTTGCCGACGGGCGAGGCGGTCTGCGTTTCAAAGGGCATTACGGCTCACCCGGGCCTGCTGTCGCTGTTCATTCGCTCACTGGTTGAGCTGGGCTACGAAGACGACCCGGGCATCGAGCATGGTGACATGTTCGAGAACAACGACTCGCATTACGGCGGTATTCACGCATCTGACTTCGACGCAGCCATCCCGATCTTCTATGACGGCGAGCTGATCGCGTGGGCGTCCGGCGTCAGCCACGTCATGGACTGCGGGGCGATCCTGCCGGGCTCGATCGGCTTCATGAACCCCGATGCATTCTCGGACGGCGTGCCCGTCACGATGGAGAAAGTCGGCGAGAACGACAAGTATTACCGCTGGTACGAGATGCGCATGCGATCGCGGACCCGGATGCCCGACTGGGTGCTGGGCGACGCGCGCGGCCGCCTCGCGGGGATGATCACCATTCGCGACAAGGTCACCGAGGTGATCGACAAGTACGGCGTCGACTTCTTCTGGGACGCCATCCGCGAGTACGTGGAGGACGGCCGTCGCTATGCGATGAAGCGGGTGAAGTCGCAGGCCGTGCCGGGCCGCATCCGCAAGTCCAACTTCAAGGACCTGGCCATGGAGGGCAAGCGCGTCATCTTGCCGCAGCAAGACGTCAATTGTTTGTTCAACCAGCCGCTCGAGATCAACATCTCGGGGGACGCCAGCGTTCGGTTCTCGCTGGCGGGCGCCAGTGGCTGGGTGCCGTTCGGCCAGAACATCACGCCAATGGCGATGACGTCCGCCCTCATGAACGCCTACTCTCACATGGTCGGCTTCGACATGTTCAACTGGGGCGCCGTCGCCTCGTGGGACCTGGAGACGCCACCGGATGGGTCGTGGGCGAATCCCTATCCGGCGAACCTCTTCGCCGCGTCCGGCGTGGCCTGGGCGCCCGCCGTGATGTGGATGAGCTCGCTTTACGAGACGTTCGGGCGGCTCTACTACACGCGTGGCTACGTCGAGGAGGTGGCCGCGGGCGCCGCGACGACGCTCACCGCCGAGTTCTCCGGTATCGGGCAGTACGAGATGTACGTCGCCGGCCTGACGCTGGAGCAGGCGAGCAACGGCGCGCCCGCTCGCGGCATGGCGGACGGCGAGAACAGCGCCTGGTGCATCTACACGCCGAACGCAGACTTCGGCAACGCCGAAGTGAGCGAGCTGTACTACCCGATCATGTATCTGGGCCGCAACATTGAGCCCGACTCAGGCGGCTACGGCAAGTACAGGGGCGGCCTGGGCCACACCGCCATCTGGATGATTAAGAACACCCCGGGCCTGGAGTACCAGTGCGGCTGCGCCGGCATACGCAGCAAGGTGGTCGGTAACCACGGCATGTACGGTGCGTACCCGACCTGGCCCGATCGGGGGGGCTACGCCGCCGGCACGAACGTGAAGGAGCTGATCGACGCGCAGAAGCCGCTCGTGCACGAGCGCGGCGACCCCGTCGAGCCGAACCTGGAGAAGAACATCAAGGCGGATGTGCTGGAGTCGAACGCCATCGCGCCGTTCGTTACGCCGCACCAGCTCCATGAGTACGACCTGATCATCCACCCGGTCTCCGGCGCCCAGGCCTTGGGCGACCCGATCGAGCGCGACCCCGAGCTGGTCCTATCGGATCTGAACAAGGGTTGGACGCGTGACTGGGTGGCCGCGAGCGTCCACGGCGTGGTAGCCAACTATGACGAGAAGACGAAGGAGTGGACGGTGGACGCGCCCGCTACCGAGCGCCGCCGCGCCGAGATGCGCGAGGAGCGCAAGCAGCGCGCGGTGCCCTTCCGCGAGTGGTGGCAGCAGGAACGCGAGCGTGTGATCGCCAAGGAGAACATGGCGAGCGCCGTGCTCGACATGTGGCGCAGCTCGACGCAGCTCACGCCGGCCTACGGCGCGGAGATCAGGGCGTTCTGGCAGCTTCCCGAAGATTTCACGTTCTAGGACGACTAGGAGGGCGACATGGCAGAATACGAAATCACCGAGCTGGAGCGTCTGGTAGACGGCAAGCTGCCGTGGCCCCGCGTCCAGGAGATCATGAAGGACGCGAAGGACACCGACCGGTTCGAGAAATGGGTGCAGATTATCCAGAGCCGCGTCGAGTGGCCGGAGCGGATCCTGCTGCCGCTCACGCCGAACCTCTTCATCGTCCAGAAGGGCGCCGAACGTATCGTCAAGTGCCGATGCGGACACGAGTACGGCGACTACCGCGTTAACTGGAAGCTCTACGCTTCGGTCTACGTGCGTGAGACACCGGAGCAGCTCCAGGAGGTGTACCACGGCCGCGAGCAGCCCGACCCGACGTGGGTGCAGTTGCGTGAGTACATCTGCCCGGGTTGCGGCTCTCAGCTCGAGGTGGAGGCGATGCCGCGCGGCGCGCCGCCCGACTTCGAGCTGCTGCCGGACCTCGATACCTTCTACCGCGACTGGCTCGGCAAGCCGCTGCCTGACCAGCAGGAGTTTGTCGACAAAACCCCCGACGTGATCCGGGAGTGGTCCGCGTAGACCGCCCGGCCGGGCACGGTGAAGGCGCGCGATGAGCAGGGCGCTGCAAGACGTGGTCGTGCTGGACGTGACGGCGTCCTTCTGGGCGTCGTTCGGTGCGGCGCTGCTCGCGGACGCCGGGGCGCGCGTCATCCGCGTCGAGGACCTCTCGCACCCTCAGCCTGACGGAGCGTTCTTCGCCTCGGAGTCCTGGCCGCAGCTTTACGAGCTGGCCAACCGCAACAAGGTCAGCGTCGCCCTTCAGCTCGCCTCAGATGCCGGTCGAAAGGTCTTCGAGCAGCTCGTCGCGAAGGCCGACGTGGTTGTCACGGACGCTCTGCAGCCCGAACTCGCTGAGCAAGGGCTCGACTACGAGACGCTCGTTCGGCTGAAAGCCGACCTTGTCTACGCGCACGGATCCGGCTTCGGGCCCGAGGGCCCTGACCGCGACCTGCCAGCGCTCGATGAGCTGGCCGCCGCGCGCACCGGCATGATGCCGATCCTGCCGCAGCCCGGCCAGCCGCCCGTCTACACCGGCTCAGGGCAGATGTACTCGACGATCATGCTCGCCTTCGGTGTCATGCTGGCGCTCTGGCATCGCGTGGAGAAGGGCGAAGGCCAGCAGGTGGACGCCTCCCTCTTCGCGGGGAACATGTACGGCGCCAGCCTCGACCTCCAGGCGTTCCTCGCAATGGGCGGCGACCGCTTCCTGCACCCCGTCGCGCGGCTCGACGCCGGCAACCCGATGTCCGGCACGCTCTACCCGACGCTCGACGGCCTCTGGGTGACGCTGACGATGCCCGACACCGACCGCTGGTGGCCGCAGCTCGCAGAGATCACGGGCCTCGATGCGCAGGACGAGCGATTCGACAGCCACGAGAAGCGCTGCGAGGCGAACCGGCTGCTGCTGATCGAGCTGCTCGAGCAGGCGTTCCAGCGTCAGCCCGCCGCGCGCTGGCGAACGTTGTTCTCGGAGCGACAGCTCTCCGCCGACGTGATCGAGGACTACGCGTTCCCCGTGCAGGACGAGCAGGTGTTCCGCAACCGCTTCATCCTCGACGTGGAGCACCCAGCGCGAGGTGCGTTTAGGACGCTGGGCTTCCCGCTCTTCATGAGCGACAGCCCGCATCGCCTGCAGCGGACGGCGCCCTTGCGCGGCCAGCATACAGCCGAGCTGCTCAGCGATCTGCTTGATTACGACGAGGACGACATCGTCCGGCTGGAGGCCGGCGGCATGGTCGGAGGTCGACGCTGATGGCGCTGCCGCTGGAAGGCATCCGTGTCCTCGACCTGACGGTCTGGTTCCAGGGGCCGGTCGCGGCCCAGCACCTCGCCGACTTCGGCGCGGAGGTGATCCACATCGAGCGTCCGCAGGGCGGCGATCTCGCGCGCGGTGTGCGCACGATCAAGGCCGTGCCCGTTGGCGACTGGAACCAGTACTTCCTCGTGATCAACCGCAACAAGAAGAGTCTGGCCGTCGACCTGAACAGCGACGCGGGCCGCGAGGTCATGCTGCGCCTAGCCGAGCAGGCGGACGTCTTCCTGACGAACCTGGGCGAGGACAACCTGGCGAAGTGGCGCCTCACCTACGACGACCTGCGCGCCGTCAACCCCCGCCTCGTCTATGCTGTCGCGAGCGGCTACGGGCGTTACGGGCTAACGACCAAGCCGTCGTTCGATATGACGGTGCAGGCGCTCACCGGCCTGATGGCGCGCCTCGGCGAGCCGGGCCAGCCGCCGATCTACCTGGGCATGGGCTCCGGCGACGCGATCGGCGGACTCTTCACCGCGCTCGGGATTATGTTCGCGCTGCACCAGCGACGGCGCACTGGGCGCGGCCAGCTCATCAATGCCTCGCTCTACGGCGCGCAGCTCTTCATGGCTGCGCCCACGCTCGAACCGTACCTGGCGACGGGCAGCGAGGCCTTCTCGCGTCAGCAGTCGCGCAAGGACGCGCCTAACCCGCTCTGGAACGTCTATCCGACCAGCGACAAGTGGGTCTTCCTCTGCCTCGCCAACGCGGACGAGAACTGGGCGAGGCTGTGCGAGACCCTCGACGCGCCTGACCTCGCGTCCGACGCGCGCTTCGCCACCGTCGAAAAGCGCCGCGGCAACAGCGAGCTCGTCGCCGCGCTCGACGAGCGGCTCGCGAAGCGCTCCGCCGCTGAGTGGCTGGAGCGCTGGCGCGCGCTCGACATCGTTGGCGGGCCGATCGACAACCTCGCCGACCTTGCGGAAGACGCGCAGGCATGGGCGAACGGCTACTTCGTGAAGACGTTCTGCGAGGAAGTGCAGCGCGAAGTCGTGGTGCGGGGCCTTCCCGTACACCTGAGCAAGACGCCCGGCTCGGTTCGCAACCTCGGGCCGGAGCTGGGCCAGCACACGGAAGAGATCCTCGTCGAGACGTTGGGCTACACGTGGGAGCAGATCGGCGAGCTGAAAGAGCAAGGGGCGATCCTGTGACGCCCGACACCAAGGACGCCGGTTCGGGCCCGCTCGCCGGCCTCCGCGTCCTCGATGTCGCGACGTATCTGGCCGGGCCCTACGCCGCGACGCTGCTTGGCGATCTGGGCGCCGACGTAATCAAGATCGAGTCCCCGTCAGGAGACGAGAGCCGCCACCTGGGCCCGGAGCGCGGCGGCGAGCGCGCGCCATTCGTCGCGATGAACCGCAACAAGCGCGGCTTGGTCCTCGACCTCGAGAGCGCGGCCGGCCGGGAGGTCTTCGCGCGGCTCGTCGCGACGGCGGACGTGCTGATCACCAATGTCCGCGAGCCAGCGCTTTCTCGTCTCGGCCTGAGCTACGGGGAGCTCACCAAGCACCGCCCCGACATCGTCTGGGCGGGCGTGACCGCGTTCGGGACGGACGGTCCGTACGCAGGACGGCCCGGCATCGATTTCCTGGCGCAGGCGCTCGCCGGGCTGATCTCGCTCAACGGCGAGCCCGGCGGGCCGCTGCTGCGCGTGTCTGTGCCGCTCGTCGATGTGATGACGTCGCTCGTTGTCGCCTCGGGCGTGCTCGCGGCGCTGTACGAGCGCAAGACGAGCGGGAAGGGCCAGCGCATCGATGCGTCGCTGCTCGACTCGACGGTCCACGCGCAGGCAACCGGCCTGGCGAACCTGTTTCTCGTCGACCGCGTGATCCCGCGCTCTGGCAACCGTAGCCTCTACTTCGCGCCCTCGGGCATCTTCGAGTGCTCCGACGGCAAGAGCGTCGCGATCACTTGCCCAACCGAGAAGTTCTTCCGCAACTTCTGCCGCGCGCTCGAAACCGACTGGGCGGACGACTCGCGGTTCGCGACGATCGCGCTGCGCCTCGAGCACGAGGATGAGCTGGAGGCGCTGATTCGCGAGCACTGCCGCCAGCTCACGCGAGACGAGCTGGTGCAACGCCTGGTCGAGGCGGACGTGCTGACCGCGCCGATCAACGACCTCGCCGAGGTAGCGTTGGACCCGCAGGTGCAGCACAACCAAATGGTCGTCACGACCGAGCACGCAACGCTCGGCGCGCTGCGCGTGACGGGCGTGCCGGTGCATCTGGGCCGGACGCCGGGCAGCGTGCGCCGGGCGCCGCCCGTCTTCGGTCAGCACACGGAAGAAATCCTGACTGAGCTGGGCTACGCGCCGGACGAGGTCGCGAGGCTGGCCGTCGAGGCGACGGGCGTTGGAGATGGAGGGAGAGATGGCTAGCGAAGAGCGACCGCAGCTCGACTACGAATCGGCGCGGGGCCTGCCGCCCGAAGATGCCGCGTTCTACTTCCGCGGCTACCCGATCGAGGTGGCGGAGGGCGTCGTCTTCTATCCGACGCAGGGCAACTGCACCGCGTTCCTCTGCGAGGATGGCGTGCTGATGGTAGACACCAACCCGCAGTGGTACGCGGGCCGCACCGTCGAGGACCTGCGCGCCAACCGCAGTCAGGCGCCCGTCGAAGCGATCGTCTACACGCACGGCCATATCGACCACGTCACGGGCGCCGAGACGTACATAGCGGACGCGGCGGAGCGGGGTCACCACCGGCCGCGCGTTGTCGGGCACCGCGACATCTCGCGCCGCTTCGACCGGTACAAGCGCATGCACGAACAGAACAACTTCATTAACCGCGTGCAGTTCAACCTGCCGGAGGAGGTGCGCGCCTTCTCGACCGTCACGTGGACCTATCCGGACCAGGAGTATGACGATGCGCTCACGATTACTGTGGGCGGCGAGCGTTTCGAGCTGCACCACTCGCTCGGCGAGACAGACGACGAAACGTGGGTCTGGTGCCCGGGCCGCCGGGTCGTCTGCACGGGCGACACGTTCGTCTGGGCGACGCCGAACGCCGGCAACCCGTACAAAGTGCAGCGCTACGCCTCGGAGTGGGCGGGCGCGTTGGAGGAGATGGCCGCGCTGCGCCCGCTGCACATCCTCCCCGGCCACGGCCCGCCGCTCTCCGGCGAGGAGCGCGTGCAGGATGCGCTGCTCTCGACCGCCGCCTTCCTGCGTTCGATCCACGACCAGGTCGTCGCGAAAATGAACGAAGGCAAGTGGCTGGAGGACATCCTCCGGGAGATCGACTACCCGTCGACTGACAAGCCGTGGTTGCGCCCGATCTACGACCATCCGGAGTTCATTGCGCGCAACGTCTACCGCCTCTACGGCGGCTGGTACGACGGCGATCCGGCGAACATCCTGCCGGCCCATTCGTACGACGTCGCGGAGACGCTCGTGGCGGCGACTGGCGCGCAGCCGATCCTCGACCGCGCGCGCCGCTTGCGCGACGAGGGCGAGCTGCAGCTCGCGTGCCACTTGGTGGACTTCGTGCGCAAGGGAGAGCCGGACAACCGCCAGGCGTGGGAGCTCTGGCGCGACCTCTTCGCAGCGCGTGCGGCCGGCGAGACCTCGCTGATGGCGCGCGGCGCGTTCCATACCGCCGTCAGCGAAGCCGAACGCCGCCTGCGAGAGCTAGACTAGTCAGCCCCACGCGCCGTTCTGGCGGCGTGGATCCCGCAGATGTAACCCCAGGTCATCGCCAGCGCGATCGTGGCGCCGCCGCCGTAGTAGGCCGGCCCGGCGACGCTCGCCATCACGTTGCCTGCGGCGTACAGGCTGGGAATGACGTCGCCGCGCACATTCAGCACCTGGCCGTGGACGTTCGTCTGCGGGCCGCACTTCGTGCCCAGCGTGCCCTGGT
>JBBEBM010000074.1:7141-11752 GCA_040882355.1 Dehalococcoidia bacterium | reverse complement strand
TAGTTCTTCGAGCACGTCAAGCAGCGATGCGTCACCACGTCGTCGCGCAGGCAGATGTCGCCTGGCATGCACTTCACGCGCCGATGGCAAGTCAGGCAGCGGTCGGAGTGGTTGGCGTTGATGATCGAGAGGACATACTGGCGAGCCTGCTTCACCTGCTCGGTAGCCGAGTTCACCACCATGCCGTCGCGCACGGGGGTCGTGCAGGAGAGCTGCAGCCCGCGCGCGCCCTCGATCTCCACCAGGCAGGTGCGGCAGCCGGCGTAGGGCGGCAGGCCATCGATGTAGCAGAGGTTGGAGACGTAGAAGCCGTTGTGCTTCAGCACTTCGACGAGCGGCGCGCCATCCCTCGCTTCGATCGTCTGCCCGTCGATGGTGAGCTGGGCCACGCGGCGTTCCCTACCCTTCCCGTTCGATCAGCTCGATCGTTTCTTGCGGAGCGCGTGCGCCGTGGGGGTAGGTGTAGTCGTTCTCCTTGAGATACTCGTGAGCGAAGTTCGTCAGCGCCGGCCGGTCGCGGTACATCTCGCCGAAGCCGGAGACGACGTCTTTCCACGTCCCACCCGCCTGGATCGCCTGGTACGGGCATGCCTCCGTGCAGAGGCCGCAGTACATGCAGATCCGGAAGTCGATTTCGTACCGGTCGACGTTGAGGGAGCCGTCCTCAGCGGGAGATGTCGCGACGAGGATGCAGCCGTCGGGGCAGGCCTGGGCGCAGGTAGAGCAGCCCGTACAGCGCTCCTCGAACCAGATCAGGTTAGTGCGGGCCCGCACCGGGATCGGCCGCACTTCCTCAGGGTACTGGACAGTGAAGGGCGGCTTCACGATGTGCTTGAGCGTGACCCAGAGCCCTTTGGCGATCCCCAGACCGTACATCGACGCTCCTTCAGTCAGCGTGCCCCGTCTGGCCAGCATAGCCGCCGGCGCAGCGTTGGGGAAGCGTTTCACAATCTCCCGCCAATTCTAGCAGCGAACGGTTCGCTAATTCAATCACGCATTCACTGCCCACACGGTTGGCTCCGCCCTCAGTGCAGCCACCGGATCATCGTGTAGGCCGGGACCTTCAGCCCGGCCCCTCGCTCAAACCTTGCCTAACGTGACGGGCCGTTCCACTATGACGGCGAACGCCTCACGCCACGAACGGAGGAGCGCCCCATGCCCGACGCCACTCGAGAACTGACCGTCCACCTGAGCGAACAAACGCTGCCGCCCTACGACGCCGCCCACGGCACGCCCAACGCCGTGGTCCGGCGCGAGCTGACATTCGAGCTGGCGGCGGGCGTCGCGAAGTGGGAGCAGACCGATTACGGCCACCCCGGCCGCTTCAACCCCTGGGACCCGCGCGGCATCGATGCGAAGCTGCAGGCGAAGACCGAACAGCTTCGAGCTGCTGCGGAAGCGCTCTCGGCGCTGCTCGACTGACTAGAAGCTGTAGCGCGCAAAGTCTTCCGCCACGATCACGTTCTCGATGTCCAGATCGGGTGTCCCGTTATCGAGGTGCGTGAGGACGAACGCCGGCTCCGGCCCCAGCCGGCGCCGCAGCTCACGAATGTCGCTCGGGCCCAGGTGCGGGCCGCTCTTCTCGTCCCAGCGCGAGCACTCCACGACGAAGACGTCTGCGCCCTCCGCCATCTCGATCAGTGACTCGCAGAAGACCGTATCGCCGGAGTAGGCCAGCACCCGCCCGCCCACCTCGACACGATAGCCAAAGCACTCCATCTCCTCGACGTGAGCGACAGAGCGACCCACGTAGCGCAGCGCCCCGACCTGGCCCTGCTTGCCGTCCGAGAGTTCGACAAAGAGCTGCCTGTACGACTGCTCCCGCTCCAGCAGGTAGGGGAAGCCGAGCTTGGTCAGCATCCGCACCCGCTCCCGAATGCCCGGTGGCCCGACGATCGTCAGGTCGCTGTCCCGATGCGAAAGCTCCGCGTACTCGAGGAGGAGGAACGGAATGCCGAAGAAGTGATCGGCGTGGAAGTGGCTGATGAAGACCGCTTCGATGTCGGCGGGCGCGGTACCGGACCGTTTCAGATGTGCGAGCACCGCCGGCGACGCGTCGAAGAGGTAGCGGCCGTTGAGCAGGAAGCTGCTCCAGTAGCGACCCGAGGCGAACGCGTTGCCGGAACCAAGAAAGAGCAGGTCGAGGGGCTGGCTCACCCGGCGCGCTCAACCTCCGTGGACTGGTAGACGCCGTCCAGGAAGCCCCAGAGTGCGTCAACGCTGCGCTGCGCGGTCGCGCGCACAGCAGCGGGATCGGCTTCGCCGTAGCGGCTCACGAAGCCGCGACCCACCTCGGCGTGCCACTCGTCCGCCTCAATGTGCACCGAGAAGAACTGAATGCCGCGCTCATCGTTAATGCCGTAGAACTGCTGCAGACCGGCGATCTTCTGGCGCGCGACCTCCGGCACCTGCGACTCGTAGCAGTAGAGCGCCGTCGCCCCTTCCGCGAACGAACGGTCCTTCGTCGCCTCGCGGAAGGTCTCGATCAGGCGGAGCGTCTCCGGCAGCGGGACGCTCTCGATCATCTCACGGCGCTTCAGGCCCAGCGCCTCGCCGAAGCGCAGCCACAGCTCCGGGTGGTTCTCCTCGCCCCGGTCCTCCTCGATCAGGTTCTCCAGCAGCTCCTGCCGGTCACCCTGGTCGGGGCAGTTCGCGTGAGCCGCGCTCACGTACTGGGGGAACGCGAGCACGTGATGATAGTACTGGCAGGCGTAGCTACGGAGCATGTCCAGCGTTAGCTCGCCGCGCTGCCAGGCCTGGTAGAACGGGTGCTTGAGCAGACTGCGTTCTTCGATCAGCCGGTCGACTTCATCAGCGATGGGGGCTGCCGCGGTGGTCATGATACGCCTCCTTGGTGTTCTCGTTGGCGAAGCATAGCGCATCCGGCCCGTGAGGTGAAGCAGTGGCTTCACTGATAGGACAGAGAGCGAGCCCTCGGAGGTGGGCCCGCTCTCTGATCGGTTCGTTCTTGAGCGTATTAGGCGGCTTCGGTCGCCGTCGGCTCCGCGGCGTCGCCGCTGTCGGTCGGCTGCGTGTCGTCCGCTGTCGGCTCGTCCGTGGCACCAGTGCCGTCGTCCTCGTCGTCGTCGCACGCGACAACTCCGAAGAGCGTCGAGAACGCAACTACGGCCGCACCTAGGCCTAGGAGTAGGTTCTTCTTCTGCATAGTCACCTCCCTTCTACCGTGGTCTCCTCTATCAGGTAGAGGTAAGCGGCCCGCCTCCCAAGCCTGCCTCCGCCAGGCCGAGAGACGGCTTGAAGTTGAGAGCACGGTGGAATGAACACAGCGATATGTCGGGTTGTCTGCGATCGGAGCCGCCATCGGCGACGGATGCGCGCCGCACAAGGCCATCGCTCCTTCGATAGGCTTGCCCGGGTCCCGCTGGCTAGAGAAAAAGGGCCGATACATCCGTAACCGGCCCTTCAACGCCTACGAGGTTAGCTGACGGGTTAGGGTGGAAGGTTCACCCCTCTTCCAGCATTCCGGAAGACTTCACCCCTGAAGGTGGTTCCCCCGCCTCCCCTCATCGGGGAGTTCGGCGTGTCCCTGTGCTAGTCAGGATGATCGTAGGGGTGAAGGGCGTTGCTGTCAAGGGGTAAAGTCGCGCCGCCTTTACCTGGGTCCGCGGGGCCAACCCGTCTAGCCCTCGATGGGCGTACCGGGTTCGTTACCCCACTCCTGCCACGATCCGTCGTAGTTTTTGGCGTTCGGATAGCCTAAGACATGCCTCAGCACGAACCACGTGTGCGCCGCCCGCACTCCGAGCTGACAGTGCACCGCGATCTCGCTGTCCTTAGGCAACGAGGCGTAGAGCGCGTCAAGCTCGCCTTTCGGGCGAAGCGTCGTATCAGGCGTGAGCGCTTCCTCCCAGAAGATGTGGGTGGCGCCCGGGATGTGGCCGCCGCGCGCCGCCCGCACGTCGGTACCCTCGTATTCCCCTCGAGTGCGCACGTCCAGCGTGACGAACCCCTGCCGGCCCAGGCCTGACACGATCTCGTCCTTCGTCACGCGGAGCGACTCGTCGGCGCGGCCGGGCACCGGGTAATCGCTCGGCGTCAGAGCAGGCACATCGGCCGTCACCGGGCGCCCCTCGCGCTGCCACTGTTCACGGCCGCCGTCCATCACGTGCAGCGCCCCCGGGTGGCGATAGTATTCGAACATCCAGAAGGCGCGGGTCGCGTGGCGGCCGCCCTGGTCTCCGTAGAACACCAACGTGTCGTCCGGCCGCAGGCCGAGGCGACGCGCCAGGTCCGCGAAGCGTTGCGGCGCGATCACCATGCCCGACGACTCGTCCTCGTTCTCGATCAGCTCGCGCCGCCAGTCGATGTTCGCGGCGCCGGGCAGGTGCCCCGACACGTACGCCCCCTCGTCGAAGGAGACCTCGACTACGCGCACGCCGGACTCGGCCAGGCGGTCAGCCACCCATTGCGTCGAGACGAGAGCGTCGTTCATTCCAAACCCTATCCTTCTTGAGCCCTTCCCAGTCCTGGCAGACCTGAAGGTCTGCAGGTACGGCGACCGTATTGTAGCGGGCGCGGCCGGTTGTTCGAAGCGTGTGCCAGCATTAGGCGCGCCGGCCTTGTGGCCGTAATCGCCGCGGGGGGGGGGGG
>JBBEBM010000074.1:0-7131 GCA_040882355.1 Dehalococcoidia bacterium | reverse complement strand
CCCCCCCCCCCCCCCCCCCCGCGGAGGGGGACCGGCCGGGCGGGTCTGAGACCCGCCCCTACATGGCCCGCGCGACCCAGATGAAGTCCGGACTCGTCGAGCGATACTCGTTCTTGAGGGTATCGCCGTAGAGGGCTTCGACCTCCAGGCCGGCTCGCGCCAGCAGGTGCTCCATCTCGTAGCGATGGAAGTAGCGCAATACCATCGGCTCGTTGTAGGAGCGGCGCGCGACGGTGCGCCCGTCGCTGTCCAGCTCCTCGTGGATGCGCTGCGAGGTGTAGCGCTGGCGCGACGGGTGGTACTCGACCGTGTCCCAGGCGAGGACGCGCCGCCCGGTGTCGGGGTCGTCGTGGTCGCGCGACGGGTTGCGCACGAACGTGCCGCGCCTGTCGGTGAGCCATTGCGACATGCGCACGAGGTCCGGGTTCTCGACCTCAAAGGCGAAGCGCCCAGTGGGCGCCAGGTGCCGTTCGATGCAGCGCAGGCACGCGAGCTGCTCTTCGACCTCGTGCAGGAGCTGGAACGTGCCGACCGCGATGAAGATGAGGCCGAAGCGCTCGCCGAGGTCGAAGTCGCGCATGTCGCCCTCGAGCCAGCGCGCGTTCTCCAGCCCGAGGCTCTTCGCGCGGGCGCGCTCCAACATCGCGGGCGAGTTGTCGACGCCGACGATCGCGATGCCCTCACGGGCGAGCGGGAGGGCGATGCGGCCGGTGCCGCAGGCGAGCTCGAGCGTCGGCAGGCCCTGCGATTGCGCGTCGCGGGCGAGCTCCAGGTAGAAGTCGACCTCGCCCGGCTGCAGGGAGACGGCGGCGTCGTAGCGGACGGCGGCGGCTTCGTCGTAGACGTAGGGCATGGGCGCAGCATAGCGCAGATGCCGGTCCTTGGTTGCTTGTTGCTGGTCGCTGGTACCACCCCGGCCACGAAGCGTGGTGGGCCGAGCAGGGTGGGGGTTCTCGACCGCCGACTGACGTCGGCGGCATGTGGCTGGGCGCCAAACGAGACGAGCACGCACCGTACCCGCGGCAAGCAAGCGTTTCGTGTCATTACGATTTGCAGAATCGCCTTTCCTGGCCGGTTCCCCGCAGATCGAGAGTCGTCCCCGAACCTGCGCCAGGCGTCCGCGACCGCACCCTCCCACGATGACTTGTTGGCGTCAGGCTACACCCGGGCCGCGAGAGCGCGAAGGGGGCGGTGGCGCGGGGGCCTCCCTCACCCCCAGCCCCTCGCCCGCGAGGCGGGAGAGGGGTGACGGCCGGCCGGGCTGTTGGGGTCTGAGGGTTGGAGAAACCCTCAGCTTCCAGAGGGTAGCGCCCGGCCAACGCTAGTCGGGCGACGCCGAGGCAGCTCGCAGCGCGATGGCGGACGGCCGGTCGGTGTCGTCGTAGTGGCAGCCAAACGCGTCCCCCGTCATCTCGCGCGGCTCTTCCAGCGTGTCGGCCTGCGTGACGATGGCGCGAGCCTCGTATCCGCCGCCAGACGACTCCTGCACGGTGAAGGCGCTCTGGGTTTCGCTCAACTCGGCACCTCGGAGTAAGCATGCTGCGCCTCACGCGGCGACGAATCGCTTAGCTTATGCCGGAAGGGCGACTCGCGAGTCGCCCCTACACGCAGCTTCGCGCGAAGCCCGGCGGTCATCCACGCCGCCTGTCGCCCTACCGCAGGGCGGCGGCGATGAGTGCCGCGTAGAGGTCGGCGCCGGCGGGTTTGACGTGGGTGGCGTCGTCGTAGAAGAGGTCGCGACGCGTCGCGCTCCAGGCGTGCCAGTCGACGAGGCGGGCGTTGGGGTAGCGCGATACGCCGTCGGCGAGGACGTCGTTGTTCTGCGCCTCCCAGTCGCGCGGCACACGGACGTTGATGAACACGACGAGGCCGCGGTCAGAGAGAACCTGCATCATCTCGTCGAACTGGTCGGCGCTGAAGGTGCCGTTGGTGCCGAGGTGGACGATGACGGTGTCGCCGAGCTGGCCCGACGCCTTCCAGAAGCGGAGCAGGTCGATGCCCGCCGACACCTGCCGGTCGAGCGCGGCATCGATGCTGATGCCGCCGACGGCGCCGCTGAGCTGATCGACTGCGCCCAGCATGACGGAATCGCCGATGGCGGTGGCGTGGCCAACGCTGACCGACGGAAGGGGCGTCGCGGTCGGCTGAGGGGCGCGCTGCGTCGGGACCGGCGTCGGTCCGAGCGCCACGAGCAGCGCTGGTGGCGGGGGACGCGCGGGCGCGGCTCTCGTCGGCGGCGGCGTTCGCGCCGGCACGGGTGTTGCCGTCGGACCCGCGGGAGGCGGTCGCTCCGGAGCGGCGGACGCGTTCGCGGGCTGCCAGGGGCCGGCCTGCACACGGCCCGCGGCGAGGTACGCGGGCACCTCGGGCGCGCCCGCGCTCGCGACGAAGCCAGCCAGCACGACGGCCAGCGCAAACACGCTCGCGAGGGCGCCCGCGGGCGCAGCAACGCGCCACGACCAGCGGCGCCCGGCACAGGCGCCGCGCAGGTCCGACCACGCCCGACCCAGGGCTCCGCGCCGCGCCGGGGTCTCGATCAGGCGATACGACAGCTCGGCGAGCACGACGGTGATCGCGAAGCGCAGCGCGAGCAGCTCGAGGCCGTCGAGCGGCACGTCCTGGCCGGGGCGCGTGAGCATGAAGACCGGCCAGTGCCAGAGATAGACGCTGTACGAGCGCGTGCCGAGCCAGCGCAGAGGGGCGACGCCGAGCAGCCCACCGACCCGCGCGCCCGGCCACGCGGCGACGACGATCAGCGCGGCCGTCGCCACGTCCACCATCGCGAGGCCGCCGAGGTAGAGCAGCGGCGCATTGTCGTCGAGCGTGACATGCAGCCAGGCGAGGACGCCGAGCGCGACCACGCCCATCGCTTCGACGCCCCAGCGGACGGCGCGGCGGTCGACGGTTATCGGGGTGTCGCCCGGCCGCCAGACGAACGCCAGCGCGGAGCCGAGCAGCAGGCCCGCCGCGCGGGTGTCGGTGCCGTAGTAGAGCCTCGAGTGGTCGACGCCCTGGCCGTAGAGCGCGGCCATGAGGAGCGCCGATCCCCCAGCGCCCAGGAGGATCAGCAGCGGCAGCAAGCGGCGCGGCAGGAATCGCAGGCCCGCCGTCAGCAGCAAGGGCCAGACGATGTAGAACTGCTCCTCGACGGCGAGCGACCAGAGATGACGGAGCAGCGACGGCCGCCCGAAGCTCTCGAAGTAGGACTGGTGATCGAAGACCAGGTACCAGTTCGTGGCGTAGCCCGCTGCGGCGGCCGCGTCCTGACGCAGGCCCGCCACCTCGTGCGGGAGCGCCACCAGCGCGTACGAGACGACCGCCCCGACCATCACCACCACCGCAGGCAAGAGCCGGCGCGCCCGGCTCAGCCAGAACGCGCCGATCTGAGGGCGCCCTTCGCCCTGCGACCGGCCGAGCAGGATCGAGGTGATGAGGAAGCCGCTGATGACGAAGAAGACTTCGACGCCGAGGAAGCCGCCCGGCAGCCAGCCCGGCTCGGCGTGGTAGACGAGCACGGCGAGCACAGCCAGTGCCCGCAGGCCATCGATGCCGGGAAGATAGGGGAGCCGCTGCGACGTCGCCGCGGGCGTATCGAGGGCTTCGAGAGGGAGGGTATTGGGGGTGGAGACGCGTCGGGCCATCGCGACCCGCTTCGCCTGTCTACGACGCTTGCTGCGCCGCGTTCGCATCGCCTCCTGCTCGCGTCGGCGAGAGATCTGCGTTTCTGGCGTTATCGTAGCAGGGAGGGGTGGTGTGATCTACCGTCAGTGGCGTTCATCGCTGCTATAATCTCCGCACATATCGCTGAGGGAGGCATCGAGATGGAAGGCGCGCTGGAGGGAACGAAGGTCGTCGAGCTGGGGCTGTGGGTCGCCGGGCCTTCGTGCGCGGCGATCCTCTGCGACTGGGGCGCCGATGTGATCAAGATCGAGCCACCCACCGGCGACCCGTTCCGCGGACTCTTCGCCTCCGCGCTCGGCACGGCCGGGCCGCTCAACCCGCCCTTCGAGCTGGACAACCGGGGCAAGCGCAGCGTCGCCCTCAGCCTCGAGAACGACGCGGCCCGCGCCATCGCCCGCCGGCTCGTCGACGAGGCGGACGTGCTGGTGACGAACAACCGGCCGCGCGTGCTCGAGCAGTTCGGCCTCGACTACGCGACCGTCTCGCAGTCGAACCCCCGCCTCGTCTACTGCCACGTCACGGGCTACGGGCCGGACGGCCCGAACCGCGACCGCGCCGCCTACGACATCGGCGGGTTCTGGTCGCGCGCGGGCGTCGCGGCGTCGCTGGTGCCGCAGGGCGCCCCCCTGCCGCAGCAGCGCGGCGGGATGGGCGACCACATGACGGGCATGAGCGCGGCGGGCGCCGTCTGCGCGGCGCTCCTCGCGCGCGAGCGAACGGGCCGCGGCCAGCGCGTCACGGGCTCGCTGATGCGCACCGGCGTCTACATGATGGGCTGGGACGTCTCGCTGGCGATGCGCTTCAACGTGCCGATCGAGCCGTACGACCGCGAGCACGCGATCAACCCGATCATCAACTGCTTCCAGACCGGCGAGGGCCGCTGGTTCTGGCTGCTCCTCCTTCAGGCCGACCGCCACTGGCCGGACCTCTGCCGCGCCTTGGGCCGCGAAGATCTCATGGCAGACGAACGGTTCTCGAACATCACCGTTCGCCGAGAGCACGCGCCGGAGCTCGTCGCGGAGCTGGACGGTGTCTTCGCGACGAAGACACTGGACGAGTGGGGCGAGGTGCTCGACCGCGAGAACGTCTGGTGGGCGCCCGTGAACACGATCAGCGACGTCATCGCCGACCCGGTGTCGAAGGAGGCGGGCGTGTTCGCGGAGGTCGACGGGCCGGACGGGCCGATCACCTTCGTTGCCACGCCGAACGACTTCTCCGAGACGCCCGCCGCGCCGCGCGGCCTTTCGCCGGAGCTGGGCCAGCACACCGAGGAGGTGCTGCTGGAGCTTGGCTACGACTGGGACAAGATCATCGCGCTCAAAGAGCAGGGCGCGATCCCGTAGGATTCCTGTCCTGTCCTTCCCTGTCCTTCCCTGTCCTCCCTGCCCTGTCCTTCGCGCATCCTTGGGTCGCGCTGGCAGACCTGAAGGTCTGCAGCTACGGCGCCTTCCGCGCCCCGTCGCGGCGTCATCGAACGGGCCGGACAGACCTGAAGGTCTGTCCCTACGACGTTTCGCCAGGGGTAGCGACGTGCGGTATACAGCATCGATGGACGAGACGATTGTCATCGACCGTCGGTACTGCGGGCCGCCGGAGTCGGGCAACGGCGGCTACGTCTGCGGCGTCGTCGGCGGGCTGATCGGCGGGAGCGCCGAAGTGACCTTGCGCCTGCCACCGCCGCTCGACCGCCCGCTAACCATCGTACGAGCGAACGAGAGCGTCGAGCTGCGTGATCGCGAGAGCGTCGTGGCCACTGGTGTTCCGAGCGACGTCGGCCTCGACGTGCCTGACGCGGTAAGCTTCGCGGACGCGGAGGACGCAAGCACTCGTTACCCGGCGTTCGAGAACCACGTCTTCCCAACTTGCTTCACGTGCGGGCCGGAGCGCGCGCAAGGCGACGGCCTGCGCATCTTCGCAGGAGCGGTCGCCGACCGACCGCTCGTCGCGGCGCCGTGGGCACCCGATGCGTCGGTCTGCGAAGGCGGCGTCGCCCGGGCCGAGATCGTCTGGGCGGCGCTTGACTGTCCGAGCGGCTTCGCGGCGCTGGACTTCTCGAAGGAGAAGGCGGTGCTCGGGCGGTTCGCCGCTCGCCTGTTCGCGCCGGTGCGCGAGGGCGAGCGCTACGTCGTGACAGGCTGGCCGCTGGGCGACGAGCGACGCAAGCGCTTCGCCGGGTCTGCGCTGTTCGACGAGGACGGGTCGCTGGTGGCGTGCGCGCGGTCGACGTGGGTGATGCTAGAGTAGAGGGAGGCCAACGAAACATGCGTAATATCGTTCTGCTACTGATCGCGCTGGCGCTGCTGCTGGCAGTCGCATGCGACGACAACGGCGAAAGCGACGCCGACGCGACGGCAACCGCACCGGCCGGCGCCACGCAAGCGCCCGCCGACGGCGGCGGCTCCACTGACCCGTCGGACGGCGCGGCCACCGACACGCCTGAAGCGCTCGAAGCGACACCGACGGACGCGTCTTCGCTCAAGCCGCCGGACTCCGAGACACCGATCGACGGCATCTGCGCTGAGCCGGTAAGCGGGCAGGAGGTAACGATCACGTTCCTTGAGGACGTGCCCGACCCGCGCTGTATACAGGTGAACGTGCCGCAGGTGCTGCGCATCGCGAACGAGCGACCGGAGGCGGTGCGCGTTGTCTTCGGGCCGTTCGACGTGACGATCGAACCGGGAGCGTCGCAGCTCCTCGATGGGCCGGTCGGCACATACCTTGCCGCCGGCGTGCACGAGATGGGCCCGGTCGAGATCCCCGGCTACAGGGCGAGCATCTGGGTGCTGGATGTCGCAACCCCGTAGCAGCGGCTCGCTGATCATCGACCTGGTGCCCCACATGGACGCCGGCGACCGCGACGCGTGGCCCGGCGACCAGGACACGCGACCGCTCACCGAGTTCGGCGAGCGCCAGGCGCGCGCGCAGTGCGACGCACTGGCCGCGGAGCCCCTCGACGCGCTCTACGCGGGCCCGGCGCTGCGCTGCAGGCAGACGCTGCAACCGCTGGCGGAACGGCTCGGTTTGGAGATCACGGTCCTGCCGGAGATCGGAGAGGTCGCGGCATGGAGGGCGCCCGCTGGCTGGGAGGCGGAGGGCAACCGCCGCGCCAACGCTGCGGCGCACGGCGCGGGCAGTGCGCTGGCAGGCGTCACGCGGATGCGAGCGCTCCATCCTGAGGGACGCGTCGTCGCGTGCTCGCACGGCCACGTGATCCCGGCGCTGGTGAGCTTCCTGATCGCGGCGCATGGCCTCGCCGGTGTGCCGGAACTAGGGAGGCGCGGCCAGTGGTACCGCCTCGGGTTCGAGGGTGAGCGGATCGAGATCGAGCTGCGTGAGGTCGAGGGGTTCCCGCAGGAGTAGGTAACGACCGGTCTTCCTCCCACCCAGGGAAGTATTGGGTGGGGGGGGGGGGGGGGGGGGGGGGGGGGGGGGGGGGGGGGGGGGGGGGGG
>JBBEBM010000073.1:17721-61728 GCA_040882355.1 Dehalococcoidia bacterium | reverse complement strand
GCATCATGCAGGAGGCGGGCGTGCCCAACGGCGTAATGAACGTCATCACCGGCCCCGGCTCCCGAATCGGCCAGCACATGGCCGAGCACCCGAAGATCGACAAGATCGCCTTCACCGGCTCGACGGAAGTCGGTCGCTCGGTGATGAAGGCAGCGTCGTCGAACATCAAGAAGATCTCGCTGGAGCTCGGCGGAAAGTCTCCCAACGTTGTCTTCGCGGACGCTGACATCGATCAGGCCGTCGGCGGCGCGTTCTTCGCGATCTACCTGAACACGGGCCAGGTCTGCCAGGCGGGCTCGCGCCTGCTGCTCCACGAGTCGATCAAGGACCAGTTCGTCGAGAAGCTGCTCGCCTTCACGAAGACCGTCAAGCTCGGCGACCCGCTGGACCCGACGACGACCATGGGCCCCGTGATCGACCAGAACCAGCTCGGCACCGTGGAGCGCTACATCGCCGCCGGCAAGGCCGAGGGGGCGAAGCTGCTCACGGGCGGCTCGCGCCCGGCCAACGGCGGGCTGGAGAAGGGCCTCTTCATCGAGCCGACGATCTTCGACGCGGTGACCAACGAGATGACGATCGCGCAGGAGGAGATCTTCGGTCCCGTGCTGAGCGTGCTGACGTTCAAGGACGCCGACGAAGCCCTGCGCGTCGCGAACGCCTCGATGTACGGGCTGGCGGCCGCCGTCTGGACTCGCGACATCAACACCGCTCTCAAGATGGCGAAGGGCCTGCAGGCGGGCACCGTCTGGGTGAACGCCTACCACAGCGCCGGGCTGCCGAACATGCCGTACGGCGGCTACAAGCAGAGTGGCATCGGCCGCGAGCTCGGGCGCGAGGGCCTCTCTGAGTACATGCAGACGAAGGCGATCCAGATCAAGCTGAGCTGACGAGCGAACGCGCACGCTGAGAGCGGGGGGCCCGGGGGGCCCCCCGCTCTCTATTCGCCGTGGCGCAACGGTGTGCTATCGTGGCGCCGAAGGTGCGCCCCTTTCACCACGGCCAACGAGACACCCTACCTCGCCAGACGCGCTCTGCGGTGACGCTGTCGGGGCTCCTGCTGCTGTCGCTCGCCGTGCTGGGGCTGGCGGCGTGCGAGGCGGGTCCACGCGAAGCGCCTTCGCCGACGCAGACGGCAACACCACCGCCGCCCACCGCCACTCCGCCACCGATCACCGCCGACAGCGTGCGCGGCTTCGCGGGGGGGCCTGTCATCGCAGGTCTGCCCCAACCGATGGACTTCACGTTCGCTGACGACGGACGCATCTTCGTGGCGAGCAAGGAGGGCGCTGTTCGCATCGTGAGCGCGGGCGCGTTGTTACCCGAACCCTTCATCCGGCTACCAGTGAGCACGTTAGGCGACCGCGGCCTGACCGCGATCGCCCTCGACCCAGAGTTCGAGGAGAACGGGTACGTCTATCTCTACTACACCTACGAGAACGACTCCGCGAAGCCGACCGCCGCCAAGACCGGCCGGCTCATCCGCGTCACGTCGGACGGTGATAAGGCGGCGCCTGGAAGCGAAGTCGTGCTGCTGGGCAGCATCGTCGGCGACGCTTTGCACCCGTCCTGCCACGACTTTCCCGAGGGCGCCGACTGCATCCCCATGGACGGCTTCGCCCACTTCGGCGGAGGCCTTCGGTTCGGGCTCGACGGCACGCTCTTCGTGTCGACCGGCGACGCGTCGCACTTCACGCCGGACCCCGACGGGCTGCGCCTCCCCGTGCAGGACCTGGACAGCCTGGCGGGCAAGATCCTCCGCATCAATACCGACGGGACGGCGCCCGGCGACAATCCGTTTTTTGACGGCGACTCATCCGCCAACCGCGCCAAGGTCTGGGCTTACGGGCTCAGGAACCCGTACCGGTTCGGCATCCGGCCCGGGTCGGGCATGCCATTCATCGGCGACGTGGGCTCGGACTACTGGGACGAGATCGACGCAGGGCCCGCTGGATCGAACTTCGGCTGGCCCTGCTACGAGGGAGCCGAGCGGCACCCCGACCAGAGCGCTCTGCCCGCCTGCCAGGACCTGTTCGCCCGGGGCGTCGCGGTCGCCGCGCCAGTCTACGCTTACGCCATCTCTGAGGGCGCCGCGATCATCGGCGGCGTCTTCTACGAGGGCGGTGACTATCCGCCTGAGTTCGACGGAGCGTACTTCTTCGCAGACTGGGCGCGCGGCACCGTGAGCGTGCTGAGGGTTGATGGGAACAACGAGCTCGTACCGGGCAGCGTTCTGGTCGTCCTGGACGATGGGGGGCAGCCGATCGACTTCGAGCTGGGGCCAAGCGGCGACGTCTACTACCTCGCCCTGGACCTGGAGGCCGGCACTGGCGAGATCAGGCGCCTGACACACACGCCTGGCACCCAAGCCGGCTCACCCTGACGACTACCTCGCCAGTCAGGCACACACAGCTTCGCGAGCGACACGGAGCCCGCCTGGTCGCCCAACGGCCAGCAGATCGCTTTCGTGCAGGACTCGGGCGGCAACTCCGACATCTACGTGATGAGCGCCGGCGGGTTTAGTGAGCAAAGAGTGACCAGCCATCCCGCCGGTGATACCGCGCCGGACTGGGCCTCGCCTCCGCCCAATGCGCCGCGCCTCGCGCCGATTGGGCCTCACGCCGCGATCGAGGGGCTGCCACTCCAGATCACGGTCAACGCTACCGACGCAAACGGGGGCCCGCTGGAATACAGCATGTGGACGCAGACGCCCGGCGCCACATTTGTGGACCGAACGTTCACCTGGGCGCCGACACCGGAGCAGGTCAGGAGTGACCCTTATCCCTTCTGGTTCTTCGCCAATGATGGGCAAACCCAGGATAGCGAGACGATATGGATTACTGTCGTGACTGCGACGGGCGACACCGACTTCGATCAGCTCATGAACGCCGATGAATTCAACATCTACCACACCAATCCGCTCGACAACGACACGGACCATGACTACCTATCGGACTATCTGGAGGTGAACGACTACGGCACCGACCCCCTCATTATGGACTCCGACCGCGACGGCTGCCTGGACTCGAGGGAGGTATGGAACGGCCCTGAAGGGGGCGGCGATCACGACCCGCTCAGCTTCTGGGATTTCATGGACGTCTGGAACGGCTTGCCTGTGGAGAGGGACAGGATCATCGGTGTGGGCGACATCGGCGGAGTGGTAGCCCGCTTCGGCGCGAGCCGCGCCATACCGCCCACGCCGGCCGAAGCAGTGGCGGAAGCGTTGACGCCGCCCGCCGCCACGACCGGCTACCACGCCGCCTTCGACCGCAGCGGGTCGACGCCCGGCGGCCACCCATGGGACCTTCTGCCGCCTGATGGCACCATCGCTGTCGGCGACATCGGCGCGGTCGTCGTCCAGTTCGGCCATAGCTGTGTCTAGCGGTCACCACCCTGCCCGAGACGTCGTTTGACAGCGCCCCGCCCAGGGCGATTTAATCCTGCCATCCCCACGGAAGGAGTCCTCAATGCAAGCCGCAGTGTTCCACGGCCCGAAGCAGCCCCTCACCATCGAAGAGATCGAGATCGACAAGCCGATGGCGCGCGAGATCGTCGTGCGCACCGTCGCGAGCGGCGTCTGTCACAGCGACCTCCACTTCATCGACGGGTTCTACCCGTTCTCAGCGCCGGGCGTGCTCGGCCACGAGGCGGCGGGCATCGTCGAGGAGGTGGGCGAGCACGTCACCTACGTCCAGCCGGGCGACCACGTCATCGCCTGCCTGTCGGTCTTCTGCGGCACCTGCGAACAGTGCCTGACCGGCCACCCCAGCCTCTGTCGCAGCCCCGAGACGCGGCGGGCGCCCGGCGACCCACCCGCGTTGCGCACGAAGGGCGGCGAGGCGATCACTGCGATGACGAACATCGGCAGTTTCGCCGAGCGGATGCTGCTGCACGAGAACGCCGTCGTGAAGATCCAGGACGACATGCCGCTCGACCGCGCCGCCCTCATCGGCTGCGGCGTGACGACGGGCGTCGGCGCGGTGCTGAACACCGCGAAGATCGAGGCGGGCTCGACGGTGGCCGTCTTCGGCGCGGGCGGCGTCGGCCTCGCAGCGATCCAGGGCGCCCGCATCGCCGGCGCGCGGATGATCATCGCGGTGGACGTCGTCGAGAGCAAGCTGGGGCTGGCGCGGGAGCTGGGCGCCACGCACATCGTCGACGCATCGTCGTCGGCCGATCCCGCCAAGGCGATCCGTGAGATGACGGACGGGGGCGTCGACTACTCGTTCGAGGCGATCGGGCTGAAAACGGCGGCGGAGCAGGCGTTCTACGCGGTACGCCCCGGGGGGACAGCGACCATCATCGGCATGATCCCGGTCGGCGAGAAGGTGGAGATCGAGGGCCGCTACTTCCTCAGCGAGCGCAAGCTCCAGGGCAGCTCGATGGGCTCGAACCGTTTCCGCGTCGACATGCCTCGTTACATCGACTTCTACCTGCAGGGCCGCCTGCGCCTCGACGAGATGATCACGCGTCGGGGCCGGCTGGAGGACGTGAACGAGGCCTTCCGCGCGATGAAGGCGGGCGAGGTGGCCCGCACGGTGCTGATGTTCGACTAGGTGGGTTGGGACTGAGGGTTGGAAACCCTCAGCTTCCAGAGGGCTGCGCACGTCGGCGTTAGGCAACGCGCCGAATGTGATACGTTGGAGCCAATGATGGGCCGGATGATCCGCAAGACGTACCGTATCACGCTCCAACAGGATGTGTTCCTGAGACAGCGAGCGCAGGCTCTGGGCGTGTCGCAATCCGAGATCGCTCGGCAAAGTATCGACGCCACCGTACGATCCGAGGTGTCACTCCGGACCGACCCTACAGCCTGGGAACAGCTGCGCAAGGACATGGAAGAGCGCGCCAAGATCGATGCACCGCAGACCGGCCGGAGCTGGACACGAGAAGGGCTCTACGAAGAACGCTTCGATCGCTACGACCGCAGATCGTAGTCCCTACTCGTTCTTCGGCTCGCCGTACTGCTTGCGCAGGTCCGTCTTGAGCACCTTGCCCAGCGGGTTGCGTGGTAGCTCGGAGACGAAGGCGACGTACGACGGGGCCTTGTAGCTGGCGAGCCGCTCCTTGCAGTAGGCGATGACCTCTTCAGGCGTGACCTGCCCGCCCGGGTTGAGCACCGCGATCGCCTTCACGACCTCGCCCCACTCCGCGTCCGGCACGCCGATCACGGCCGCCTCATCGATCATCGGGTGCGAGTCGAGCACGTCTTCGATCTCGCCCGCCGAGATGTTCTCCCCGCCGCGGATGATCAGGTCCTTCTTGCGACCGGTAATGAAGAGGTAGCCCTCCTCATCGAGGTAGCCGACGTCGCCGGTGTGCAGCCAGCCGTCGACGATGGCGTGGGCGGTCTCGTCGGCCTGCTTGTGGTACTCGCGCATCACGCGCGGGCCGGAGACGCAGATCTCGCCCTCTTCGCCCGGCGCGAGGATCTCGTTGTCCTCGTCCATGATCATCACGACCACGTCGTCCATCACCTTGCCAACGGAGCGCAGCCGGCGCAGCTTCGCCTCACGCTCCGGGCCCTCCTCTTTCGGGATCTCGTGGTCGTCTGGCCCGAGGTACGTCAGCGTCGACGTGCTCTCGGTCTGGCCGTAGGCGTTCATCAGGCCGCAGTTGAAGACATCGACGGCCTTGCGCACGACCTCGTAGGGCATTGGCGCGGCCCCGTAGGTGATCAGCTTGAGCGAGCTGATGTCGTACTGCTCGAAGCGAGGGTGCTCCATGATCCGCTTGAGCATCGTCGGGACGACGAAGCTGTGCGAGACCCGTTCCCGCTGCACCGTTTCAAGCCACGCCTCGGGGTCGAACTGCGGCAGGATCGCGAGCGTGCGCCCGCCCCAGATGCTCGACATGATCGCTGTCGCGCCGGCGACGTGGTAGATCGGCACCGAGAGCAGCGTCACGTCGCGCTCGGCGTCGGGGTCGGCCGGGTTCATCGTGTTCGTCACGTAGACGGACAGGGTGAGGTACGTGAGCACGACGCCCTTCGGCAGCGCCGTCGTACCGCTCGTGTAGATCAGGATCGTCGCGTCGTTCTCGTCGATGTCGACGAACAGCTCGTCGTCGGGAGCGCCGGCGAGCAGGCCCTCGTAGCCGTGCATGCCGTCGGGCTGAGCGCCTGCCCTGAGCGAAGTCGAAGCGTCGTAGCAGACGTACTGCTGCACGCCGCCGAACTTCGAGCGCAGCTTCGCAACGAGGTCGAGGTAGCGCTCGCCGACGAAGAGCACCTTCGTCTCCGAGGCGTTCACCATGTGGTCGAGCTCCTCGTGCTTCGCCCGGTAGTTGAGCGGCACGAAGACGGCGCCGAGCTTGGCGCAGGCGTAGTAGGTCTCGACGTACCGGGGCGAGTTCACAGCCATCGCAGCGACAGCGGTGCCGCGCCCGACGCCGAGCCCCTGCAGCGCGTTCGCGAGGCGGTTCACCCGCGAGTTCATGTCCGCGTACGTGACGCGCGTCTCGCCGGAGACGAGCGCCTCGCGCTCGGGCACGACGGCGGAGCTGATGGTGAGGAACTCGGCAGTGTTCATGAACGACCCCTAGGCCGCCCTCACGCCCGTCCCCTCTCCCGCATGGCGTGAGAAGGGTGACTGGCAGGTCAGGGTGAAGGCGTTCAGATTCGCGCCCCAATCTAGCGCATCGAGGGCGGTCGGGCAATCGTTATCGCTGCTCGACACACGGCGCGCCGGGCGGCGCGTGGCCGCAGACGAAGAGGCTCGTGTCGACGATGAGGTCGCCGTTCACGATTGCTACGACGTACTGGTCGAAGCCGCGCGGCGCGGGACCGAAGACGCGCTCGCCGTCGCGCGCGTAGGTGGCGCCGGAGCAGGGGTCGCGGAACCAGCCGGTCGTCCCCTGGAAGTAGAACTGCGGGCGCCAGGGCACGGTGCAGCCGGAGCCCGGGTCGGTCCACGAGAGGGCGACGAACGTCTCGTCGCTGATGCGCACCAGGTGGAACGCGCCGTCTTCGACCGTCGTGACGCTGCCGACGCCGTAGCCGTCGACGGCGCCCAGCGCGAAGCGAGTCTGCTCGCCGTCAGACCTGGGCCAGGCGAACACGAGCGCAAGCGCGCCAATGAGCAACCCGCCGCCGAGCAGCGCAAGCCGGACCAGGCGGCGCTGAGTGCCGTCTGAGCGGGGCCTCGCTCTAACGATGGCCGCCATAGCGTCCGCATTGTACTACCGAACGTTGTACTACCGAACGCGCCCCTGCAGAAGCAGCAACGCAAAGGCGCGGGCGCACGGGAGCACGGGAGCACGGCTATGGATACGCCAGGGTAATCCATGCCGCGAGCACGCCGGTGCAGTCTTGCGGGGGCAGGCCTACCGGGATCGAGTCATCGAGCGCATGCATTACTTCAAGCAGGCTCACCGGTGGATAGCCATTGTCTCGGATTATCTGCTGGGCACGTACCACCATGTCGGCGACTCGCTCCGGCGAATCCGCGTTGCACTTCGGTTCCAACCGCCGAAGGAGGCCACGAAACTCGACCGCGGAGTCGCAGCCGCCGACGCCGTCACCAAGCGCCTGCTCCGCATCATTCGCGAAGCAAGTGCCGTTGACCACCGCGAGCCGGTACGCCACCTCCTCCCTGGAGAGCCCTTCCGGCGGCTCCGGGGTGGCGGTAGGCTTCGGCGGCTCCCCCGCGGGAGTCGGCGACGCCGCGCCTGTCGGCTCCGTGACTCCCTCGGGCGCGTACACCACTGCGAACTTTACTCTTGTGCCTTTGGCTCCTTGGAGAAAGAAGTCGAAGGCATTCTCGCCTTCCTTGAGCTTGGCCGTGTACACCCAACGCCCATCCTGCCCGGCGAAGAACTTGGGGTCCGTACCCTTAACGTTGCGACCAATTTCAGCGCCGCGAGCTGCCGAGCCTCTGATAGCAAGATACTGTGTGTTGACCGTGGCGCCGTCTAATGCCTCGTCAACTTCTAGAACGGGCTGCCAGATCACAATCAGTTCTACTTTCGCGCCCTTGGCCTCTTGCAGGAAGAACTTGAAAGTGTTGTCGCCCTCCTCGGTGACTTTGATCGGGTACTCCCAACGCCCGTCATCACCAGCGTAGAATTTCGGGTCCTTCTCGTCGGCACTGAGACCGATTTCTGCTCCCGCCGGGGCGGTGCCTCTAACGATGATCCCTTGCGTTGTGATCGTGGACCCTGCGCTGGGCTCGTCGACTGTAAGCGTCGGCCGCCAATTCACGGTGAGCTTTGCTTTGGTGTCCTTGTCCTCCTGCAAGGAGAAGTCGAAACTGTTCTCGCCCTCCTTAAGCTTGGCCGTGTACTCCCAACGCCCATCTTGTCCGGAATAGAATTTCGGGTCCGTACCCTTAACCTTGCGCCCGATTTCAGCACCGGCAGGCGCAGAGCCGCGGATAGTTACTTGCTGAGCCTCCACATCTGCTCCGTCGCTGGGTTCCTCAATGGTGAGTCCCTGGTTGACCTGCTGGGGCGAGACCGCGCGCGCCTCCTCGAGCCACTGGGCAGCGGCAAATACCCCCGCCGCGCCGCTTAGCAGCACCATCCCGGTAGCGAAGATTCTAAGACTCCGCATGTCAAACCTCCTCATCAATGAGCACGATTATAGCACCAGCGTCCTCACCCCGCTCCTGTAACAGCAGCCCCGCCAGCCGCGCCTCCAGCGAGAGGCCCTCGCGCAGGCGGAGATCGAGGCCGCGCAGCACGGCCTCCTTCGCGGCGGCGAGGGCGCGCGGGTCGCGGGAGGCGAGCGTGCGCGCCCATTCGTCCGCGGCCGCGTCGAGCCGGTCGCACGGGACGACGCGGTGCACGAGGCCGAGCCGGTACGCCTCCGCGGCGTCGATCGGGTCGCCGGAGAGGATCATCTGCATGGCGACGCCGGGCGGGATGGTGCGCGGCAGCGTCTGGGTGCCGCCCGCCGACGGGATGTAGCCGAGACCGACCTCCGGCAGCCCGAAGCGAGCGTCCTCGGCCGCGACGCGCAGGTCGCAGAGCAGGCTCATCTCGCATCCCGCCCCCAGCGCGTGGCCGTGCACAGCGGCGATGAGCGGCTTCGGCAGGTGGAGCATGAGGCCCCAGAGGTCGCGCTCGCGACGGGCGCGGCGAGCCTCCACGAACGACGGCGCCGTTCCGAAGTCGGAGATGTCGGCGCCCGCCGAGAACGAGTCGCCCGCGCCGCGCAGGACGAGCACGCGCGCGTCCGGGTCGTCGCGGAAGGCGGTGAGGGCGTCCCACAGCTCGTCCCGCATCGCGAGATCGACCGCGTTGAGCTTGTCGGGCCGGTTGAGCGTGAGCCGCACGACGCCGCGTTCGTCCTTGTCGTAGAGGATCGTGCTCATCGCAGGTCGCAGACGAACGCGCCGTTGCGGCGCCGGATGCGCAGCTCACCATCACGAGCGATCCGCTCCCGGGCGAGCCGTACGAACTGCGCGCGCACCGCCTGCTGCTCGTGCCTCGGCATGATGGCGGGCTCCCACTTCGGCCAGAGCGCTTCGACGTCATTCGGGTCAGCGATCACCATCTCGCCGTCCCAGCGGCGCACCGCGACTTGCGGGAACTGTCGCTCCAGGGGCGCAGCCCCCGTCTCCAGATCGAAGCGCCACGCGATGTCGTGGTCGGGCTCCTCGCGCCCAAGCGCGAGACGGATCGCCTCCGAGACCAACTCGCCGCACTCCGCTTCGTGGTCGGGGGCGTTCGTCGCGGCGACGAGACGGCCGTTCGGCTTGAGACAGCGCTTGATCTCCGCCAGCGCGACGTCGATGTCGCGCATGAAGTAGAGCGTCCAGCACGTGGCGACAACGTCGAACACGCCATCGAGGAACGGCAACCGCTCCATATCGCCCATCACCACGCGCACGCGATCGCCGTGCTCCTGGTAGGCGCGTCCGGCGAACCCCGCCGACATGTCGAGACCGTAGAGCTGCGTGTCAGGCAGCTCGCCGCGCAGCGCCTCGAGCAGCCAGCCCGCGCCGAAGCCCAGCTCGATCAGGCGGCTGCCCGGCGTCGCTCGCTCGCGAACAGCCTCGACGAGGCCGGCGACGACGATCGCTGGATCGGTCGCGCAGCGTTCGACCAGGCTGAGGCCCTGGTCGCCCCAATCGCGGTTGGCGAAGCGCTCCTGCGCTGCGAGCTTCGGGTCGACGACACTCACGCGTTCGCCTCACAATGCCCTGCAATCCGTTCCCGCCGGCTAAGCAGCCTGTCGCATTGGGCCGGACAGACCTTCCGCCAGAGGCGGACCCGCCTGCGGCGGGGAAGGTCTGTCCCTACAGGACCATTCACAGAGTTGCGCCTCCCTCACAGTAGCGTTTGATTGCCGCGAGTGACGCAGTGACCGTCTTGCAACTCGTCGGTCCGACGTAGAACCGCTCGGCGATCGGACCGCCCAGCCAGAGCGGGGCCCGCACGATCATCGCCGCGGTCAGCCGACAGCCGCGGTCGCGCGGCTCCAGCGTGTATGTCTCGTCGAAGCGCGCCGGGCCGATCGCGATGAGCGAACGAAGCGTGCGCTCGGGCACGACCTCCTGCGGCCTGTCGTGCAGCAGGCGGAACGGGCCTTCGCTGTAGCGCCAGCGCACGTGCTGGCCGGGCTGCGGATAGTCTGCGGGCGCATCGAGCGCCTCGACGACGCCGGTGTCCCACTGCACGACCTCCGCCGGATCGCAGAGCGCGCGCCAGACGCGGGCGGGCGGCGCGGTGATGTCGATAGTGACGTCGAAGGAAAACAACGCACGTCCCTAATCAGCCACAGATGGACGCAGATTGACACTGTTGGCCGGATCGCAGTCCGCGCCCAATCTGCATTTCATCTGTGTGAATCTGTGGCCATGGATCAGCGCCAGTCCGGCTTGCGGATCTGGCTGCGCTGCTTGCGCTCGGACGCCTGCGCGAGATCGTCGTTCACCTTGCGCGTAAGCAGGCGCATCTGCTCGGCGCTCGGGCGCATTGAGTCGCTGCGCCAGCGGCGTACCTTTGCGCGGTCGCCCTCCGGCGCCTTCGCTTCGTCCAGTATCCGCGCGACGACGACCGACATCAGCTCCCAGGTCTCGTCGACGTCCAGCTCCACTTTCATCGCCTATCGCTCCGCGGCGGTCGAGACGTAGCGCCCCTTGCGCCGGATCAGCTTCTTCGTGCGCTCGTCGATCACGTTGCCCAGCGTGACGTTCAACTCATTGGCGAGGTCGTGCATCAGCTCCGTGCCGTCCGCATGATCGGTGCGCCACTTGCGGACCGCCGCGCGCCCTTTTTCCGACAGCTCGACGCCGTCCAGCACCTGCGAGACGACGAGCATCATGACCGACCACGCCTCATCCGATTCCAGGATCAGCCTCACGTCACCTCCCCTTGAACTTCGGCGTTCGCTTCTCAAGAAAGGCCCACACGCCCTCCGCGCGGTCTTCCGTCGTTTGCAGGATAACAGTCAGGTCCGTCTCGAAGCGGAGCGCCTGGTCGAGCGGCTGCTCCAGTCCGCGGCGCACCGCTTCTTTCGCGTAGCGCAGCGCGATCGGGCCACGTTCGGCCATGCGCAGCGCCAGCGCCTCGGCCGCCGCCGCCAGGTCGCTTTTCGCGTGCACGCCGCTCACGAGCCCGATGCGATGCGCCTCCTCGGCATCGATGGTCTCACCCAACAAGATGAGGCGCAGGGCCTGGGCGCGACCGACCAGCCGCGCGAGGCGCTGCGTTCCGCCGGCCATCGGCAGCAGACCCTGCGACGTCTCCGGCAACGCGAAGCGCGCCCCCTCAGCCGCGATCCGCACGTCGCAGGCGAGAGCAAGCTCGAGGCCGGCGCTCATCGCATCACCCTGCAGCGCGCAGATCACCGGCTGGCCCATCGACTCCAGGCCGGCGAACGGCGGCGACGTCTCCCATCGAGCGCGCCACCCGGCGGCCGCGAACGCGCCCGGCGCGAGCTCAGCCGGGTCCCAGCCGTTCGAGAAGCCGTCGCCGTCAGCGACGAGCAGCGCCACGCGCACGCCGGCGTTGTCGTTGATCGCGGCGCACGCCTCGTCCAGCTCCCGCAAGAAGGGCCGGTCGATGGGGTTACCCTGCTCCGGGCGGACGAGGCGGATCGTCGCCAGCGGGCCGTTCGTCTCCAGCTTGAGCGTGCGGTAGGTCATGAGCGCCCGCAGAGTACATCGGCCTTCCGGCGGCGTCAACCGGCGCTCGTTGACGCCCGTCGATCACCGCGACTATCCTGGCACGGCTGCGCGCGCAGTGGAGGAAGCCATGCCCATCGACCTAATTACCGTCGGAAGTGTCGAGATCGTGAGCGTCATCGACGGCGTGATGCGCGGGCCGCCATCGTTCTTCTTCTCCGGCATCCCGCCCGAGCTGTACACGCCCGCTCACGGCGACGACCTCGCCGGCGATGGGTTGATCGCCGTCAAGTTCGGCAGCTTCCTGGTGCGTTCCTCCGGCAAGACGATCCTGGTCGATACCCGCGCAGGCGTAAAGAACCCCCAGGTGCAGGCGGTGAGCTGCTCACGAACCTGGAGAAGCTTGGCGTGCGGCCGGACGACATCGGTCTCGTCGTAAACACCCATTTGCACGTCGATCACGTCGGCTGGAACTGCACCGAGCGCGACGGCGCCTACGTCGCCACCTTCCCGAAGGCCAGGTACTGGATCGCGCAGGAGTGGGACTTCTGGACGGATCCCGACATGGCGGGCGAGGAACCCTACATTCCGACGGACGTGCTCCCGCTGAAGGAGAGCCCGCAGCTCCATCTCGCGGAGGGCGAGGCGGCGATCACGCCGGAGGTGAGCCTGCTGCCGACACCGGGGCACACGCCCGGCCACTGCTCGGTCGCGGTGGCATCGGGTGGCGAGACCGCGATCATCCTGGGCGACGTCGCGCACCATCCCCTCAACCTCGTGCGTATCTGGGTCGCGTCGGTCGACGAGCTGCCCCGCCTCTCGCGACGCACCAAGCGGGCGCTGGTGGAGCGCCTGATTCGGGAGCAGATCCTGGTGGCGGGCGGGCACTTCAGCCCGAACAGCTTCGGGCAGATCGTGCAGGCGAACGGGCAGCGCGCGTGGCGGCCGCTCGTCAGCTAGGGGCCGCGATGGCGAGGGCGGGGTCGTTGGGGCGGGAGATGTCGATGCGCAGCTCCCACGTCACAGGCGCTTCGAGCTGCAGCTCGTCGAGCCCAGCGTAGCCGGCCGCGGTCGTTCCCGAAGCAACCAGGCGCACCGGCCAATCGCCGTCATCAGCCAGCCAGAGGTCCCACGCCAGATCCTGCACGTCCGGCTGGTTCGCGTCATCCAACAAGAACCCGAGGACGAACTCCCGGCCCGCCGCGTCTACGTTGTAGTGGTTTGCGGACACGCCGTTGACCGACTCGACCGTCGGCGTGAGCCGCCGCACGTTCTTCTGCACGTCGGCGAAGCTCGGACCGCCGAGGAAGCCCTGACGCAACGGCGAGAACGCCGTGCTCGCGAGCGATGTGAGCCGCGCGTCCTCGCGGGTCACCGGCAGCCAGGCGCCCTGACTGATTCGGTACCACGCCCTGTCTCCCATCATCACCGCGCTACGAGCGTACACGTCGGAGCCGGAGCGAATGGTGTGCGTCAGGGCGTGACGGTCAGGCGACTGGTAGTCGCCCTCGGTGGAGATCACGACCTCTTCCGCGCCGTCGGGCTTCGTCTCACGCAGCGTGAGCGAAGCGACGTAGTGGTAGCGGTCGAGCGGCAGCGCGCTTTCAGCGGTCGGCGCCGGCGCCGACTGTTCTTCGACCGGCGAGCTCGACGGCGCGGTGGCCGTCGGGTCGGCGTCGCCGTCATCGCCGTCGCAGCCGGCCACCAGCGTGAGTGACAGCAGCAGGCCGCCTATCAAGGCGGCCCCGACCCTCTTGCGTCGAGTGTCCTCGGCGTTACTCATCGACCATGTTCTCTACAGCATGGTAGCTGCTTGACTTCGCTCAACCAAGCCGCCTATACTGCAGGCAGGCCCCGACCTGTCGGGGGCGTACTTTTGTTAGGCCCTTGTCCGCCGCAGGCGGACGGCTAGCGAGCCCGCGTGGCGCAATGGTAGCGCAACCGATTTGTAATCGGTAGGTTAGTGGGTTCGAATCCCCTCGCGGGCTCCACTGCTCAAGGAGGGATGGGTGAGTGGCTAAAACCGCCGGTCTGTAAAATCGGTGCCCTGACGGGCTACGCAGGTTCGAATCCTGCTCCCTCCACCAGCAACAGTTGACGCCAGAAGCTGGAAGCGTCATGATTCGAGAGAGGCTCCGGCCTCTGGCGCAAGCGCGCCCACATAGCTCAGCAGGTAGAGCACGCCCTTGGTAAGGGCGAGGTCATCGGTTCGAGTCCGATTGTGGGCTCCACTTACCGGTAACACAGGTCAGGGGTCCCGGGCTTGCCGGGACCAGGACGTAAGGATACAAGGAGGACGAACGTATCATGGCCAAGCAGAAGTTTGAGCGCACGAAGCCCCACGTCAACGTTGGCACCATCGGCCACGTCGACCACGGCAAGACGACGCTCACCGCGGCCATCACAAAGCTGCTGTCGTACAAGGGCTGGGCGCCGTACCGCGACTTCTTCAGCATCGACAAGGCGCCGGAAGAGCGCGAGCGCGGCATCACCATCGCCATCGCTCACGTCGAGTACGAGACGGAGAACCGTCACTACGCCCACGTGGACTGCCCGGGCCACGCCGACTACATCAAGAACATGATCACCGGCGCCGCCCAGATGGACGGCGCCATCCTCGTCGTCGCAGCGCCCGACGGCCCGATGCCGCAGACGCGCGAGCACATCCTGCTTGCCCGCCAGGTGGAGGTGCCGAACATCGTCGTCTTCTTGAACAAGGTCGACATGATGGACGACCCGGAGCTGCTCGACCTGGTCGAGCTGGAGCTGCGCGAGCTGCTCACGAAGCAGGGCTTCCCGGGCGATGATATCCCGATCATCCGGGGCAGCGCGTTGAAGGCGCTGGAAAGCACGAACGAAGACACTGAAGCGCCCGAATACCAGCCCATCTGGGAGCTGATGAAGGCGCTGGACGAGTACATCCCGCAGCCCGTGCGCGCCAAGGAGAAGCCCTTCCTGATGCCCATCGAAGACGTCTTCGGCATCAAAGGCCGTGGCACGGTCGTGACCGGCCGAGTAGAGCGCGGCGTCGTCCACACCGGCGACGATATCGAGATCGTCGGCATCAAGGAGACCCGCAAGACCGTGGTCACGGGCGTCGAGATGTTCCAGAAGACGCTGGACGAGGGCGAGGCCGGCGACAACGTCGGCTGCCTCTTGCGCGGCGTAGAGCGGGAGGACGTCGAGCGCGGCCAGGTGCTCGCGAAGCCCGGCTCGATCACCCCCCACACCTATTTCGACGGTGAGGTCTACGTGCTCTCCAAGGAAGAGGGCGGCCGGCACACGCCGTTCTTCACCGGCTACCGGCCCCAGTTCTACGTCCGAACAACGGACGTTACGGGCGCCATTGAGCTCCAGGAGGGAGTGGAGATGGTGATGCCGGGCGATAATACTCAGATGAAGATCAGATTGATCCAACCGGTCGCCATGGAAGAGGGCCTCCGCTTCGCCATCCGCGAGGGAGGCCGCACCGTGGGCGCCGGCGTCATCACGAAGGTCCTGGAGTAACGCGTGGCCAAGAAGGAGGACCGCATCGTTATCACGCTCGCCTGCTCGGAGTGCCGCGAGCGGAACTACTCGACGGCGAAGAACCGCCGGAACGATGCCGACCGGCTGGAGCTGAAGAAGTTCTGCCCTCGCTGCCGGGTGCATCGCCTCCATCGAGAGTCGCGTTAGTGGCGCAGGCGGAACGATGAGCAGAGCGATCAGGCGCCACCCGACGTCCGCGAAGGCCGGGCGGCAGCGCACGCCGCGCGCTCCGGGCATCTCGACAGGAGCACCCCGCCGTCCTCAGCGGGAGGCGCAAGGCGGCCGGGGGATCATGGGGATCCTGAGGCCGCGTTGGGCGGAGGATATCATCAGCGAGCTGCGCAAGGTCACCTGGCCCACCCGCGAGGAGGCCTGGTACCTGACCGTTGTGGTCATCATCGTCGCCTCGGTCATCGGCGTGTTCCTGGGCGGTATCGACATGTTCTTCAACTGGTTCATCGATAACACGATCCTGCAATAAGCCCGCCGTAATCATGATTGCCAACCCAGAAGAAACCCAGGTCGCTCCCGTGGAAGCGGCGACGGAGGAATCGGTCGCCCACCCGGAGATCCCGTCTGAAGCGGAGGCGTTTCAGGAAGGGCGCGTCTGGTACGTCATCCACACCTACTCCGGCCACGAGAACAAGGTGAAGACCAACCTGGAGCACCGCATAGCGTCCATGGACGCGCAGGACCTGATCTTCCGCGTCGTCGTGCCGACCGAGGACGAGATCGAAATTCGCGAGGGACAGCGCCGCACCGTCGCGCGCAAGATCTTTCCAGGCTACATCCTTGTTCAGATGGTGGAGCTCAAGGAGGACGATCCGAACTCCAACCGCGCCTGGTTCGTCGTGCGGAACACGCCGGGCGTGACGGGCTTCGTCGGCTCCGGCACGCGACCCGAGCCGCTGGACGACCCCGAAGTGCGCCGCATCCTGAGCCGCATGCGACTCGAGGAGCCGCGCGTCAAGGTCGGCTTCGCCATCGGTCAGAGCGTGCGCATCGTCGACGGGCCGTTCCAGGACTTCGTCGGCCAGGTCGATGAGATCAACCTGGAGAAGGGCAAGGTCAAGGTGCTCGTTTCGTTCTTCGGCCGCGAGACGCCGGTCGAGTTGGACTTCCTCCAGGTGGAGCGACTCTAGGATGGCCAAGAAGGTCCGCGCGATCATCAAGCTTCAGATCGAGGCGGGCAAGGCGAACCCCGCGCCGCCGGTCGGGCCGGCCTTGGGCCAGCACGGCGTCAACATCATGGGCTTCTGCAAGGAGTACAACGAGAAGACCAGTATGCAGGCGGGCACGATCGTGCCGGTCGAAATCACCGTCTTCGAGGACCGCTCGTTCACGTTCGCCCTGAAGACGCCGCCCGCCTCCGACCTGCTCAAGAAGGCGGCCAGCATCGAGAAAGGGAGCCCCACCCAGATCCGCGAGAAGGTCGGGACCGTCTCGCGCGACCAGGTGCGTCAGATCGCCGAACTCAAGATGCGCGACCTGAACGCGCACGACGCCGAGGCGGCGATGGCTCAGATCGAGGGCACCGCGCGCAGCATGGGCATTGAGGTGGAGGGATGAAGCGCGGCAAGCAGTATCGAGAGAAGGCGGCGCTGGTCGAAGAAGCACGCCATTACCCGCCCGATGAGGCGGTCCGTCTCGCCAAGCAGACATCTTACGCCAAGTTCGACGAGACCGTCGAGCTGCACATGCGCACCGGTCTGGACCCGCGCCACGCGGAGCAGCAGCTCCGCGGCACCGCACTCCTGCCCCACGGCCTGGGCAAGTCCGTCCGCGTGCTCGTCTTCGCCGAAGGCGAAGCGGCGCGTGTCGCGGAGGCGGAAGGCGCTGAGTTCGTCGGCAGCGACGAGCTGATCAAGAAGGTCGAAGAAGGCTGGACCGACTTCGACGTCGCCCTCGCCCAGCGAGAGCTGATGGGAAAGGTGGGCCGGCTCGGCCGCGTGCTCGGCCCGCGCGGCCTGATGCCGAACCCGCGCGCCGGCACCGTTGTCGAAGGGCAGGACATCGCGAAAGGCGTGCGCGACGCCAAGCAAGGCCGCGTCGAGTTCCGCCTCGACCGCACCTCGATCGTGCACGTGCCGATCGGCAAGGTGAGCTTCGAAGAGGAGAAGCTGCTGGAGAACCTGGCGACGCTGGTGCAGGAGGTCGTCAAGAACAAGCCGTCCGGCGCCAAGGGCCAGTTCATTCGCAGCATGACCCTCGCCACCACCATGGGCCCCGGTATCAGCCTGGACCTCACCCCCACGCTGGCGCTCAGCGCCCAGTAGCGTTTCCGACTACCATCCTTCACACCAGACTCGTCGGGAGTCATACTGTCCTCAAATCGGACAGGGGAGCGCCCGGAGAGGAGACCCACCATGCCAGTCAAGCCCATCCCCGACGGCTACCACACCGTCACGCCCTACCTCATCGTTGAGGGCGCGGACAAGCTCATCGAGTTCATGAAGCAGGCTTTCGGAGCGCAAGCGCGAGGCCGCATGGGTTCACCCGGCGGTCCCGTCATGCACGCCGAGGTGCGGATCGGCGATTCCGTCCTCATGCTGGCGGACGCCGGCGGCGAGAACCCGCCGATGACCGCCATGATCTACCTGTTCGTGGACGATGTCGACACGATGTACCAGCAGGCCCTGAAGGCCGGCGGGACATCGATGCGAGAGCCAGCCGACCAGTTCTACGGCGACCGCAACGCCGCCGTGAAGGACGCCTTCGGCAACCAGTGGTGGGTCGCCACGCACGTCGAGGACGTCTCGCCGGAGGAGATGGAGAAGCGCGCCGCCGCCATGGCCCAGTAGCGAACTTGCGCCGGAGCGCCCGCTCTGGCATGCTGAGAGCAGCCGAAGACAGCGGGTCTCGTTCGCGAGCTAAAGCCTAGCGCCCGCCGAGGTTGTCCGAGCAAGTCTCCAAGCCGCGTACTGGGTGCGCGGTTCCTGTGCGAGTGCTCGCGCCCTGTCTTCGAAGACAGGGCGTTTTCGTTTGGGAGGAGTCGCGTGACCACGCAGAAGAAGATCGAGACGGTAGAGGAGCTGCGCGAGCGCATCGAACGCAGCACCATCGCCATTGCCGCCGAGTACAGAGGCCTGAGTGTCACCCACATGTCGCAACTCCGGCGCGCCATCCGCGAGGCCGGCGTGGAGCTGCGAGTCGTGAAAAACCGCCTGTTCCTGCGCGCCGCCAACGACGCGGGCCGGCCGGAGCTCGCCGAGCTGCTCGAAGGCCCCACGGCGATCATCTTCGGCTTCGACGACGTCACGGCGCCCGCGAAGGCGGCGACCGAGTACATGCGCACCGCGCGCAACACCTTCGCTGTGCGCAAGGGCGTGCTCAACGGCCAACTGCTCAGCCTCGCAGACGTACAGGACCTGGCGGCGCTCCCGCCCCGCGAAGTTCTGATCGCGAAGCTGGCCGGAGCGCTGCAGTCGCCCATCACGCAGCTAGCGCGCTTGCTCAACGCCGCGATGAAGAACCCGGCCGGCGTCCTAATCAACGACAGCATGCGCACCTTCGGCGGGCTGCTGGAGGCGCGCGCCAAGCAACTGGAAGGGGCGTGACGCCGGATGACAGAAGAAACGACGCAGGTAGCCGAAGCTGAGACCGACACGGCTGCCGCTGAGGCATCGGAAGCGAAACCCAAGACGACAAGAGGAGGAACAGCAGACGTGGCAGACAAGATTGACCAGGCCTTCGACATCATCAAGGACATGACGATCATCGAGCTGCGCGACCTGAACAAGCGCATCGAAGACGAGTTCGGCATCACGGCCGCCGCGCCGGTCGCCTTCGCCGCCGCGCCGGCCGCCGCGGGCGCCGCCGCCCCAGCCGCCGAGGTGGAGGAGAAGACCGAGTTCTCGGTGCTGCTCAAGGACATCGGCGCCAACAAGATCAACGTGATCAAGGCCGTCCGTGAGGTAACCACGCTTGGCCTGAAGGAAGCGAAGGACCTCGTCGAGTCCGCGCCGGTGGCCGTCAAGGAAGACATCAACAAGGAAGACGCCGAGAACGTCAAGAAGAAGCTGGAAGAAGCCGGCGCCACCGTCGAGCTGCAGTAAACTCGACGATACGAGGTCCCTCGTAGCCAGGCGCACGCGCGGTCATCGCTCGCCTCGCCAAGCTCGGGAGGCTCTCTTGAGCCCGCGCGCAGCGCGTCTGGCCCGCCAGTTCCTAGCTTGGTATAGTCCCCTTGATGGAGTGCTACGCCTGCGACAACGCGGCCGCCCGCCAGTGCCGGCGCTGCGCGCGAGTGTACTGCGAGTTGCACGGAGGCGACCTCTGCGCTGAGTGCCTCAACCCCTCCAGCGCCCTCCCTTCCTTCAACCTGTACCGCGGGTCGCTGCTCGCCCTGCTGATCGGCACGGCGGTAGCCATCTGGCTGCTGGTGCAGCCGCCAGGTTCCGGGAACAGCGAGCCGGTGATCATCCCCGGGCTCACGCCCACCGCGATCACGACCGATGAAGTTGACACGACGCCGGAGCGGACCGCGAGCCCCACCGCCGCAGCCACGACTCCGGCTCCCACCTCAGCGGGCGGCACACCCACCGTACCAGCGGCGACAGCGACGCCTGAGCCGCGAACATACCGCGTGCAGTCAGGCGACACGCTTCTCAGCATCGCCGCGGCCAACGCGCCGCCGGGCGTGGGCGCGGTTGATTACGCGGAGCAGATCGCCGCCGCCAACAATCTCAGCCCCAACGACCTGCTCGAAACCGGACGGCAGCTCACCTTGCCCTAGCGGGCACGTCATGGCGCGGATGGCCGTCCTTCGCAGCGTCCTCCTTTTCAGCCCGTTCCTCGCGATCACGCTCATCATTCTCGCGCTGATCGTGCAAGACGTGGGGCGCGAGGGCGCGAGCGCAGGGAGCATCGTCGGTCTCGTCATCGTGGGTTTCGTCACGCTGCTCCTGGGCTATCAGGTGATTCAAGGCCTGCGCGATCTCCTGTCGCAGACGAAGGAAACGGTCGGCCTCGTCGAGCGGCGCTGGAGCCGCAGCGAGTTCCTCTTCTTCCAGAACACGTACATCTTCGTCGAACGCAACGTCTTCCGCATCGAGCCCGAGCACGCGCTCGACATCGAGTCAGGCAGCGTCGTACGCATCACCCACCTCCCTCACACGGGTACCGTGGAGAGCGTCGAAGTTGTGCAGCGCGAGGAGCTAAAGGCAGAGGCATGACCGACGCCGATCGCCACGTCGAGTACCACGCCCGCATCCGCGATCTGCCGGCCAGCGACCGCCCCCGAGAACGGCTGCGCGACTCCGGGCCGGGCGCGCTCTCCAATCAGGAGCTGCTCGCCATCCTGCTGCGCACCGGCTCCGCGCGGGAGAGCGCCGTCGCGCTGGCATCTCGCCTGCTCAGCCAGCACGACGGCCTTGTCGGCCTCGCCCGCACCGGCTTCGCCGAGCTGTGCGCCGAGCGCGGCCTCGGCGAGGCGAAGGCGGCGCAGGTGCAGGCGGCGCTGGAGCTGGGCAAGCGCCTGGCCGCAACTCAGCCCGAGGAGCGCCCGATCGTCCGCTTCCCGGAGGACGTCGCTAACCTGCTCCAGGCCGAGATGGCACTCCTCGAACAGGAGCACCTGCGGGTACTGCTGCTCAACACGCGCAACCAGCTCCTCGCCAAGGCCGAAGTCTACCGCGGCAGCGTCCACACCGCCGTCGTGCGCATCGGCGAGCTGTTCCGCGAGGCGTTGCGCCAGAACGCTCCCGCCGTCATCCTGGTGCACAACCATCCTTCCGGCGACCCGACGCCGTCGCCGGACGACATCGCGATGACGAAGCAAGCGATCGCGGCGGGTGAGCTGCTCGACATCGAGGTGATCGACCACATCGTCATCGCCCATGGAGGCTTTTCGAGCATGAAGAGACTGAAGGCAGGCTTCGCATGATCAAGTTGATCGCGCTCGACCTGGACGGCACGTTGCTCGGCCCCGACTTCCGCGTCGGCGAGGTGGACGGCGCCGCGGTGCTGGCCGCGAAGGCGCGCGGCGTCCAGATCGTGCTCAACACCGCCCGCTGGTACGGCATCGCCCAGCGCACGGCGCGACGGCTGGAGATCTCTACGCCGCTGATCTGCCACAACGGGGCGCACGTGAAAGAACCCGCCGACGACGGCGCCGAGCTGCTCCACATGCGCATCCCGACCGAGCCGGCGCGAGAGATCGCGGCGCGGTGCGACGAGGGCGGTTGGGAGACGTACACCAGCGTCGAAGGCGTCACCTACATGCGCAGCCGCTGGGAGGGCTCGATCGACCCCGAGCGCCTGCCGGCCGACATGCGCCTGGCCAAGACCCACGCGGAGCACGTTACGTCACCCGCCACGGGCCTCATCGTCTTCAGCGAGGAGGGTGTGCGCGGCGTGGTCGACGCGTTCGAAGAGCGCTACAGGGGCACGATCGATTTCCACACCGCCTGGAGCGAGGCCACGCAGCCATACGTGTCGATTACGGCCGCGGGCGCTGATAAGGGGAAAGCGCTCCGCCTGGTGCTGGACCACCTGGGCGTGCCTCCTGAAGAGACGATGGCGATTGGCGACGCCCTGCCCGACGTGCCGATGTTCGAGCTTGCGCGCGTGGGCATCGCTATGGGAAACGCCCCGGACGACGTGAAGGAGCGCGCCGACGCCGTCGCACCCTCCCACGAGGACGCCGGCGTCGCCTGGGCGATACAGCGGTACGTGCTAGACGGAGGTTAGCCGGCGTCGTCGCGGACGAAGCCGCCGGCCCGCTCCATCCGCTCGATCTTCACCTTCGACAGGTCGAACAGCTCGGTCAGGCGAGCTCGGAACTCCCCCATGTGCGGCGTCTGATTGTGCGCTTTCAGCGTGTCGCCGTCGGTGTACATCTCGAAGAAGATGATCTCCAACGGATTGTCGAGCGAGCGGTGACAGACGTACGCCAGCGCGTTCGGCTCGTTCGCCTCCACAGCGCTCGCCATCTTGCGAACGTGCTCTACGGCCTCGTCCTCCTTCCCTTCAAGCATCGTAAGTCGCGCGAGAACCGTGACCATGAGACCTCCTCAGCTTCGTTCGATGACAGTCGGCGGGCAGTATAGCATGGAGCCGGCTTGATACGGTCAGGCCGGCTCCGCTCGACTGCGACAGCGTTAACTTTTTACTCGACAGCCAGCTCGGCGAACATCCCTTGCGCGTAGTGGCCCTCGACGTTGCAGATCAGCGCGTATGCGCCAGCAGGCAGTTCCACCGTCAGGGTCGCGCTGTCGTCACCCGCAATCTGCGACGTGCGATCGATAAGCTCTCCAGCAGCCTCTTCGTCCACGACGGCGCCGTCCTCGGGCAAGTCACCCGGATCGGTATCAGTGGCGATCACCGCCAGCTCATGCGGCACCTCACCGTCGTTACTCACGTCGAACGTAACTTTGCCAGGCGCAACAGACAGCCCCGCCCCCTGCTCGCTCGTGATCGTCCACTCGGCAAGGCTGATTGGGACGGTCGTCTCCTCGCCATTCAAGGGCGCGGTCGGCGAGCCGCCCTGCGCCTTGGTCGGCGTCGAATCAACTGTTTCCTCGCCGTCGTCACAGGCTGCTACGAGCAGCCCAAGGATGAGACTTATGACAATTGTCAGCCATCGCATGTTCCTGATCATCGTTTCACCTCCTCCAGTGCAGTCGCCCTTTCCGGGAGCAGTCCCCTCACTGCGGCGGAGGCTGCCCCTCCTCCTCGATGACGAACAATCCGATCATGCCTGCGTCCGCGTGGACGACGACGTGACAGTGGAAGAGCCAGAGGCCAGGCTTGGTGAACGTCAACCGGAGCGTGTCCACGGCGCCCGGCAGCAGCGGCAGCACGTTGCCGGGCCAGATCTGGTTGGGCAACGCCTGCTCGGAGACGTGGGCGACGTTGTGCGCGTGGAAGGTGTGGATCTGGTCGCCGATGTTGACGACGTGCAGGCGGATCTCCTCGCCCACCTTGGCCTCGAACACCGGAAGGGTCTTGTTGAACTGCGCGGTCACGGCATCGATCCCCTGCTCGTGGAAGACCGCCTCAAGCTGGTGCTCGCCTCCCGGGAAGCCCAGACCGTTCATGATGTACGTGGGGATGTTCTCACCCTCTGTCTCCGAACCCTTCTCGGACATGAAGAGCACTTCATCGCGAACGGGCGGGTCCTCAGGTGACTTGACGACGATCGCGCCGTAGAGCCCCTGGTGGATGTGCTGGCTGATGGTCAGCCCGCCGTCGGCCGAGTGGCAGTGGTAGTAGTAGAGCCCGGGCTCCGTCGGCTGGAACTCGTAGGTCCACTCGTCGCCCGGCGGGATCATCGCGCCGGCGCCCTGGCCTGAAATGACGTTGAGCTGGCTGCCGTCTGACGCCATATCGTAGTTCGTCAGGTGCGTATGAAAGCTGTGCACGAGTTCGAGGTTGTTCTTGACGTGGATACGCAAGGTCTCACCCACGGTCACGGTCAACAAGGGGCCGGGCACGGTGCCGTTGAACGTCCAGGCGTGCCAGACGTTGCCCTCGCCGTAATCGATGTCGGCCGCCTGGATCTCCAGGTCGTACTCGCGGAGCTGTTGGGCCTCGACCTCTTCGCCGCCCGGCAGAATAATCGCGGTGACGATCCCCGCGGCGACCGCGAGCTGGATCAGCACTGCCGCTGCAATGATCACGACCGTTGGTCTCTTCATCGAACCACCTCCTCGTTGTCTGGAAGCAGTATCCCGCTTGTGACGGCGAGAACAAACGGACGAATGGCCTGAAATCGGGGGGCGAAACGGCCCATGTGCCGTCTGCGGGTCAGCTACGCCCGTCGCCGACACCACAGAGGCCGGACAGGTGACTGTCCGGCCTCTGTGGTGTCGACGCGCGCCGTGGCCTACGCGGTGACATCGAGCAGCCCGATGACACCCAGCTCCGTGTAGGCAAAGCTGTGGCTCACGATCGGGTACTTGCCCGCTGCAGGAATCATCAGGTCACACGTTGCGCCACCGCCCGGGGCTATCGTGTGCGTTTGGAGGCCGTACAGCGGGTTTTGTGGGTTGCCATCGACGTACGTGACGTCAAACATGGCGCCGATGACGTGGAAGGCGGACCAGAGCGTCGGGCCCGCGTTCATGACGTGCAGCCGGATGCGCTCGCCCACCTTTGCGGGGAGCGGATTGTCCTTGTATTGGAAGGCCGTGCCGTTCCAGGCCAGGAAGTCTGGGCGCACCTCCTTCATCTTCTGCAAGCTGCCCGTCCATGCGCCGTCCTCGGTTGGCTCCAGGTAGAACTCGCTCTGCACCAGCCAGTACTCGCGGTCAGCGGGCTGCGCGTAGCCGTCCGCCGGCTCGACGATCACGGCGCCGTACATGCCGTTGCCGATGTGGTGCAGCACCGGCGGCGTGCCGCAGTGGTACATGAAGACGCCCGGGAAGTCGGCCGACCAGGGGATGTCGAGCGTCTCACCAACGTTGATCGTCTTGTAGTAGACGTCCCAGGGCAACTGAGCGGCATGAAAGTCGATCGAGTGGCCCAGCGTCCCGTCGTTCGTCAGCTTGAAGTTGACCTGATCCCCCTGGCGAACGTGGATGACCGGCGAGGGCACGACGCCGCCGAAGGTCCACGCCTTGTACGGCACACCCGCCGCCACCTCGTGGTCGGCGTCGGTCGCGTCCATCGCGAGCTCCAGCGTCCGCTCGCTGGACACGGGCGGGAGCACCGCGTCCCGCGCCTGCGCGACTTTGCCCGAAGGTTTCGGGGCCTCCGGTGTCGGCGTTCCTTGCGCGTTGGCGTCCTCCCCGTCGCCGTTGCACGCGACCAGGCCAAACCCGGCCGCGCCCAGCGCCGCCGCGCCCAAGAAGTGCCTCCGGTCCAATCGGCGTCCTGTGTCATTCAGCGACATCGTCGCACCTCCCTTCGAACACGAAGATACGACAGGGAGACGTGTGGGGAAATAGGGAGAGTAGACCGAAAATCGAGGCCAAACGGCCTATTCGCCCGCCAGCCGCCTCAGCGCCTCTTGCTGCACGATGCGATAGACCTCCATGAGGGCGAGGCCGTGGCTGCGGGCGAGCGCTGCGCAGACTTCGTATTCCGGCGAGACGACAGAACGCCGGCCGGGCAGCCGTTTCACCTTCACCACCGCCGGGCCCAGGCTCGATCCGAACTCGAGTAGCTCCCGCTCGGCTTCGTGGCGGCGCACCTCGCGCACGCGCATGCCCAGCGTCGAGGTCTCACGCAGCAGGGCGGCGGCGATGGCATCCTCGCGCTCGAGCGGGCAGAGGACGGAGAGGAGCACTCCAGGGCGGTTCTTCTTCATTTGGATGGGCACGAACCAGACATCGGCGGCGCCCGCCTCGAAGAGACGCTCTTGTGCGTAGGCGTAGATCTCAGGACTCATGTCGTCGATGTTCGTCTCGATCAGCAGCATCGTCGCCGGCCGCGAATCGAACCGCTCGGCCAACCAGACGCGGAGCACGTTCGGGCGCCCCTCCAGGTCACGGCCGCCCGCGCCGCAGCCGACGCTTCGGACCGTCATCGCGGGTCGCTCGAAGCGAGCGAGCGTGGCGACGATGGCGGCGCCGGTGGGCGTCACGAGCTCGAAGTCGGGGTCGGGCCCGGCGGCGAGCGGCGCGCCCGCTTCGGCCAGCAGCACCAGCGTGGCCGGCGCTGGCACCGGCAGCGTACCGTGGGCCCCTCGCACCGATCCGCCTCCCGCGGGTAGCGGTGAGCAGTAGAGCTCATCGACGCCGAGCAGACGCAGGCCGGCGACAGCGCCCATTACGTCGACGATGGCGTCGACAGCGCCCACCTCGTGGAACTCGATCGCATCGGGCTCGACGCCGTGCACTCGCCCTTCGGCTTCGGCGAGGCGGCGAAAGACCGCGGTACCCCGCTGCTTGTCGTCGGACGGCAGCGCGCTCGACTCGATCAGCGCCAGGATGTCGGGCAGGCGCCGGTGCGGCTGCGCGGCCTCCTCCAGCGCCACCGTCGCCTTCGTCGCGGCGAGGCCCGCCCGGGTCGCGGGCGCCGCCTCGAGGCGATAACCACTCAGCGATAGCTTGGCCAGCTCCGCCCGCAGCGCCTCGATATCGAGTCCAGCGTCAAGCAGCGCACCCAGCAGCATGTCGCCGCTGATGCCCGAGAAGCAGTCGAGGTAGGCGACGCGGGTCATGCCCTCGCCGCCGCCGCGTCCAGGGTGTAGAAGTCGCGCTCATACCACTCGCCGCTGGGGTAACGCGCCATCAGCTCGATGCGCTCCACCAGGCACGACGCCGCGGACGGCGCAGCCTCGGCAACTTCCTGTCGCGCCGGCGCCAGGTCATCGGGGCGCTCGACACGCGCAATCACGCAACGCGGCTGATACGCGTCGCCATCCGCGGGCGGCGCGTACTTGCCCGCGAGCAGCGCCTGCCGCAGCTCGACGAGCTGCTCGTCGCCTGAGACCACCTCGCAAGACAGGAGCCGTCGCTCCTCATCGACCGCGGGCGGCGCAAGATCGACCGTGAATGGCGCGGCGCGGTGACAGACTTCCCAGCAGTGCTGCTCCAGCGGCAGGAACGGCGGCCCGGCCTCGAACGGCCCGAGGAGCGGGATGTGAGGCGGCATCCTGCCGCGCCCCTCTCCTTCTATGCGGCGCTGGAGCTGCGCCAGGCGTCGCCCGAAGGCGCCTGGCACGCAGGCGACGATCGCCATGGTCGTGGCGGCCACGGCGCCCTCAGTCCGGCCGCTCGCTCAGGGCGAGGCGGTTGATCACGGCAGCGAGGTAGCCCGCGCCGAAGCCGTTATCGATGTTCACGACAGAGACGCCCGCCGCGCAGGAGTTGAGCATCGCCAGCAGCGGCGCGATGCCGCCGAAGCTCGCGCCGTAGCCGACCGACGTGGGCACGGCGATCACCGGCACGGCCACCAGTCCGGCCACGACGCTGGGGAGCGCCCCCTCCATCCCCGCCACCACCACCAGCGCCCGCGCCTCGGCCAGCACCGACAGATGATCGAGCAGACGATGGATGCCGGCGACGCCCACGTCGTAGACGCGCTGAACGGCGTTGCCCATGATCTCGGCGGTGACAGCCGCCTCCTCGGCGACGGGCAGATCGGCGGTACCGGCGCAGAGGACAGCGACGCCATCCTGCATCGTCTGTGGGCTCCGTTCGACGGTGATGGCGCGGGCGGTCTCGTGGTACGCGGCATCGGGCACAGCGGCCTGCACCGCGTCGAAGCAGGCGCGGTCGGCGCGGGTGACGAGCACGTGGTCGGCCCGATCGGCCAGACGGCGGACGATCTCCGCCACCTGCGCCGGCGTCTTGCCCTGCGCGAGCACCACCTCCGGCAGCGCGTCGCGCAACGCCCGATGGTGGTCGAGCTTGGCGAAGCCGAGGTCCTCGTACGGGAGCAGACGCAGCCCTTCGACAGCAACGTCGATGCTGGTCGTGCCTGCCGCGACGCCTTCCAAGAGCTCGCGCAGCCTGCGCTCGTCGATAGTGTTGCCTCCCTTAGGCGTAATCGCTTCGATTATACCAGTGGGCCGGCCGGCGACGGCGAGGTGGTTCGTTGCGACACTCTAGCCAGCGGCATACAATACACAGCACATCCGCTCCAGCTTCAAGGAGGATCAGGAATGACAACAGAGCAGCTCGACCAGGCAAAGGCGGAGGCGTTCGGCGGACAGATGATCGGCACCCTCAACGGGGCCGCGCTCACGTTCATGGTGAGCATCGGCCACAGGACGGGCCTGTTCGACACGATGGCCGGCCTGGCCGCATCGACCAGCCACCAGATCGCCGAGGCGACGCGCCTGAACGAGCGCTACGTGCGCGAGTGGCTCGGCGCGATGGTGACCGGCCGCATCATCGACTACGACCCGGCGGGCCAGACCTACGCGCTCCCGCCGGAGCACGCCGCGTCGCTCACGAGAGCGGCGGGACCGGGCAACCTCGGCTCGTTCGCCCAGTTCTTCTCGGAGATGGGCAACGTCGAGACCGGCATTGTCGAGAGTTTCAAGAACGGCGGCGGCGTGCCCTACTCGGGCTACCCGCGCTTTCAGGAACTGATGCGCGAGGAGAGCGCCCAGGTCTTCGACGCAACCCTCATCGACGTGACGCTGCCGCTGGTGCCGGGCCTGGTCGACCGGCTCAAGGCGGGTATCGACGTTGCGGACGTCGGCTGCGGCGCCGGCCATGCCGTCAACCTGATGGCTCGGGCCTTCCCGAACAGCCGCTTCACCGGCTACGACTTCTCTGAGGAAGGTGTCGCGAGAGGCAACGCAGAAGCCAAGGAGTTGGGCGTGAGCAACGCCCGGTTCGAGGTGAGGGACGTCGCCACGCTCGAAGGCTCCCAGCAGTTCGACCTGATCACCGTCTTCGACGCGATCCACGACCAGGCGCAACCACGCAAGGTGCTCATGGGCATCTACGAGTCGCTCCGGCCGGGTGGCGTCTTCCTCTGCGTCGACATCGCCGCTTCCAGCAACTTGGAAGAGAACCTGGAGCACCCGCTCGCCCCATTCCTCTACACCATATCGACGATGCACTGCATGACCGTCTCACTGGCGCTGGACGGCGAGGGGCTGGGTACCGTCTGGGGCGAGCAGCAGGCGCGCGAGCTGCTCGCGGAAGCAGGATTCGGCGCCATCGAAGTCAAGAATGTCGAGGGCGACATCCTCAACAACTACTACATCGCCCACAAGCGATAGATGCGCCCGGAAGGTACAGAGACCTCCGTAGGGGCGGGTTTGAAGCCCGCCCCTACATCTGCCGCTGCTTAGGGCGACGCCACGCCAAAGTCAGGGCATCGCCCCAGGGCATGTGTGGACACACTACGCCGGCCGTCCCTATAATGAGGCCGCGACCTTATCCCGGCCTGCGTATCACCCTTGGTAGCGACAGACACTGTGCAAGAGCTGGAAGCCACAGCGCGGCGCATACGCCGCGATATCATCACCATGCTCGCCGACCTGGGCAGCGGGCATCCTGGCGGCTCGCTCTCTTCCGTCGAGATCCTAACGGCCATCTACTTCAGCGTGCTTCGCCACGACCCGAAGCGCCCCGACTGGCCTGACCGAGACCGCTTCATCTTGAGCAAGGGCCACGCCTGCCCGGTGCTCTACTCCACCATGGCCGAGGCGGGCTACTTCCCGGTCGAGGAGCTGACCACGTTCCGCAAGCTCGATAGCCGCCTGCAGGGGCACCCGAAGGCGGGATCGCCGCCCGGCGTGGAGATGTCGTCGGGATCGCTCGGGCAGGGGCTCTCCTACTCGATCGGTCAGTGTCTCGCCGCGCGACTCGACGGCAAGGCCTTCCGCGTCTACTGCCTGCTCGGCGACGGCGAATGCCAGGAGGGTCAGACCTGGGAGGCGCTGATGTGCGCCCCCTTCCATCAGCTCGACAACCTGGTGGCCATCATCGACCGCAACGGCGTCCAGAACGACTGGTACGTCGCCGAGACGATGGACCTGGAGCCGCTCGACGCGAAGCTGACGGCCTTCGGCTGGCACGTCATCCCCGTCGACGGCCACGACCTTGGCCAGCTCGTCGACGCCTTCGAGGAAGCGAAGGGCATCACCGGCAAGCCGACGGCGATCATCGCGCGCACTGTGAAGGGCAAAGGCGTCAGCTTCATGGAGAACAACCCGGACTGGCACGGCAAGGCCCCTTCAAAGGAGCAGGCCGAACAAGCGCTCGCGGAGATCGGCGAATGACGGCCGTGTCGCCGGCGCCCGCCGCGACCCGAGAAGCGCTCGGCCCGACGTTGAAGCGCCTCGCGGGCGAGGGCCTGCCGATCGTCGTCGTCGACGCCGACCTGGGCGTCTCAACCACGGCGCGGCAGTTCCGTGAGGCGTATCCCGACCGCTTCTTCAGCGTCGGCATCGCCGAGCAGAACATGATCGGCGTCTCTGCGGGCCTGGCCGCGGCGGGCAAGACCGCCTTCTGCAGCACCTTCGGCGTCTTCATGCCCGGGCGCTGCTTCGACCAGATCCGAGTGAGCGTCGCGCAGCCGGGCCTGAACGTGAAGATGGTCGCGAGCCACGGCGGCATCAGCGTCGGCGAAGACGGCATCTCGGCCCAGGCCATCGAGGACCTCGCGCTCATCTCGTCGCTCCCCGGCGTCAACGTCATCGTGCCCGCCGACGTCGTCGAGGCGACCCAGGCGATCGAACTGGCCGCGCGCACGCCCGGGCCGTTTTACATCCGCACCGGCCGTCCCAAGATCCCGGTGATCCATGACGAGACCTACCGCTTCCAGCTCGGCAAGGCGGACGTCCTGCGACAAGGCAGCGATGCCACGATCATCGCGCTTGGCATCATGGTGCAGCCCGCCCTCGACGCCGCCCGTGCGCTCGAGCAGGAGGGCGTCGACTGTCGCGTGCTGAACATGGCGACGCTCCGACCGCTCGACGAAGCGGCGATCGTCGCCGCTGCGCGCGAGACGGGCGCGATCGTGACGGCGGAGGAGCACCAGGTCCACGTCGGCATGGCGGCGATGGTCGCCCGCGTGGTCACAGCGAACGACCCAGCCCCGATGGGCGCCGTCGGCATGCGCGACCGCTACGCGGAGTCCGGGCGCTGGGACCAGCTCATGGAGCGCTACGGCCTCACGTCGGACGCCATCGTCCGGGAGGTGAAGGCCGTCCTCGCACGCAAGACCGGGTCAGACGGACGCAAATAGACTGTCGTCCCGTCTCCTGTCCTTCCCTTCCTCTCCTCTGCTCTCACCACTCCGAAGGCCAGGCTTTAGCCTGGCTGCTCCGGTTCGCCATGCCCATCCGAGGCGTTCGTTATACTTGAGGAGTACTCGCCCGACGCTAAGGACAGGACAGGAAAGGGATACGCATGACCATCGAAGCCGAACGTCCCGCCAGCCGCCGCGCGAAGGTCGCCGTGCTGCGCACGCGCCCCGAGACCGTCCTCGAAGACCACGAGCGCCTGCTGGAGCTGGCCGACTTCCGCCGCTTCCTCGATCCCTCAGCGACGACGATCCTCAAAGACAACATCTCCTGGCACTTCCCCTTCCCGTCCGCCAACACGACGCCCTGGCAGCTCGAAGGCACCGTCGTCGCGCTGCGCAAGGCGGGCTACGACGACCTCGCCTGCGTCCAAAACAAGACCGTGGTCACGAACGCCTTCAAGGGCGAGGACCTGAACAAGTACGTGCCGATCTTTCGCCACCACGACATCCCGGTGAAGTTCAACTTCCGCACGCAGGACATGCGCTGGGACGTCTACCGCCCCAAGCGCCCGATGCTCGTCCTCGACAAGATCTTCCCGGACGGCATCATGATCCCGGACTACTTCCACGGCAAGAACATCGTCCACCTGCCGACGACGAAGTGCCACATCTACACGACGACGACGGGCGCGATGAAGAACGCGTTCGGCGGGCTGCTCAGCACGCACCGCCACTACACGCACAGCCACATCCACGAGACGCTCGTCGACCTGCTTGCGATCCAGAAGGAGATCCACACCGGCGTCTTCGCGGTGATGGACGGCACCACCGCCGGCAACGGCCCCGGGCCGCGCATCATGGAGCCCGTGCGCAAGGACGTGATCCTCGCGTCGGGCGACCAGGTCGCCATCGACGCGGTCTCAGCGAAGATGATGGGCTTCGACCCGATGTCAATCGACTACATCCGCATCGCCCACGAGCAGGGGCTCGGCATCGGCGACCCGCGCGAGATCGAGGTCGTCGGCGACGACGTCTCGAACGAGTCGTGGGGCTTCAAGGTGGGCGGCCACCTGCACAGCTTCCTCGGCTGGATGACCTGGTACGGCCCGACGAAGGTGCTCCAGAAGGTCGTCACCCGCCCGCCCTTCGTCGCGATCCCGATCCTCTTCAGCGAGGCGTTCCACGACTACTACCACTGGCCGCTCAAGGAGAAGAAGGTCTACGAGCGCTGGCTGGTGGAGTCGCCGTGGGGCCAGCTCTTCGCCAAGTATGCCGCGGAGGGCCCGCAGGCGCCCTCCACCGCGCCCGTCGCAACGGCGTAGCCAACTCCCCGTAGGTTGGGCTGTCAGCGCCCGACGCCACTAGTGAGTTCGCAAGATGCTCACCTCACGACCCTACGAAGACGCCGGCGACCTGGGCCTGATGCAGGCAATCGTGCGCGAGAGCTGGCGGCGCGAGAAGCGGTACGTGCCGCAGCACGTTGGCGAGCTAGACTGGTGGATGTACTCACACGAGCACACCCGGCACGCGGCCGCGCCCATCTAAGTCTGGGAAGTAGGTACGAAGCGCGAGACTAGGCTACCGCCGAGTCGCTCTCGGTGAGTATCGCGGCGCCATCGACGGCTTCAGGAGCGCCGGCCGGCTCGAGGCTGGCATCCGCAGCCGGCCGGGAGATCGCCCGGAGGTCCCTCCAGAGCACGTAGTGGGTCCCGAGGCCGATGAGGAAGTAGAGGCCCGCCGTCGGCGTTATGGCGCCCTGGAAGAAGACGAACATTACGCCGAGCGGGACGGCGAGCGCGCCGGCCAGGCCGACCGCGAAGTCTCGGGCAATTCGCTGCCAGGACAGCCGCAGGTCCGAGGAGATGGCGGTCATGGCGCCGAAGAACGAGGTGAAGAGCATCGTTGGGACGGCGAGAAAGAGCGTGTTCCAGAGAAACGACGCCCAGAGGTCGGGCGCGCCCACGGTCGTGACGACGATCATGACCAGTCCAGCCACTGCGGTGCCGGCCGTCAGCAGGCGGCAGCAGCGGATGAACACGAGGCGCCCCAGCGGCTCGCGCTCGGCCATAAGCTTAGCTTCGTTAACCATTAGCTTCGCCACAAGCTCCTCCGAGAGTATGATCGGCCTCCCACGGCGTATCTGAACCTTTCGCTAGCCTACGAACTGCGTCGCGGCGCTATAGTATGGGGACGGTGTGAACGTTCAGAACCTGCGCGGCAAGCTCCTCCTCTCCCTCCTCCTGGGTATCGTCGTCTTCGCCGGGCTCTCTTTCTATGCCGACTTCAGCGATCTGCTGACGAGCCTGGAGGACTTCAACTGGGCACTCCTGCCGCTGATCCTGGGCCTTACATCCGTGAACTACGTTCTGCGCTTCGTGAAGTGGGAGTACTACTTGCGCTTGATCGGTGTACGGGGCCTGGCCAAGCGCGACAGCCTGCTCATCTACCTCTCGGGCCTGGGCATGGTGATCACGCCGGGCAAGGTTGGGGAGTGGCTCAAGTGCTACCTGCTGCGCGAGGTGCACGGCACGCCCATCGTCCGCTCGGCGCCGATCATTATCGCCGAGCGGCTCGCCGACAGTATCGCCCTGGTGATCATCGCGAGCGCGGGCGTGCTCGTCTTCGGCAACTTCTGGCAGGTCTTCGTCGCCGTGGCGCTGGGCTGCCTCCTCTTTATCGTCGTGGTGCGCCACCGGCCGACGGCGACGGGCCTGCTCCGCGTGGCGCACCGCATGCCGGTCCTGGGGCGCTTCGCCCCGCAGCTCGAAGAGTTCTACGAGTCGACGTACGTCCTGCTCAGCCCGACCGCAGTCCTAGCGATGGTCGCGCTGAGCACGATCTCGTGGTTCTCCGAGGTGCTCGCGTTCTACGTCACGCTTCTTGGACTTGGGCTCGAGGGCAACGGCGAGCTGCTCCTGGAGTCCGCGTTCATCCTGCCGATCGCCACGCTTGCGAGCGCCGTCCTGCTCACTCCAGGCGGCCTGGGCGTTGCTGAGGCGTCGATCACTGGGCTCTCGGTAGCGCTGCTCGACCTGAGCCGGAGCTCGGCGGCCGTGGGCACGCTCATCATCCGTTTCGGCACACTGTGGTTCGGGGTAATCGTCGGGTTGATCGCCTTCGCGATCTTGAGCCGCCGCCTCTCGCTTGATGCGGTGGCAACCGCCGAGCCGGGCCCGGACCTTGCGGTCGAGCCTCTGACGCCTCCCGCCCAGCCCGTGGCAGGAGCGGAGTCGATGCCGGACGCCTCGTAGGCCTGCATCATGGCCGCGAACGCCTTCAACCGCCTCTTCGCCTTTCGCTCCGACCTGGCATCCCGCGCCGCGGCGCTCGCCTTCACCTCGAACTTGACGCTCATGGCGCTCAAGCTCTCCGTCGGAGCGCTCACGGGCAGCATCGCGGTGCTCTCCGACGGCATCGACAGCGCCGAAGACGCCGTCGCGTCGTGCTTCGCGTTCATCAGCATTCGTCTCGCCAGCAGCCCGGCAGACGAAGAGCACCCATACGGGCACGGCAAGGCGGAGAGCATCGCCGCGGCGGCGCAGGCGCTGCTCATCGCCGGGGGCGCCGGCTACATCGTCTACCAGGCCGTGCTCCGCCTGATCGACCGCGACGCCGACATCAACACCGGGCCGGCGCTTGTTGCGCTGGCGGTGACGGCGGTGGTGAACGTGGGCGTGGCGCTCTACGTGGGCCGGGCGGCGCGTCTCACGGGATCGCCGGCGCTCCGCGCCGACACGCGTCATCTCTGGACCAACGTCGCCCAAGCCAGCGCGGTTATCGTGGCGCTCGGACTCGTCGCCATGACGGGCAGCGTCATCTTCGACCCGATCGTGGCGCTCGGACTTGCCGTCTTCCTCTTCTGGACAGCAGCGCAGGTCTTCACCACCGCCCTGGACGAGATCATGGACGTGCGCCTGCCGGAAACCGAAGAGCAGGTCGTGGAGGCGTGCTTGCGCGAGCTGCGGGGCAAGGGGGTGCGCGGCTACCACGATCTCCGCACGAGGAAGGCCGGACGCCATCGCTACATCGACCTGCACCTGCTGGTCGATCCAGAACAGTCCGTCGCAGCCGCGCACGACATCTGCGATTGCGTGGAGCAGGAGATCTGCGCGCTACTGCCGGAGGCTACGGTTACGATCCACCTGGAGCCGGACGACGGCCGCTATCGCGGTCCCTGGCACGATGAGTCGGTCAGCGGATGAGTAACGGATGAGCGGATGGCGCATCGAGGACCTGCCTCGCCATTCGTTCATCCGTTTGGCGCCGCTGCCGTCGATCCGAACGCCCTGACCATTGCGGGCCCATCCGCTATCATCCGTTGACATGGAAGGTCTCACCGGCAAAGTAGCGATCGTCACGGGCGCGGCGAGGCTGCGCGGCATCGGGCGCGGGATCGCGCTCCGGCTGGCCCGTGAGGGCTGCGACGTTGTCGTGAGCGGCACCGCCCGACCGCCCGAGTCGTTCCCTGAGGAGGAACGCGCCGCCGGCTGGCGCGGCCTAGCGTCTGTGGTCGAGGAGGTCGAGCGAGCCGGACGCCGTGGCGTCGCCGTCGAGGCGGACGTGACGAAGCGAGCGGACACGGACAGGCTGGCGCAGGTCGCGCTCGACGCCTTCGGCCGCATCGACGTACTCGTGAACAACGCGGGCAAGTCGTACACGGGCGACCGCGCGCTCTGGGAGATCGACGAAGCAGAGTGGTACCACGTCATCGACGTGAACCTGAACGGCGTCTACCAGTGCTGCCGCGCGGCCATCCTGGCGATGCTGGCGGCGAAGCGCAGCGGGCGCATCGTCAACATCTCGTCGACCGCCGGCCGGGTGGGCATGGCCTACTACGGCGCCTACTCCGCGACGAAGTTCGGCGTCGTCGGCCTGACGCAACAGCTCGCCCAGGAGCTGGCGAGTCAGCGGATTACGGTGAACTGCATCGCGCCCGGGTCAGTCGACACCGACATGATGGACGACACGTTCGGCCGGATGGCGCGCCGCATGGGCCTCCAGTTCGAGCAGGTCAAGGGCGCCGTCCCCCACGCCATTCCGCTCGGCCGTCAGGGCGCGCCGAACGACATCGCCGCCGCCGTCGCCTTCCTCTGCTCCGACGACGCCTCCTGGATCACCGGCCAGACACTGAACGTGAACGGCGGGAACCCGATGGGGTAGGCGGTTGCCGGTCGCTGGTTGTTAGTCGCTGATTTGCTCGTGCCCGCCTGCGACCGACGGCGCCCATCGTGCATCACGCTGCGGCAACCGCCCTTCCGCCTTCAGTCGTTTACCACGACGTTTTCTTCGGTGACGATCAGGAACGCGTTGCTGTGGTCGATGAAGTTCTTCTCGTCTTCTCGGGCGGCCTGCACCTCCGGCGAGCGAAACGCGGCGCGCAGGGCGTCCATGTCGTCGAACCAGACCTCGGCCGCGCCGTCGTACGGAGGCGCGTTCTCGCGGGCGTACAGCTCGGGCAGGACGTGACACTGTACGTAGCGACGGACTCCGGGGATGCGCGCAGCGATCGGCGCGTGCGTCTCGCGCCAGTAGCGCTGGAACTCCTCGACCGACAGATCAGGCTTGCGCGTGAAGACGTAGATCATCTTGACCATGCGACGCCCTCCCTAGGGCTGCTTGCGGTGGTGGCCGTTGCCCTCCAGCTCCTCTTCCAGCGGCTCCTCGAACTCCTCTTCGAAGTCCTCCGAGTAGACGCCCGCCTGGCGGCCGAGCCAGACGGTGACCACGAAGTCATCACGGAAGGGCTGGGCGCTCATCACGAGCCGCTCATCAACCTCGGCGATCAGGTCCTGGATGTCGTCCTCAGAGAACTCCTCGGGCACGCAGAGGGTGGCGTGGGCGATGTCGGACCCGTAGTGGACATCGACGCGGCCGACCTCCTGCTCGTCGACCTGGACGATGAACGCCTCCGAAGTGGGCGTGCGGGACTCGCGTTCGAACTCGTAGCGGGGCACGGTCAGCTCCTTTCTCGTCCCGAGGCCTGCTACGGCCCGGGAGAGCGACGTTCGTAACTATTGTGCCGGAAAGCAGACCAGGGGGCTAGCGCTTCCCGCCGAACATGCCCTTGATGTTGTCCCAGACCGACTTGCGCCCAATGCGCCCCAGGAAGCCCGCCCAGGCCTCTTCAGCCGTGGCGGCGCGGGCCAATCCTTGCACGCGCTCTTCCATGATGTCTCCCACCCGGCCTTCCTCGCCCGCGTCCAGCCAGAAGCCGTGCTCATCCTCACAGGTGTCCAGCTCCAGGTTGTAGGCGCGATAGTTGAAGGCGCGCATCTGCTTGCCGCAGGCAGGGCAGGCCAGCTCGCTCGTGTGCTTGGCATACTCGATGGTGGCGCGGCGGTCGCCTTCTTCCGGGGCCGCCTTCGCCTCCAGCAGGTCGAGCTCGTGGTGGTCCAGCCAGCGGCCGTTGCACTGCGGGCAGCGGTCCACTTCGATGTCGCTGTGGCGCTCGGCGACAAGCTCTGTCTGGTCTCGAGGGCACTTCAGCATGACGCGCCCAGTGTAGCGAGGCCGCGTGCTGGGATCGAGGGCGCCACAGAGCTAACGCGGCGAGTCACTCCTGCAGCGCGCGCAGCGCTTCCGTGTGGTCGGCGTAGTGATGGTAGGTGACGCCGCGCAGCCATTCCCAGAGCGCCCAGCCGGACTCGCCCGCTTGGGGGCGCCGCATCCAGCCTTGGGTGCCGAGATTCGCGATCGCCAGTTCCTCAGCGAGCTGCTTGTCGGAGAACGACTCGATGACCGCAATGAGTCTCGCATGGCCCTCCGCCGCCTTCCCTCGCACTTCATCGAGCGAGAGGCCGCGGAGGCGCTCGCGCTGCCAGGCGTTTCGCCCGTCCTGCGTGATTAGGTCGGCGCCCTCCGGCAGCGGCTCGTCCGAGCCGTAGCACGACAGCGCCGTCGGCTGCTCGCCCGCCTGCAGCGCTTCGAGCTGGCCCGCCATCCACATCTCGTCCGCGCCGACGTGCGCGATGACGTCTCGGGCGCTCCATTCGCCGAGCGTGCCGGGCGTGGTGAGCGTGTCTTCCGGGATAGCTGCGATGGCCGCCCTCATCTCAGCGTGCGCGTCGTCGACGAGGCGAAGGAAGTCTTGGGTGGTGACCGGCGGATCCATGCCAGGCGAGGCGGCTACTTCGCCCGGATCTGGCCGCTGCCCAGCACCACCCATTTGTAGGTCGTGATTTCGCGCAGGCCGACCGGGCCCCGCGCGTGGAACTTGCCCGTGGAGTCGATGATCTCCGCGCCCAGGCCGAACTGGGCGCCGTCCGTGAACTGTGTCGAGGCGTTCACGTAGACGACGGCGCTGTCCACTTCCTGCACGAAGCGCCGCGACGCCGAGTAGTCCTCGGTGACGATGGCGTCCGAGTGGCCGGTGCCGTAGCGAAAGATCAGGTCGAGCGCCTCGTCGAGCGAGTCGACGACCTTTACCGTCGCGACGAGCGCGAGGTGCTCTTTGCCGTAGTCGTCCGGCTCGGCGGCGTTCGCCGCCAGGCCCGGCGCCTGCGCCCGCGAGACGATATCGAGAGCGAGCGGGTCGCAGCGCATCTCGACGCCCTTCTCGGCCCAGCGCTGCGCCATGCGCGGCAGGAACGCCGCGGCGGCGTCGCGGTGGACGAGCAGCGTGTCGAGCGCGTTACAGATCGTGTGACGGCGCGTCTTCGCGTTGTCGGCAATGTCGACCGCCTTCTCGATGTCGGCGGACGCGTCGACGTACGTATGACAGACCCCAACGCCGCCGATCAGCACCGGCATCTTCGCGTGCTCCAGCACGAAGTCGATCAGCCCGCCGCCGCGCGGCACCATCAGGTCGATGTACTCGCGCATCGAAAGCAGCTCGCCGACGAGCGCGCGGTCGGTCGAGTCGACGAACTGGATCGCGTCCTCGGGGACGCCCGCCTCGGTCGCGGCGCGCGAGATCGTGCGCGCGAGCGTGCTGTTCGAGTGGAACGCCTCCTTGCCGCCGCGCAGCACGGTCGCGTTGCCCGCCTTGAGCGACAGCGAGGCGATGTCGACGGTGACGTTGGGCCGCGCCTCGTAAATACAGGCGATGACGCCCAGCGGCACCCGCACCTTGCCGGCGACGAGCCCGTTGGCCAGCGTCCGTTGCTCGAAGCCCTCGCCGACAGGGTCCGGCAGCGACGCGACGTTGCGCACGTCGGCCGCGATCGCTTCGAGGCGCTCGGGCGTGAGGAGCAGACGGTCCAGGATGTAGCCGGTGACGCCGGCCTCGTGGGCGGCCTGCATGTCGTGCTGGTTCGCCCGCAGCACCTCGTCCTGATGCTCGACTAACGCGTCGGCGATGCCGAGCAGCGCGCGGTCCTTCACGTCCGTGCCCAGCGTGGCGAGGCGCCGGGCGGCGTCCTTGGCCCGCTGGCCCATCGCGCGCAGATCGATTGCGGTGGTGGTCATGGTGATACCTCTGCGCCTTCGTACTCGACCAACGCTTCACCCAATCGTATCTGACGCGTCTTCCCCTTAGAGACTTTGCCGGCATCGTTGTAGGCTGGCAGGACAAACGGCGGTAGGTCCGGCGCCTCGCCGCCCAAGAGAGCCTCAACGGTAAGGATCTGTAGCTTTGGATAATCCTTCTGCCACAACCCTGAATGATAGAAGCCCGCGCCTGCTGCTTCGCGTTTCATTGGCCCCGTGGGAGCCTCAAGCGTTACAAAGAGACCCATTGCCGCCTTCTCTCGCTCCAGCACGCCCTTGAGGTCGCGTATCTGGGTAACACTCACATGCCCGCTCTTCACTGACACAATCACGCGAACCAGTGCACCCTTCTCCTCCGGCAGGTCGATGACACCATCGATACCGCGGTCGGCGCCGCGCTTTCCCGTGTCACCGACAGGCTTGGCTGCCACCAGACTAAGCGCCCACCACTGGAACTGGTAGCGGTCTTCCGACGCAAGCGCTCTGGCACTCTCCAGGTCTGCGGGTTCACCCACAACGTCAAACGCAATCGAGGAGAAACTGTCGCGCAGCCGCTTCTTCATCACCGTAATGGCAAGGTGCGTGATGTCTATGCCGATCCACTGACGATTCAGCTTCTCCGCCGCAATCACGGCCGTGCCACAGCCGCAGAACGGATCGAGCAGGATATCGCCTTCATTCGACCCAGCCAGGACAATCCGCTCAAGCAGTGCCAAGGGCTTCTGAGTAGGATAGCTGAGCCGCTCCTTGGAGGACGGCATGATTGGCTGAAGGTCCCAGACGTCGTCGGGATGTTTGCCGAGCGGGTTTGGTTCCCAGGCCTCATAGACCTTGTCTCCACGAAACGAGCGCGCCTTGTACTTCGTCCGCTCCAGGGTGTCCTCTGAGTACGGCTCCCTGACGGGATCGATGTTGAAGGTCCATTCGGAGCCCTTGGCATAGAATAGGACGATGTCGTGCCTTCGGGCGAATCTGCGCGGAGACACCCCTCCACCTCGGTAATGCCAGACGATCTCATTCTGAAAGTTGCCCGGTCCAAAGATCTGATCCAGCACCAACTTGAGATAGTGACTCGCGGTCGGATCGCAGTGCAGGAACATGCTGCCTGTATGCTTGAGAGCGCGGTGGAACTCCAGAAGTCGTATGGTCATCATCACGAGGTATGCGGTGACGTCACCATCTCCGATACCGCTCCTCATGGCTCTTACGATGTCGACAACTCGCCCGGGCGCTGTTCTCCCGATCTCCTGGTACGCCTGCTCGGCCGCCCGGTCCCATCGCCACGTATCCCCGAAGGCCTTGATCTGGGCTTCCGGCTCCTCGCCACCTGCTTCCCGAAAGATGATATTGTAATCGCGCTTGCTGTTAAAGGGCGGATCCAAATAGATCAGATCGATAGACTCGTCCGGGATGTGTTTGCGGAGGACGTCCAGGTTGTCGCCATAGTAGAGAACGTTTGTGTCCATACTTGCCTTAGTGTACTCGCTTTCGGCAGGAATGAGAAGAGGACGGCCGGACTTGGGTCGTCAAGGGCCACGGGTCCGATCGGCCCTTGACAGCGCCCGCGCGGCGGCGTAACCTTGACGCACACGTTAGGGTTCGATGAGGGACGCGCCATGAAGTTCGGGATCTTTTACGAGATGCAGCTCCCCAAGCCCTGGGGGCCGACCAGCGAGCGCGACATCTTCCAGCAGTCGCTGGAGCAGGTCGAGTTGGCCGACGAGTTGGGCTACGACTACGTCTGGGAGGTGGAGCACCACTTCCTGGAGGAGTACTCGCACTCATCGGCGCCCGAGATCTTCCTCGCCGCCGCCAGCCAGCGCACGCGCAACATCCGCCTGGGCCACGGCATCACCCTCATGCCGCCCGCCTACAACCACCCCGCCCGCACGGCGGAGCGCATCGCCACGCTCGACATCGTCTCGAACGGGCGGATCGACTTCGGCACCGGCGAATCGTCGTCGGAGATGGAGCTGGGCGGCTTCGGCATCGATCGCGAGGCGAAGAAGGAGCAATGGGAGGAGTCGCTCCGCTGCACGGTGGGCATGTTCCGCGACGAGCCGTGGGAGTTCCACGGCAAGTACATCGACTTCCCTAAGCGGAACGTCATCCCCAAGCCGGTGCAGAAGCCGCACCCGCCCCTCTGGGTCGCCTGCTCCAATCCACAGACCGTCTTCACCGCCGCCCGCTTTGGCCTGGGGGCGTTGGGCTTCGACTTCGCCGGGCCCGAAGAGACGGGCCGCCGCCGCCAGGAATACTACCGGATCATCCGTGAGGAGTGCGAGCCGATCGGCGACGCGGTGAACGCGCAGTTCGCCATCGTCTCCGGCTTCATGTGCTGCCCGCGCGACGACGAGGCGCTGGAGAAGGGCGTTCCCGGGATGCGCTTCTTCGGCTACGCGCTCGCCCACTATTACGCCGGCGGCAGCAGCCACGACCCGGGCAACACCGACATCATGCGCGCCTTCGAGTCGGTGACGCAGGTCGCGCCGACGAGCGAATCGGGCGGCTGCATCGGCTCGCCGAAGACGATCCGCGAGCGGCTGCTCGCGTACGAAGCGGCGGGCATCGACCAGATCATCTTCGTCGCCCAGGCCGGCGCGACGAAGCACGAGGACATCATGAGCTCGCTCCGCCTCTTCGCCAGCGAGCTGCTCCCCGAGTTCAAGTCGCGCGACCGGGAGCACCAGCGCCGCCGTGAAGAACTGCTCGCCGCGCCCGTCGAAGCGCGCTAGCAGCCTTACTTTCCGAAGCCGCGCACGGGCGCCGTGGAACCAGCAGCCTCGCTGGCATCCCTCTTTGCCGTTCGATAGTTCGAAAGTTCACAGCCCAAACTTCACTTTACGGTTGACAGCGGTGGTACAATCGTCTGCGGTAGGACACCCCACCTCTTGAGGTGGTTGCTCTCTGAATAGAGGCGGGGCTCTGTTCTTGAGGGCTAGCTCGCAGGGACTGCGGTGCGCTGGGGGCCGGTCTTCGGGCCGGCCCCTTTCATTTGGAGAACGCCGTGCGCATCGCCTCCCTCCTTCCCAGCGCCACCGAGATCGTCTACGCGATCGGCCTCGGCGACGACGTGGTCGCCGTCACGCACGAGTGCGACTTCCCGGACGGCGCGTCATCGAAGACGCGCGTGACACGCAGCCTGCTCGCGCCAGAGCTGCCGAGCGCCGAGATCGATCGGGCGGTTGTCGAGAGCACGCAGGACGCGCACAGCATCTACGAGCTCGACATCGAAACGCTGGTCCGCCTGCGGCCCGACCTGATCATCACGCAGGACCTCTGCGAGGTGTGCGCCGTCCCGCGCTCCGCCGTCGACGAGGCGGTCGCGTTGCTGCGGCCGGCCGCGCGCGTTCTCTCGCTCGACCCGAACACGCTGGACGAAGTGCTGGAGAGCATCGCGCTCGTCGGCGAAGCGAGCGGGCGCGCGTCGCAGGCACAGCGAACGGTCGACACCCTCCGGCAGCGCATCGTTGCCGTGCAACGCGCGGTCGAATCGACGACCTCACGCCCGCGCGTGTTCTGCTGCGAGTGGCTCGACCCGATCTTCTGCGGCGGGCACTGGGTGCCCGAGCTGGTGGGACTGGCGGGTGGCATCGACGGCGTTGGCATCGCGGCGCAGCCGTCCTTCCGAATCGAATGGGACGCCGTCCTCGCATACCAGCCGGAGGTTGTCGTGCTCATGCCGTGCGGCTTCGACGCGGCCCAGGCAGCGGAGCGCATCGACGAGCTTTCGCGCCGGCCCGGCTGGAGCGACCTGCCTGCTGTCTGCGATAGCCGGGTCTTCGCCGTGAACGCCTCGGCCTACTTCAGCCGGCCCGGCCCGCGCCTGGTCGACGGTCTCGAGCTGCTGGCCCGCATCTTGCATCCGGACGCCTTCGCGAAGCCGGCGCCTGAGGGCGCCATCTTGAGGCTCGCCGGCCCTCCCGCCAGCTTCGAACCGTACTCGTAGGAAGCTCGCCCTTCAGATCCGGCCGCGCCCACCCTCCGTCATGCTGAGCGCAGCGAAGCATCTGGCCCTCCGCGAATGACGTTGCGAGTCGCTGTGGCGGGACCTTACGCGGTGCGTGCCTTGCCTTGAGTCAAGCGCCAGCGTGACGTGGCTCTGCCCCCCCTCAGAAGAAAAGGGAGCCACCAGGAAGCTCCCGCAACAGATCCGGCCGCGGCCAACACCCGCGTAGTTCTGCAGCACAGTCTGCGGGCGTACGGAATGAAGGCGCTGGCTGTGCTCTTCATCCTCAACGCCATCGACGAGTTCGACCGCGCCGTGCTGGCGGTATCGCTTGACCGCATCCGCGACAGCTTCGGCCTGTCGGACGCGACGGTCGGTCTGCTGCCGATGGCGGTAATCTTTATCACGGGGCTGCTCAGCCTCCCTGCCGGCAAC
>JBBEBM010000073.1:0-17621 GCA_040882355.1 Dehalococcoidia bacterium | reverse complement strand
CTGGCCGATCGCATGGACCGCACAAGGCTGCTGGCTGCTGGAAGCATCATCTGGGATGGAGCGGCCGGCAACCTGGCCGATCGCATGGACCGCACAAGGCTGCTGGCTGCTGGAAGCATCATCTGGGGTGGAGCGGGCCTGCTCGCGGCGGCGTCGGTCACCTTTGTGCAGCTGTTCATGACGCGCGCTCTCCTTGGCATCGGGCAGGCGACGATCAACCCCACTCATGCAAGCCTGCTCTCGGACTACTACCCGGTGCAGCTACGCGGCCGCGCGTTGGGCTATCATCGAGCCGCCAACCCGCTGGGACAGGTGCTCGGGGCCGTCATCGGCGGAGCCATCGTTGCGGGCGTGGGCTGGCGCTGGGGATTCGTCGCGGCGGCGATCCCCGGGCTGCTCTTCGGGATGCTGGCACTGACCCTGCGCGAGCCGAAGCGCGGCGAGGCCGACCTCAATGCGGCCGTCGAACAGAATCCACTGCTGGCCGACTTCCTCAAGGAGCCCCCGGACGCAATGGGCTTCCGCGAGAGTCTCGGGACGACGTTCCGTATTTCCACGCTGCGCAACCTGATCTTCGCTAACGCGGCGTTCGGGTTCACGCTGATCGGCATCGTGTTCTGGCTGCCGGCGTTGTTCGAGCGTCGTTACGGGTTCTCCACCCAGGAAGCGGGACTGGCGTTTGGCCTGCTCGCGCTCTCGTCGTTCTTCGCCACGTGGTTCGGCGGGCCGTTCGCGGACTGGTGCGTTCGACGCGGCTTCACGTTCGTCGCGCAGATCAGCACCCTCACCGCGGGCGTACTGACGATCAGCTGGGCGCTTGGGTTTGCGATTCCATCGGTCTGGATCATGACGCTGCTCCTCATCTTTGGCGCGCTCGTCGCCTCGTTCACTATCCCGGGGATCAGCGCGCTGGTCGCCGCGACCGCTCCACCGCGGATCCGGTCGCAAGCGTTTGCGGCGTTCGGGCTGGCGCTCGCTGTCTTCGGGGCGGCTGCCGCGCCACTGGCTGTCGGCGCCATGTCGGAGCTGTTCCAGAGCGTCTGGGGCGTGGACGAAGGCGACAGCCTGCGCTACGCCATGCTGCTTGCATCCGCGACGGTGATGGCGCTCGGCACGTTCTTCATCTATCGTGGCACCCGCACCGCGGCGTCAGACGCGCAGCGAGTGCTCGCCGACTTTATCGCAGAGCACTCGCACCAGCCGCCGGGCGAGGCGCCCGTATAGCCGGCTGTCGTGCCTTCGTTGCAGGTGGCGGAGTCGGATAAGGTCGAGTAACCTGCCTGTGATGTCGCGTGCGCCCCGTTTACTCGCGGTCCTCTTCATAGCCGCTCTCGTCCTTCTCGCGTCCGCCTGCTCGCAAGGGGACGGCGGGCCGACGCCAGCGCCGACCGGCGAGCCGGTGAGCGGCTCTGGCAGCGGGGGTCCGGTCCCGCGCGACCAACCGCCTGCCGATGAGACCGGACTGATAGACACCGGCGGCTTGCCCGCCTTCGTCTTCGTCGATCAAGACACCTGAGTGTACTGCGAGAGAATGAGGCCCGTCGTGAACGGGCTCAAGCAGGAGTACGCCGGTCAGTTAACGTTCGTCACGCTTGACTACGATACCGACGAAGACCTCAGGATTGCGAACAAGCTGAACGCCGGTTACCACCCGGCGGTCGTCTACATGCACGCCGACGGCAGCGTGGAACGTACCGTGATCGGCTACCAATCGGAGGACGTGCTTCGTGAGAATATCGAGTCGCTCTTGACTCGGTGACCCGCTCGTGCAGCTATCCCATGGCGGCAGGCGGTTCCGCGCCTTCACAAAGCACAATGCCCGCCCTTCAGATCTCGCCACTCCGGTCGATTGATAGCTTGGGGAAACACGTGTCCCCGCCCTGGAGGGTCCCGGCGCCGTTCCCCCCGCCACCAGCCGGCGTCGGGCCCTCGTCAACTCCCCTGTCCGCCCTTCTTCGCCCTAGACGCCAGCACGTGCCACCCGCCCCTTCGCGCTATCCCGCGCCGCCTCTACCCTAGCGTCAACAATCCAGCGTGGGAGACACGCCCAAATCGGGCGTAGGCCAAACTCGCGTGCGGAAGGTCGCGGACGTTATGTCCACTAAATAAGCGATTTTGCCAAACGTAATGACACGAAACGCTTGCCGCTCGGAGACCTGATGCCAGGGCGGCGCCACTTGATACACTGGCGCCAGCCCAACACTGGAGGCGCACTCTGGACCTCGGCCTGCGCGACAAAGTCGCCATCGTCACCGGCAGCAGCCGCGGCATCGGCCGCGCGATTGCGCTCGGCCTCGCCGGCGAGGGCTGTCACGTCGCGCTCTGCGCGCGCGGCGAGGAGCGCCTGCGCGAGACCGAGGCGGAGGTCCGCGAGCGCGGCGTCGAGGCGCTGGGCGTCGTCGTCGACATGACGCAGGCGGAGGACGTCAAGCGGCTCGTAGCGGAGGCGATGGCGCGCTTCGGGCGGCTGCACGTCCTGGTGAACAACGCCGGCGGCAGCACCCGCGGCGACGACGACGAGGCCTGGGACGGCGCCTATCACGCGAATGTCCTCGCGGCCGTGCGGGCGACGCGCGCCTGCGTGCCACACCTGCGCGCGTCGGGCGGCGGGTCGATCGTCCACATCGCGTCGATCTACGGACGCGAGTCGGGCGGATCGCCGACCTATAACGCGATGAAGGCGGCGATGATCAGCCACGCCAAGGCGATGGCGCTCGCGATGGCACCGGAGGTCCGCGTGAACTCCGTGGCGCCGGGCTCGACAGCGTTCCCCGGCGGGTCGTGGGGCCGGCGGCTGGAGGAGGACCCGGAGGGCATGGCCCGCTTCGTCGAACAGAACATCCCAATGGGGCGTTTCGGTCGGCCGGAGGAGATCGCGAACGCCGTCGTCTTCCTCTGCTCGGAGCGCGCGAGCTGGGTGACCGGCGCCTGCATTAACGTCGACGGCGGGCAGAGCCGCTCGAATATCTGAGGCTAGCCTACGCCACGGCTGCCAGCCACCCGCCCGCCAGGCACGCCGTCGCGATGCCGATGAGGCCGAAGCCGAGCTGCAGCGCCGCTTGGCCGGGCCGCAGCGCGTAGGCGGCGATGCTCGCCAGCAGGAGCGCGGTCGCAGGGAGGGCGCCCAGCAGGAAGAGGCGCCAGTCGTAGTCGAGCCGCAGGCCGAGCAGGAAGGCGAAAGCGATCGCCGCCCCGAAGGTGCCCCAGGCGAGCGCGAGGCTGCGCTGGACGCCCAGCGCGTGCGGCAGGCCTCGGACGCCGGCCCGCGTGTCGCTCTCGATGTCCGGCAAGGTGTTAGAGAGGTGGACGGCCAGCCCGGCCAGTGGCGCGAACGGTAGCAGCCACCAGAGCTCGCTCATGAACTCGCCGAGCGAGACCCAGACCCAGATCGGCAGCGCAGGCAGCGCGACCATGAACGGCAGCGCGCTTAAGACGCTGCGCTTGAGGCGCATGTCGTAGGCGAGGCCCGCCGCGATGCCCACGCCGCCCGCCGCGACCGAGAGCGGTCCGAACGTCGCGGTGAGGAGCGCCCCGGCGATCGCAAACGCGGCAGCGAGCCCAAGCGCCGTCCGCGGCTCGATCAGCCCGCGCACGATCGGCTTCCAGCGTTTCGTGACGGCGTCGAGATCGCGGTCGTAGTAGTCGTTCGCTGCGCCGATCGCCGCCTGCGCGCAGAACATCGCCGCGCCCAGGCGAACCAGCTCGGACGCCGAAGGCAGGCCATCGCGGGCGACGACCGCCAGCGCGAGCGTCGCGGCGACGTTGAGGAACGTGGGGAAGGGGTGGATGACGCGCGCGGCCGCGAAGACACGACCCAACTGCGGGGCGGGCGAACGGGTGAGGGCGACGTCCATGTCCATCGTCGACTCCTTGGCTGAGCCGCCGGCTGGCGCTCGCTCATGGTACGACATCCGGCCCGCGCGCGGCTCGCTGCCCGCCAGCGCCGCTTCTGCTACGATGCCTTTCGATGGCCCCAAGCGACCGGCTCGCCCGTTATTCCGCCCGCCTTCTGGTCGAGTGGCTGAACGGCCGCTTCGAGTCCCAGCTCAGCCTAACCGAAGCACCTGAAGGTGAAACAATCGCGACAGACGGCGCTCATCGAGCCGGCGTCTACGTCGCGCCGCTGTGGGAGGAGAACGCGGCCTGGGAGGAGCTACTGCGCTCGATGGAGGAGCGGCTGAGCGCAGGCAACGTGCGCGGCCCCTTCCTCCTCTGGGTGCCGCCGGGCGCTCAGGTGCCCGTCGAGGAGCCGGACGCGTCCGACTTTGTCCAGCGGGTGCAGGTGGCGGCAGCGCCGCTCCCTCCGGGCGCGCGCACCGAGGTGAGATTCCCGGTAACCGTGAAGCTCGCCAAGATGCGCGTCGAGGGCGGGTACGCGTCGGTGATCGGCGGGATGAGCCGCTGGTGGACGCGGATCACGGAGAAGGTGAACGGCACGTTCCACGTCGATAGCACCGCCGTGCATCGCCTCACGCTCGACGGCGAGGGGCGCGAGCGGCTCTGGGAGAACATCGGCGCCCTCTCGCACGGGCTCGACGTGGGGCAGGCGGCGGACTTCGAGGTCGAGGAGGCGTGGACGCTGCAGCGCTTGCCTGCGTCCGAGACCGAGAGCGGCTTCGCGATCGCAGGCGCGCCGCCGGGCGCCGACGCGACGGAGGGCATCGTCGTCCGGCGAATGGCGCGCAAGCGGCTCGCCGCAGCGAACGAGGCGCTCGACGCGCTCGAGGTCGACCTGCGCGCAGTGGGGCTGATCGGTGTCTACGAGTACGCCGAGCTGGAGGGGGCGAGCTCGACGGTGAAAGCGCTCGACCCGTCGCTGTTCAGCCGGCTGCAGGTCGTCAGCATCCTCGCCGACGGCGACGTGCGACCGACGTTCCTGCCGCGCGCGTTGCCGTGGCAGGAGTAGGACCCATGATGGATGAAGAGATCGTCTCGGTTGGCTACGACGCGGTCTACAAGGCGATGCCGAAGAGCCCAACGCTGCGCCGCCTCTGGCGGGAGCACGCGTGCGGCCTCGACTTCCCCGAGGAGTTCGCCCACATCAGCTTCGTCACGCTGCCAGAGCTGCGCCGCATCGAGACCGAGCTTCGCCTCACACCGGACGACACGTTCGTCGACCTTGGCTGCGGCATGGCGGGGCCAGCGCTGTGGATGGCGCGTGAGACCGGCGCCCGGTTGACCGGCGTCGACCTCTCGGCGGTCGCCGTTTCGCTCGCGGGCGAGCGCGCGGCGTCGCTCGGGCTAGGTGACGCCCCGGAGTTTCGCGTCGGCTCGTTCGCGAGCACCGGCCTGCCGGACGGCTCGGCCGACGCAGCGATGAGCGAGGACGCCCTGCAGTACGCGCCGGACAAGCGCGCGGCAATGGCCGAAGCCGCGCGAGTACTCAGGCCCGGCGCTCGCTTCGTATTCACCGCCTTCGAGCTGGCGCCGGAGCGAGTGCGCGACCTGCCCGTCATCGGCGCCGACCCGGTCGACGACTACCGTCCCGTCCTCGACGACGCAGGATTCAGCATCGATGCCTACGACGAGATTCCGGGGTGGCCGGAGCCCATGACGGCTGCATACAGCGCGCTGGTGGCAGCAGACGAGGCCCTTCGAGCCGAAATGGGCGACCTCGCCGTCAACGCGCTCTTCGGCGAGATAACGATGACGCTGGAGCAGCGCCCCTATCGCCGGCGCGTGCTCGCGGTCGCGACGAGGAGGTAGGGCAGCCACATGCAACCGAAGGTGGGCATCATCGGCGCGGGGTTGATCGGGCGCTTTCATGCGCGCGGCATCCACGGCCTGATTCGCATGGGGCTGGTCAACGCGCGCTACGTCGCTGTCTGCGACCGGATCGAGGACCGGGCGCGCGAGTTCGCGGAGATCGCCGGCCTCGACTTCTACACATCGGACGACGACGAGCTGATCGGCTCGCCCGACGTGAACACCGTCTACGTCTGCACGCCGACCGCCGAGCACAAGGCGCTCGTCCTAAAGGCCGCAGCCGCTGGCAAGCACGTCTTCTGCGAGAAGCCGCTCGCCCGCACGCTCGCCGACGCGCGAGAGATGCACGACGCCGTCCGCTCCGCGGGCGTGCGCCACCAGGTCGGGCTGGTGCTGCGCCACTCCCCGATCTTCGCCGTGCTCAAGGAGCTGACGGGCGACCCGAAGCTCGGCCGGCTGATGGCCGTGATGTTCCGCGACGACCAGTTCTTCCCGATCCAGGGCCACTACGCCAGCACCTGGCGCGGCGATGTCGCGATGACCGGCGGCGGCACGCTCATCGAGCACAGCATCCACGACCTCGACGTGATCACATGGCTCGCGGGCGGCATCGAGAGCCTGCGCGCGGAGACGCGCAACTTCGCCGGGCACGAGGGGGTCGAGGACGTCGCTTCGGTCTCGTTCCGTTTCGCGAACGGCGCAACAGGCCACCTGCTCTCGGTCTGGCACAACCTGCTCAGCCGCGGCTCGGGCCGGCTCCTCGAAATGTTCTTCGAGCACGGCTATTTCACCGTCGACCAGGACTTCCTCGGCCCGATCCGCTACGAGACCTACGGCAGCGGCGGTCGCGCCGAGCTGTCGGAGGAGGAGGTGCTGCGCCGCTATCTCTCGTTGGTCGGGCTGGAGGGCGACGAATTCGCGCAGGCAGCGCGGCGGTACTCGCTGGAGGACTACTTCTTCCTGCGGGCGCTGTCGGAAGATCGCGACCCCCACCCCAGCTTCGACGTCGGCGTGCGCGCCCACGAGCTGGTCGACGCGGTCTACCGCTCGGCGGCGGAGGGCGGGGCGGAGGTGGCGACGACGTAGCTCCGCGTCCGACCGGCGGGGCGGAGACCCGCCCCTACATGACGCCTCGATCCGCGCACCTCCCTCCTGCTATCATTCATTTCCCATGCCCGACGAAGGACTGCTCTCTGAGCTGACGATCCTCGACCTGAGCGAGGGCACCGCCGGCCCCTTCGCGACGAAGCTCTTTGCCGACTACGGCGCTCGCGTGATCAAGGTCGAGCGCCCGGGGCGAGGCGATCCGGCGCGACGCGTCGGGCCGTTCCCTGACACACCGCACCCGGAGGCGGGCGCCCTTTTCCTCTACCTGAACACGAGCAAGGAGGGCGTCACCCTCGACTACTCGACCGCGACAGGGCGGCGCATCCTCTTGGAGCTGATCGAGCACGCCGACGCGCTGATCGAGAGCGCCACGCCGGGCGAGCTGGATGCGATCGGCCTCGGCGTCGAGGCGCTGCACCAGCGCAACCCTCGCCTCATCGTCACGTCCGTCAGCGCCTTCGGGCAGTCGGGGCCGTACGCAAAGTGGCGCGCGAGCGACATCGTCGCGTTCGCGGCGGGCGGGCAGATGTCGATCACCGGCGACCCGGACCGCGAGCCGCTGATGACGGCGGGCCACCAGGCGTTCTACCAGGCGGGCCTGCACGCGTTCGGCGCGACGCTCGCCGGGCTGTTCTCGGTGGGCGTGATCGAGATCGGCCAGCACATCGACATCAACGCGATGGAGTGCCAGGCGGCGACGATCGAGCTCTATCTGGGCGACTACCTGTACCGCAAGAGCGACATCCTTTCGCACAGGCGCGGCAACAGCGCGTCGGCGATGATCGGCATCTACCCCTGCGCCGACGGCCACATCGGCGTGCACGTCATGCCGCGAAACTTCCCTGCGTTCGCCCGGCTGATGGATGCGGAGTCGATGATCGACGACGAGCGCTTCCGCGACGCGCGCGCCCGCTTGATGAACAACGACGAGGTGCTGGCGACGATCTACGCCTGGGCGGCGGGGACGACGCGCGACGAGGCGTACCGGCGCTCGGGCGAGCTGCGCTGTTCGGCCGCGCCGATCTACAGCATCGGCGAGGTCCTCCAGCAGCCTCACCTGCGCGCCCGCGAGTCGATCCGGGAGCTGGACGACCCGCGCGCGGGCCGCCTCAGCTATCCGGGACCGCCCTTCCGGACGGCCGAGGGTGGCTGGTCGCTCCGCCCGGCGCCAAGCCTGGGCGAGCACAACGAAGCAGTCTACGGCGAACTGCTCGGCCTGTCGCGCTGCGACCTCGTCCGGCTGCGGTCGGCGGGAGTGATCTGATGGCGGCGCTGCTCGAAGGCTTCGTCCTACGCACCTACGCGCCGGGCGACCGAACGGCGCTGCACGAGATCGATTTCGAGTTTCAACGCGAGGTTGGGTTCGACACGCCGGAGCGTCCGCGCCATCACCATGACGACATGGACGACATCGAGGGCGTCTACCTGAACGCAGGCGGCGAATTCTGGGTGCTCGAGCGCGACGCCAAAGTCGTCGCCTACGGCGGCGTGCTACGCATCGACGACACGACGGCGCGGCTTCGTCGCTTCCGCGTGCGCAGCGATTGGCGCCGCCACGGACTTGCGACCGTTCTCCTCGAAGAGGCTGAGCGCTTCTGCCGCGAGCGGGGCTACAACCGAGTCACACTCGACACGACGGACCTACAGGAGCCGGCGCAGGCGCTCTACCGCAAGCATGGCTACGTCGAGGTGGCCGAGCGCTGGCTGGACCACTGGCTGCGCCAGATCGAGTTCGAGAAGGTGCTGTCGTGATGGAGCGCCTGCCGCTGCACGGCATCCGCGTCCTCGACCTGTCGAAGGTGTGGGCCGGCCCCTATGGCACGCGGCTGCTCGCGGACATGGGCGCCGAGGTGATCAAGGTCGAGGCCGCGCGCGCCTGGGACATGATCCGCTCGCTCAGCTTGCTCCCGGGCGAGACGGAGCGCCCCTACAATCGGGCGGCCTTCTTCAACCACTACAACCGCAACAAGTACGGGTGCGCCATCGACTTCAGCAAGCCGCAGGGCCGCGATCTCGCCCTCCGGCTCGTCGCGATCTCGGACGTCGTCGTCGAAAACTACCGGTCGGACGTGCTGGCAGGCCTCGGCCTTACCTACGAAGCGATGCGCGAGGTGAATCCTGACATCATCCTCGTCTCGATGCCCAGCCACGGCCTCTCGGGTCCGGAAGCGCACTACGTCGCCTACGGCACGAACATCGAGCAGCTCGCCGGGCTACCGTCGGTCAGTGGTTACCCCGACGGCCCGCCGCACAAGAGCGCGACATCCTATGGCGACCCGATGGCGGGCGCGACCGCCGCCGCGGCGACCATCGCCGCGCTGCTCTACCGGCGCAACACCGGCCTCGGCCAGCATGTGGAGGTCGCGCAGTGGGAGGCCTTCCTGCCGCTCGTCGGCGAGTTCCTCGTGGAGCACAGCATGACCGGCCAGGAGCCGCCGCGGCGCGGCGACCGCCACTCCTCGATGGCGCCGCACGGCGTCTACCTCTGCCAGGGCGACGACTCGTGGGTCGCCATCGCTGTCGGTGCGGACGACGAGTTCGCTGCGTTATGTCACGTGCTCGGACGGCCGGAGCTTGCTCAGGACGACCGCTTCGAAGACGTCGTGTCGCGCCACCGCCACCAGGACGAGCTGAACGAGATCGTCTCGACGTGGACGCAGGAGCACAGTCACCGAGACGCCGCCAAGCAGCTCCAGGCTGCGGGCGTCGCGGCGTCACCAGTGCTGCGGCTCCCTGAGCTGCCCGAAGACCCCCACCTCACGGAGCGCGGCTTCTTCGAGGAGGTCACCCACCGGGAGGCGGGCACGTGGCTGATCGACCGGCCCGCCTGGCGTTTCGACCTGACGCCCGCGCACACGCGGCTGCCCGCGCCCTGCTTCGCCGAACACAACGACTTCGTGCTGCGCGGCCTGCTCGGGCTGAGCGACGAAGAGATGGTGGAGCTGGAGCGCGAAGGCGTCGTCAGCAGCGAACCGGTTCCGGGGCAGGACGAGTAACTCGCTCCGATCAGCGGCTCGTGAAATGCCTCCAGAATAGCTGCGCTATGAACGACCAGGCGAGCGGCAACGGCGGGCGGCCACCTGCGCCGCTCAGCCGGTAGGTGAACGCGACACCGCCTATCGCGCGGCCGATTACGGAGAAGGCGTTCGCGCGATAGAAGGCGATCGCGTCCTCCCAGCCGGCGTTCGTCTCCAGCACGGCCCAGCGATACCCGGACGCACGAGCTTCGTCCAGCAGGCGCTCCAAGATCCCGCGGCCAACGCCCTGGCGGCGCCGCTGTCGCGCCGTGGACATGCGCACGACCTGCACAGCGCCGCGGCCCATCGGGTTCAGCGCGCCGGTGCCGATCAGCTCGTCACCGGCGAGCGCCACCAAGAAGACGCCATCACGATACGACGCCGCGATGTCGTCCAGGTCGGGGTTGCGCCCCTCATCGACGAAGCCAAAGTGCTCGCCAAGCCCCTGGATGATGAGCCTGCGGGCGGCGTCCTGATCTGCAGGCGCGAACGCCCGGACTGTGATGTCTTCCATGACCCCCTTCCACGAGCCAGAAGGTTGTCATCCAGCCTACCCGCGCTACGCCGTAGGCGCCAGGCGACGGGGCTGCCGCTGGCGGAGGTATATCGCGTTGTGCCGGCGGAGGGGGAGGCGCGAAAGGAGGGGGCATGAACCGGTGGGCGATGTTGCGGATCCTGGGGAGCATCACGATCGCCGTTTGCCTGGCGCTGGCCGCCGCCAGCGGCGCGGGCGCGAGGATAATGAACAACACCATCGGCCCCGAGGCGACGCTCTCGGCGGGCGGCCACTGGGCGCAGGGGTCGGTTCTCCTCAACTGCACGGCAGGTCAGCAGGTGCGGTTCACGCTCACGCTCTCCCAGGGCGACGCCCCGGAACGGGCAGAGGCGCCGGCAGGTGCACCGGAGAGCTGTCCTCCTACCCGGTCACCGTAGCCGCGCAAGGCGCCCAGGCCTTCCAGCCCGGGACGGCCGCAGCGAGCGCGACGGCGGAGAACCGCAATCGAGGCGCCGTGGAGGACGACAGAGCGTGGTGCCGGGCCGCCGGCGTGACCCTCGTCGCCCGATAGCGACGGGGCTTGGCCCGGCCAACACCGGAAGGCCCTTCCAGGGGCATTCTGGCGCGACTGGGAGCGGTTAGATAGGAGGGTTACAAGCGGACGGGCTGAAGCGGCTCGGCGGCAACCGCGAATAGCGACCCGTCCTGATAGCCGACCAGTGGCCGGGGGAACTCACGGGGCCATGGCGTTTCCAGCGGAGGCAGTGTCGTCGGCCTGAGCGAGGTGGGAGGAGAAAGCGAGGCCCCCACGCCTGGCTCTGGCTTCGGCTCTTCTGACGGTACCGTCGCCAAGGGTACAGCGCTCAGCGCCCGCGAGACCAAAACGAACGCGGCCACGACAAGTTGCGGTCTAGCTGCCGCCCTCATTACCGCCCCACCTAACGCCCTACCCCTTGAGTCGCGCTTCCTGCTCCGCCTTCCGCCGTTCGGCGGTCTCGCTACCGGTGAGGTCGGCGAAGGGGCCGTCGCGCCACTCCAGCGCCGCCTTGAGGCCCTTCTCGGCGATCGTCTGGTAGAACTGGCGCACGGCGGGCGCCAGCCGGGCGCGCGAGTCCATCTCCGACGCCATGCGCTGGATCGTCCGCGCGCCCATCATCTCCAGCGCGATGTTGACGATGCGCTTGTTCGCGGAGAGGATCGCCGGGTCGATGCGGCACATCTTGTCGGCGAGCGCCTCTACTTCAGCCTCCAGCCGTTCGTGCGGCACGGCCTTCCAGACGAGGCCGATGCGGGCCGCCTCGGCGCCCGTCGCCTGGTCGCCGGTGAGGAGGAAGTACTTCGCCCACTGCGGGCCGACCAGGTAGGTCCACATGTGGTTCACCGGGGAGCCCTGGTTGCGCACCGGCGGGAAGCCGAGCACCGCATCCTCGGCCGCGACCACGATGTCGCAGAGCAGCGCAAGATCGGTGCCGCCCGCGAGGCAGTAGCCGTGCACCTGCGCGATCACCGGCGTATGCACGTCGAGGACGGTGTTGCGCAGGCGCTGGTCCCGCTCGATCCACCACGTGTCGTCGTCGAAATCGCGCCGGCCACGACGGCCGTCGGCGGGCGTCAGGCCCGTCGCGTGCGCTTCTTCGACTGTGCGCGGCGGCGAGATGTCGTAGCCGGCGCTGAACGCGCGTCCGGCTCCGCGGATGATGATCACGTGCACGGCGGACGTACCGTCCGCCTCCCACAGCGCATCGCTAAGCTCGCGCTGCAGGCGAGGCGTCATCGCGTTCAGCTTCTCGGGCCGGTTCAGCGTGATGCGCACCTTCGCGCCGTCTCGCTCGTACAGGATCTGTTCGTAGTCGCTCATAGCGTCCTCCTCCTTTACACGGACGCTTAGCCACGCAGAAACGTTGCGACGGCGTCCAGCAGCTCGCCGCGGTGGTCGCGGTAGTACAGCAGCGAAGGCGCGACCATGAGCCGCGATCCGGCGATCGCCGCATGCGCCCGCTGGCCACTCGCGATCGGGTGGAGCAGGTCGTCCGGATGCGCCGTGATCAGCGCGGGCGCCGCGATCTCGCCGAAGCGCCCGTCCGCCAGCGGCGGCCCGTTCACCAGCCCGCGCATCGCGAAGATGATGCCGCGCGGCTGCATGCGCAGCAGCCAGTCGCGCAGCCGCGCGAACTCTTCCGGGTCGCGTTCCCGCATCTTCACGTACTCGGGCAGTTGCATGACAACCTGGACCGCCTTCTCCAACCCCAGGCCCTCGATGAGCTGTGCGAAGCCGCCGAACATCTGCTTGGCCGGCTCGAAGCCTTCGCCGAGCGGCGGCAGGGCGATCAGCATCAGCTTCTCGACGCGCTCGGGGTGAGCCAGCGCAAACGTATAGCTCACACCGGCGCCCATGGAGCCGCCGCCGATCGCCGCCCGCTCGACGCCGAAGTGATCGAGGAGGCCGAGCAAGTCGCGCGAGTGCGCCTCCCACGTATAGTCCGCTTCGTTCTCAGTGAAGCCGGATGCGCCGTGGCCACGCGCGTCGTACGTGATCAACCGAAAGCCACGCTGCTCCAGGCCATCCAGCCCATCGCCCACTGCCCGCGAGCGGTCGATGGAGCCCATCAGCCCGTGCAGGAAGACAACTGCGGGACCCTCGCCGGAGATCTCGTAGTGGATGTCGATACCGTTGATGCGCGCTGTGGGCATGCTATCTCCTAAGCTCTCCTTGACCCTCGACCCCTGACCCTCCGGTCACAGGTGCACCGTCAGGCCGCCGTCGACGGTGAGCACCTGGCCGCTGACGTAGCCGGACGCGTCGGAGGCGAGGTAAACGGCGAGCGGAGCGACCTCGTCCGGGCGGCCGGGACGCTTCAACGGGATGAAGCGCACTGTCTGGTTCGTCTCCGGGTTCGGGTCGCCGAGCGCCCGCGAGTCCTCCATCCAGCCAAGCGCGATCGCGTTCACCGTGATGTGCGGCGCCCACTCCTGCGCGAGCGCTCGCGTCAGGTTCAGGATGCCGCCCTGCGCGGCGCAGTAGGCCGCGGCGTTGGGCAGCCCTCGCTCACCGAGCACGGATGCGACGTTGACGATCCGCCCGCCCTGAGCACCGTTCGCGCCCTCCTGTGCCTTGAGCATCTCGCGGGCGACCGCGCGGCAGGTGAAGAACGTCGCGTTCAGCGTGCGGCCGAGGACCTTCGCCCAGTCGACGTCGCTCGTCTTGGTCGCGGGTTTGCCCAGGAACATATCGGGCGCGTTCACCAGCACGTCGATACCGCCCAGCTCCTTCGCGACCTGGCGCACCATCACCTGCGTGCCCTGACCGGACGCCGCGTCGATCGCCTGTTCGAGGGCGGTCCGGCCCAGCTCACGCACTTGACGCACCGTCTTACGCAGCGCCATCACCTCGTCGCCCTCGGTCGTGACGCTGGCAAGCGCGAGGTCGGCGCCCGCCTCGGCGAACGCCAACGCGATCGCGCGCCCGACGCCCGTCGCGGCGCCGACGACGAGCGCCCGCTTGCCGGACAGGTCGTAGGCGTCGAGGCTACGCTTCGCATTGGGCCACTCAGGGACGGTCATGGATCAGCTCTTTTGGCCACAAACAGACACAGATTGTCACAGCCTTCGTCTGGCCCAAGGGTGAGACGCCATCTTGAGAGTCGAGAACCATCTCTTCTCTTCAGGGTGACGATCATCCCTCCACTGCCGGCGCGAAGCCGGTCGGGGCGAGGCCGCCCGCGAGACCGCCGCCGTCGATGATGAAGCCCTGGCCGGTGACGTAGCTCGATGCATCGGATGCGAGGTATACCGCGAGCGGGCCCAGCTCCCACGCCTCGCCGAGACGCTTGGCCGGGATGTAACGCCCGCGAGTGCTCATCATCGCCGCCTCCTCGTCGTTGCGGGCCGGTCGCTGCGCGACGAAGCCAGGGATGATGCAGTTCGCCCGGATGTTGTGGCGCTGGAGCATCACCGCCAGCGTCTTCGTGAAGGCGATCACGCCGGCCTTCGCCGCGCCGTAGGCCACGCCCATCGGGTAGGCGCGGAGCGCGGTGCCCGACGCGACGTTGATGATTACGCCGCCCTCGCCGCGCTCGATCATCGCCTTCGAAGCGGCGCGGGCGCAGAAAAACGCGCTCGAGAGGTTGACGTCGACAGTATCGCGCCAGTCGTCGTCAGTGATGCCCCAGATCTCCTGGTTGTGGCCGCGCGCATCGCCGATGCCCGCGTTCGAGAGCATGATGTCGATCCTGCCGAACTCGTCGACGCAGGCCTGAACGAGCGCATCGCACTGCGTCGAGTCGCGCACGTCTGTCGGCACGGCGATGGCGCGCTGGCCCGTGGCGCGCACGGCCTCCGCCGTCGCCTCGATCTGCTTCGCCGTGCGGGCGGCGCAGACGACGTCGGCGCCCGCTTCGGCGAGGGCGAGCGCCATCTGCTGGCCGAGGCCTCGCCCGGCACCGGTCACCACCGCCGCTTTGCCATCGAGACGTAGTCGCTCGAGCACCATACGTTCCTCCCCACTGAACAGCGCGCCCATTCTATCCCAGCGAGACGAGGGGCCGCCAGACAGCGTACCGGACGAATGAGGCCACGAATGTGTGATATGGGCCGCGACCTTCGACCGCGCGGACAGAGCTTCTGCCGGAGGCGGACCCGCCTTTGGCGGGAAAGCTCTGTCCCTACGCCGCTGCTGGCCTATACTGGCCGCGTGGACGAAGCGACTCCGAGCTCCGGCATCGGCCTGAACCGTCCCACGCTGGCCGCCGCCGCCTTCATCGTCGGCGCGGGGTTCTTAGGAAGCAGGCTGCTCGGCCTGGTGCGAAGCATAGTCATCGCCGGCACCTTCGGCACGAGCCCGGAGGTGGGCGCGTTCTGGGTAGCGTTTCGCCTGCCCGACCTGATCTTCCAACTCCTGGCCGGCGCGACGGTGGGCGCCGCGTTCATCCCGACCTTCGCTCGGCTACTGAACAAGGACGGCGAGGAAGCGGCCTGGCGGCTGGCCAGCTCCGTGCTCAACCTGGTCGGCATCGCGACAATCATCTTCGCGGTGCTCGGCTTCCTGTTCGCGCCACTGCTGGTGCCGGCGATCGCGCCGGGCCTCGGTGACGACACGGGACAGCAGCAAGAGCTGCACGCACTGGCGGTCGACCTGACACAGCTCATGATGCTCTCGCCAATCCTGTTCTCGGTCAGCGCGATGCTGACGGCGATCCTGAACGCGCGCCAGCATTTTCTCTGGCCGGCTCTCGCGCCGATGGTCTACAACACCGCGATCATCGTGGGCGCGCTCATGTTCGACGACGTGCACGCACTGGCTGCGGCAGTGGTCATCGGCGCGGCGTTGCACCTGGTCGTCCAGGTGCCGGCGCTGTTCAACGTGGGGATGCGCTACCGAGCGATCGCGCGCTGGCGCGACGCGGCGGTGCGCGAGGTGGGGAGGCTGATGGGGCCGCGCATCATCGGCCTCGCAGCGTTTCAGTTCGGGCTCATCGTCACGGTCTTCTTCGCTTCCACTGTCAGCGACGAGGCGATCTCGGCCGTCACGTACGCGTGGCTGATCGTGATGACGCCGCTCGGGCTCTTCGGCATGGCGATCTCCACCGCTGTGTTCCCAACGATGGCCGAGCAGGCGGTCGTCGACCGGCGCGACCTGCGCCGCACGCTGGACCAGAGCCTGCGCATGATCATGTTCCTGACGTTGCCGGCATCCGCGGCCCTTATCGTACTCGCGGAGCCTCTGGTGGCGTCCCTGTTTCAGCGTGCCGAGTTCACCGAGGCGTCGACTGAGATCACAGCGCAGGCACTCGTCTTCTACGCGATCGGCCTCTGCGGCCACGCGGCGATAGAGATCCTCAGCCGCGGCTTCTACTCATTAAGCGATACACGCACGCCGGTCACCTATGCCGTAGTGGGGCTCGTGATCGCGACCGGGCTGAGTGCGCTGCTAGTCCAGCCCATGGAGGTGCGCGGCATCGCGCTTGCCGTCTCTGCGGGCGCTATCACGAACGCGACGCTCCTGTTCTGGACGCTGCGCGGCCGGCTCGAGTGGTCCGACCTGCGGGCCCTCGGCGGATCGATCGGCAAGACCCTCGTCGCGACGGTCCTGATGGTCGAAGTCGTGGTCCTGTACCTGATCGTGCTCGATCAGGCCGGTCACCTGGACACCAGCCGCTCCGCCGATGCGATCCTCGCGCTCACAGGGAGCACCGTCCTGGGCGGGATCAGCTTCTTCGCGGCCGCGCGCGCTCTCAGCTCGGAGGAGGCGGACACGCTGCTCCGGCGCTTGCCCCTGCCACGCCGCAGCTTCGCCAGCTAGCAATGCGCATCGTCGTCGCGCCGCAGGAGTTCAAGGGCACCCTCACCGCCCGCGAGGCGGCCGCGGCGATCGCCAGCGGTCTGCAGCGCGCGCTGCCAGACGCCGATCTCGACCTGCTGCCGATGGCCGACGGCGGGCCGGGCACGGTGGAAGCGCTCGTCGACGCGACTGGCGGCCGCTACATCGAATCGACCGTCCTGGACCCTCTCGGCCGGGCCGTACGCGCCCGCCGGGGCGCTCTGGACGGCGAAGGACGCCTCGGCATCATCGAGATGGCGGCGGCGTCCGGCCTGACGCTGCTCCGACCCGCGGAGCGCGACCCGTTGCGCGCTTCCACCTACGGCACCGGGGAGCTGCTGCGCGAATCGCTGCGCGCCGGCTACCAGCGCATCATCGTCGGCGTGGGCGGCAGCGCGACGAACGACGGCGGCGCGGGCGCGGCCCAGGCGCTGGGCGCCCACCTGCTCGACAAGCACGGCCGCGAGCTTCCGCCCGGTGGCGGCGCGCTCACGCGGCTCCATCGCATCGATGTGTCGGAACTCGATCCGGCGCTGCGCGAGACCGAGATCACCGTCGCCACCGACGTGACGAACCCGCTGTGTGGCCCGGAGGGCGCGTCGCTCGTCTACGGCGCGCAGAAGGGCGCGAGCGAGGCTGTGGCCCGCGAGCTGGACGCGGCGCTCGCCCACTACGCCGGAGTGATCGAGCGCGATCTGGGCGTCGATATCGCCGATTTGCCGGGCGGCGGGGCGGCGGGCGGGCTGGCGGCGGGGCTGGTCGCGTTTTGCGGGGCGCATATCCGACCGGGCTTCGACGTCGTCGCCGGGACCGTCGGGCTGGCAGAGCGCATCGACCAAGCCGACCTGGTCGTCACCGGCGAGGGGAGGCTCGACCGCCAGACTACCTTCGGTAAGACGACGGCGGGAGTCGCGCGGCTCGCCCGCGCGGCGGGCAAGCCGGTCGTCGCGCTGGCCGGCAGCGTCGAGGACGACGCGGC
>JBBEBM010000072.1:55347-61872 GCA_040882355.1 Dehalococcoidia bacterium | reverse complement strand
GCGGCGTCCACTTCGAGCCCGCCGGCTTCACCGACAACCCCGACCTGCCCCAGGCCAGCTCCCTCGTTGACTACATCTTCCGCTGGCTGGAACGCCGCTTCCTAGACGAGGGTCGCGGGTCCCTTCGCTTCGCTCGAGGGCAGGCGCGGGTCACGGGGCGCGGGGCGAAGGGGAAGGGATCAGCGAAGCGGGCCGGCGGCGCGAGGCCTGGTTCCGGGGTACTGGTTCCTGGTTCCTCCGACGACGTCAGCACTGGCCTCGCGTGCCCGGACTGCGGCAGCGTCGTCGTCTTCGCCGAGGGCTGTCTCGTCTGCCGCTCCTGCGGCTACACCAAGTGCGGGTGAGGTTCCAAACTCTATCTCGCCTGTCGGGCCTGCTCTGACCCTCGCCGCGTCATCTCCGCCGCCAGCTTCTCCGGGATCGGCCGGCAGGCGCAGTGCTTCGCGTGCTCGCGATGCCAGGCGATACGTTGCTCCAGCGAGGGGTTCTTGGGCATGCGGTGCGCCTCGTGCCAGGCCTTGTTGATGGCCATGCTGTGCTAGGGGAGCGGGCTAGGCCCGCGTGCGGGCGGCCTCGATCGGCTCCCAGCGGTCCGCCCAGCGCTGGATCGATTCGACCACGTCCTGGAGGTGGCGCCCCTTCTCCGTCAGGACGTACTCGATGCGCACAGGCGTCTCGGGGTAGACTCGCCGTTCGACGATGTGGCACGCTTCGAGCTCCTTCAGCCGCTCCGAGAGCAGCCGGTCGCTCAAGCCCTGGACGATGACGGTCATCTCGTTGAAGCGGCGAGGGCGGGTGAGCAGCGTCCGAACGATGAGGGCGGTCCAGCGCTTGCCCAGGATCTGGGCGGCCCGCTCATACTTGGGGCACATCTCGTCGCCGTAGGGCGTGTCACACACTGCGTTGTAATACTAACGTATTATTAGCCCCTTGACAAGGGTGAGCGCCTGTGGTAACTTACTGTTTGTAAGTGATGTTGGATGGGAAGGAGTGGACAATGACGACCATCGACCGCATCAACCAGCTCTCCAGCGAGCGCACGACGCTCTACGCGCGGGCCTCCAACGGTCGCCGGGGCGACAAGACCGTCCTCGGGCGAATCCACGAGATCAACGCCGAGCTGCAGTCGCTCTGGGAGCAGCGCCGCCAGGAAAAGGCCCACCGCCGCGACGGCATCGACCTGCTGGTCGACCGCGCCTACGCCCAGGTCTACGGCAGCGACTTCGAGAACGCGGTCTCGCCGCTGCCTGTTGCGGAGCCGGGCGACGAGCGGGTGGCCGCGGCCGCGTAAGCAGACCGCAGTGAAACGGGTGGCGGCCAGAGTGAACTGAAAGACAGCCCATGAGACTCCAACAGGTCCTCGCGACCGTAGACAACCAGAACGGCACGGCGGACGTCCGCGCCGTCGACACCGAAGCCTTCGATGCGTACTCGCAGGCCGTGACGGGCGCTGTCGAGCGCGTCGGGCCTGCCGTCGTCAGCGTCGGCATGGCGCGCAAGGCGCCGGCCCGCCTCCAGCGGCGCGGCCTGCCCAAGCTGCGCGGCGCCGGCAGCGGTGTGCTCATCGCGCAGGATGGCTACGTCCTCACAAACAGCCACGTCGTTCGCAAGGCCGAGCGCATCGAGGTGCGCCTGCAGGACGGCCGCACGCTCGCGGCGCGCGTCGTCGGCGACGACCCCCACAGCGACCTCGCCGTCGTGCGTGTGCCCGAGTCGGGCCTGCCCGCGGCGGAGCTCGGCGACTCGTCCGCGCTGCGCGTGGGCCAGCTCGTCGTCGCCATCGGCAACCCGCTCGGCTTTCAGGCGACGGTCACCGCTGGTGTCGTCAGCGCGCTCGGTCGCACACTGCGCACCGAGACGGGCCGCGTGATCGAGAACATCATCCAGACCGACGCCGCCCTCAACCCGGGCAACTCCGGCGGCCCGCTCGTCGACTCGCGGGGGCGCGTGATCGGCGTGAACACGGCGATCATCGCCGGCTCGCAGGGCATCTGCTTCGCCATCCCGGCGAACACCGCCCTCTGGGTCGCCTCGCAGCTCATGCGCGACGGCCGCGTGCGGCGCGCCTACCTCGGCGTCTCCGCGCAGCCGGTGGCGCTCGACCGCAAGGTCGCGCTCCGGGAGGGCGTCGCGACCGCCGTCCAGGTGACCGAAGTCATGCCCGACACCGCGGCGTCGAACGCCGGCATCCGTTCCGGCGACCTGATCGTCCGCGTGGGCGACGACGCGATCGCCTCGCCGGACGACCTGCAGCAGGCGCTCGGCCGCCACCCCGTCGGCCAGCCGCTCGTTGTGCACGTCGTGCGCTCGGCCGAGTCGCTCACCTTCAACGTGCGCCCCACCGAGCTGCCTGATCCGGACTGACGTGTCAGCCACAAATTGACACAGATGGATGCGACGGTCGCGGCGGCATGAATCTGTGTTTCATTTGTGTGCATCTGTGGCTATTCAATCCATGCGGGTGACCTGAAGGCGCCCGCCTCTGCTATCCTGCCCTCGTGATGCCCGCCATCCTCATCGTGGCGCCGCACCCTGACGACGAGGCGTTCGGCTGCGCCGGCACCGTTGCCCGCTACGCCGAGCAGGGCGTCGCGTCCCACCTGCTGACGCTCACGAAGGGCCAGATCGGCACGATGTCCGACGGCGTCGACTCGCCCGAGGCGCTCGGTCTGCTGCGCGAGTACGAGACGCGGGCCTCGGCGCGCGTGATCGGCGCGGCGAGCGTCGAGCTGCTCGACTACATGGACGGCGCGCTCGACCAGGTCCCGCTCGACGAGGTGGCCGGCCACGTGTCCCGCAAGCTGGTCGAGACGGGCGCCGACACGATCATCACGTTCGGCCCGACCGGCCTCACCCGCCACGTCGACCACATCGCCGGGCACAAGGCGGCGATGCGCGCGGCGGAATCCGCCGCAGGCGGCCCGCGGCCCGTGCGGGTGCTCTGGGTGGCCATCGACGGCCCGTTCGCCGACCAGTTGGAGATCGTGGGGCCGGAGCGCGAGCCGACCCACCGCATTGACGTGACCGACTACCTCGACGTGAAGCTGGCGGCGCTGGCCTGCCACAGCAGCCAGCAAGACTCCCGCGAGTTCTTTGCGATGCTGTCCAAGTTCACCACCCACGAGGAGCTCTACCACCAGGCCCTGCCCGTCGTGCCATCGGGCGCCCTCTTCAGGGACCTGTTCCAGGGGTAACCGGCGTCTCTGGCCTGTCTTGTCCTTGCGCTCGTGCATCGGTAGCGGCGACCTTTAGGACGCCACCAGCGCCACTCTCGCGACGACCCATCCCTTCATCCTCTGGGCCCATCATGTGCGGAGGCCATTGTAGGGGCGCGCATCTGCGTGCCCTAGACGGCCGGAGGCCGTCGTCACGCGACGAAGCCCCTGTGGCCGGCGCACCTTGTGTCATGCCGAGCGCAGCGACGCATCTCGCCGCCCTACTCCTCGGGCGATGCCCACGTTAGGTGCTGCCCCTCCCTCTGTCATCCTGAGCGAAGCGAGGGATCTTGCAGCACCCTCACACCCACACCACCCTCACACCCACACCACCCTAACAACGTGCCCGCCCCCTCGCTTCCGCCCATCGCTCTGCTACCCTACGCCCACCATGTACGAACCGCCCCTCGAAGCCCGCCCCGGCTGCCGCGACGTCTGGGTGCTCACCCGTGCCACCTTCGCCGTCATCATGTGGCCGCTGCTCGCCCTCTTCGGCCTGCTGGGCGTGCTTGGCGCGTCGTTCTGGCTCCTCACAGTGCACCCGGCCCTCGCCCTGCTACCGATCGTCGCCCTCGTGGGCGCCGTCTTCCTGCTGGCGCGATGGGAGTCGCGCAAGCCGCCGGAGGCGTGAAGAGAGACTTTCCCCTCGCCCTTTGGGAGAGGGGCAGGGGTGAGGGACACCGTCCAGCCCGCGCTCGCCCGGCTACCGATCGCCGCGCTCGTCGGCGCCGTCTTCCTCCTGGCGAGGTACCTGCCGGCCTCCGGCGGGGGAGTCGCGCCAGCCGCCGGAGGTCTAGATAGACCAAGCAGGAGCTCTGAAGCAGTGTTTTCCCCTTGTCAGATCCCAGCTGCGCCCTGTTATAATGGATCAGTGATCTGATCGATTTTGACATGCCCGCGGCCATCCGATAAGAATATAGCCTCCTATGCCACGCGAAGATAGACTCAATCTCATTCGAGAAATCGAGGCGCTGCGAGGGTCGCGGCTCCTGGCTGCCGTTTGGGGCGACCGCCCAAACCATCCGACCATCATCGCCTCGGACGCGCACGCCATCTTCTTTGAGCACCTAGAGAGAATCGGGGAGGTGCCGAAGATAGACGTACTCCTCTACACAGCTGGCGGGCACACGCTCGCAGCATGGGGATTGGCCAATCTTGTCCGCGAATACTGTGATGCATTAGGGGTCTTGATTCCACATCGAGCCCTAAGTGCCGGAACCCTGTTCACTCTGGCGGCTAACGAAATCATCATGACGCGGCTAGGTCAACTCAGTCCTATTGATCCTTCCGTGAATTCTGCTCTCGGCCCGAAAGTAGAGACACCGAACCAGCTGGGGCAAGCCCAGGTCGTTCCCATCAGCGTGGAGGACGTAGTGGGCTTTCTCGATCTCGCCAGGAGGGAAGCTGCGCTAAAGGAGGAACGCTCACTTCTGACCGTTTTTGATCGGCTCTCTGCGCAGGTCCACCCACTGGCGCTGGGCGCAGTCTATCGATCCCGAGAACAGATCGTCAGCCTCGCAGATCGCTTGCTGGCCTTTCATATGGATGGCGAGGAACACAAGGACGAGCGCGACCGAATAGTCTCACGACTGACCCGCGAACTAGGATCGCACGACTACTTGATCGGCAGATCTGAAGCACAGAATGCGCTCAAGCTAAAGGTGATTGAGTCCACGCCAGAGATTGAGGCCAAGGTAAAGGCCCTGTTCAGCGAATATTCGGCGCTTCTGGAACTTGGCACGCCCTATAACGCTGACGGATTCCTGGGTGCGGAGCAGCAAACGGTGGGAACGTTTCCTCGGGCGGTAATCGAAACGACTGATCTGACCCATGTGTTTCAAACAACGAAAAACATTCAGAGAATACAAGTGCAACAGCCAGGGCTCCCTGTGCCGACCGTAGCGATCCAAGAGAGAGCGTCATTCGAGGGTTGGCTCCCCAGCGACACATTGTGAATGGAGTTGTCTAATGGATGTGGAAGCAGGCACCGCTAGCGATAGGCGGAGAATCAACAGAGTTGGTATGACAGCGGCCGGCTTGGCAAGCGCAACTCAGCTAATCGACGTGACGCCGTTCATGACGATACGGATTGACCAGTCGGCTGTCCTTCATCCGCTGGTGATCGTGACGCGTACGAAGCCCGGGGGCGACGCAATTTCCGCATCGTCTATCGAGCATGATGATGACTGGTGGATAGCGTCCCTGGAGGATTTGGAAGATTGGGAAGCCGAGCATGGGCTTGGCAGGGGCGATGACCTATAGCCCGGGCGATGTAGTCCGGCTTGACGCTCCCCGCATTGATCCGCCAGAACGGTCAAAGAGACGCTACGCCGTCGTGCTCAGTGAACGCGCCTACAACATCGGCAAGGATCATGGAGTGCTCGTCCTGATAGCGAGCGGCGCCATTCTCCACGAACCAATCCTCGGAGTGTATGCCATCAAAGACCTGAGGCATGCTGGGCTAAATGGCCCATCCCAGGTAGTCCCGTGGTTTTGGACGCTCAAGTGGACCAGGGTGATTGAGAAGGTCGGGGAATTGACGCCCTACGAGTTTCGAGAGATGGTAGCCCGCTTGCGCGAGGTCGTGCCGCTATGACGTGCAACGGTTCACGAGTCGGGTTCCACAGATCGGCTTCCGATGAGCTCTCAAAGAAGCTGAATGAGCCTCGGGTCTGAAGCGCCAAATCCGGCGATTGCCGTGGTTCTCTGAGCTTCGCCGGCCTCTTCCTACTCGCGATCCCGCCTTCCGCCTCCACACGCGCGCCGGCCCTCCTTCCGCCCTCCCTCCACGCCACCGCCCCCTCCGCGCTCTCCCGACGCGGCCCTACCCTAACCTCGACAATCCGGCGAAGCTTGTCCAGAGCTTGCCGAAGGGGCACGGGCCGTCCAGTGTTCTGGCGCTGGGCTTGCCCTCGAGCGAAGCGAAGGGTTCGCGCGACCGAGGAGGATCGAGGTGGTTTGCCCGAGACTGACGATACTGCCGAGCCGCCGTCCTGCTTGTCGCAGGGCGTCACCGGCCTCGGGATCAATCAAACATCGCGTTCAGATTCACAGCCCGGCGCAGGGGCGTCACCTGGCTTCAGAGGCCGTCCGCTGGCCGTCCGCTGACAAGAGCGATTTTGCCAAACGGACTGGTCAATGAAACGTCTGAACGGTTTCCTGGCGGTGCGTCCGGTTGCGACGGCCGCGGCCGTCCAGGGCGCCCAGATGGGCGCCCCTACGGCGCCTCGTACGAGTCGCGCTCCCAGGCGCCGTCGGGGTAGGCGGCGGTGGGGCCGATGGCGCCGGCGTTGGTGGTCGCGCGGCCGTC
>JBBEBM010000072.1:0-55337 GCA_040882355.1 Dehalococcoidia bacterium | reverse complement strand
ACGCCTCACGTGGCCGGCCGACCCTGCTGGATGCGACAGGCTATACTGGTGCGCGATGCCCGTCGTGTACGCCTGTATCTGCCCGCCTGCGCTGCCCGATGACGGCGCGCTCACGCGTGAGGCGCTCGATCGCGTCGCGGCGGAGCTGCGGATGTACGAGCCGGACGCCGCGGTGCTGATCGCCCGGCAGGGCGCCGTGTTGCCGCGCGCGATCCAGGTCGCGACGGGTGACGCCGAGCGCTGGGCTGCGATCGTGGCGCGTCTCAAGGACGAGGTTGGTCGGGAAGCGATCCCCTTCAATCTCGCGATCTCGCGGTCATCGGTTCTGGGCGCCCCGTTCGTCGACGCGCTCGGGGACGCCGACGCCTTGTCGATTGGCGTGTCGTCGCTTTCGCCGCGCGAACATCTCGACTTCGGGCGAGCCCTCGGCCGGGCGCTGGCCGGCGACGAGTGGCGGACGGCGCTGGTCTGTACGGCTACGCTCGCTGGCACGGCGGACGCGCGGCTGGCGCGGCTGTTCGATCGCCAGTACCGCCGGGCGATCGACGAGTGGGACGTGAAGTGGCTTACGAATGTAGACGCAACGTTCCGCCGCTCAGCCGCCGAGGACGCCGTCGCGCAGACGGCGGTGCTCATGGGCGCGCTGAGCGCCTATCGTATCCAGCCGCGGGTGCTGTCGTACGAGCGGCCGGACGGCGCCGGCTGTCTGGTTGCAGCGATCGACGTGCTCGGGTCGAGGCGGGAGCGTCAGGCCGCCCGGGAGGCGAGCGTTCGAAGGAGGTAGACGGTGACTGAGGCCTGGAACCACCAGTTCGTTGAGGTGAACGGCGTCCGGCTGCACTACGTGCGGCATGGCGCGGGGAAGCCGGTCGTGCTGGTGCACGGCTGGCCGGGCTTCTGGTTCGAGTGGAACAAGAACATCATGCCGCTGGCGGAACGCTTCGACGTGATCGTGCCGGACATGCGCGGCTTCGCGTACTCCGCCAAGCCGGACCTGCCGCCGGAGCAGGGCTACACGGACGGCGTAATGGCCGACGACCTGGCGGCGCTCGTTCGGGCGCTGGGGTTCGAGCGGGTGAGCATGGTCGGGCACGACTTCGGAGCGATGTGGACGCAGCGCTTCGCGCGCAGCTACCCGGAGATGCTGGAGCGGCTCGTGCTCTTCAACCCACCGTACCCGGGCATCGGCGGCCGCTGGTTTGAGATGCCGCAGATCTTCGAGAGCTGGTACATGATCCACCACCAGCAGCCGTGGGCGGAGGACGTCGTCGGCGCTACGCGCGCCTCGACCGAGACGTACCTGGGGCACTTCCTTCGCCACTGGTCGCACGACACGGACGTCTTCCCGGACGAGGAGGTCGCGGAGTTCGTCGAGGCGTACTCGCAGCCGGGTGCGCTGCGCGGCGGCTTCAACTGCTATCGCGCGGCGTTGCGCTCGGCTGGCCAGCCGCAGCCGGACCCCATCGTGAAGACGCCGACGCTGATCCTGTGGAGCGACATGGACCCGATCTTGCGCTTCGAGTGGACCGACAACCTGGGCCAGTTCTTCACGGACCACACGCTGAAGAAGGTCGAGGGCTGCGGGCACTTCATGCACCGCGAGGCACCGGAGCGCGTGAACGCGGAGATCGTGGGCTTCCTGGGCGGGTGAGTTCGGGCGAGGAATCAGCCCCGGATGGCTGAGAGACCAAAGCGAGTCAGCGGGCGTCAGCTAGTCCGAGTCTTGGAACGGCTTGGCTGGAGCGTCGATCGGACTGGGGGCAGCCATCACATCATGCGGCACCGCGAATTCCCGGGAGTCACGCTCGCTGTGCCTGTCCACGGCAATCAAACTCTGCCTATCGGGACGTTGGCCAGCATCTTGAAGGACGCACAGGTGGACGTGGGGCATTTCAACGAGTTAGCCTGAATGTGATGAGATATTCAGTGATCCTGACACGAGACGAGGAAGACAACTGGCTCGCCTCGGTTCCCGCGTTTCCCGGATGTCACACCTGGGGGCGGTCGCGTCAGGAGGCACTCTTCAACGCGAAAGAGGCATTGGAGGGATGCATCGAGAGCCTCCGCGCTTCCGGCGACCCGGTGCCACAAGAGGGCGCCCCACCAGAGATCGAGTTCGTGCAGGCGGCGGTCTAACCGGCTACGACAGGTCTCATCGATCCGATCTCGCCCATTCCTCGAGCAGGTGGTCCAGCTCGGCCTGCGCTTCCCGAAAGCGGGCACCGAGGTCTCGCACGGCTTCGACGTCACCGCGTTCGCTGGCCGCGTTGATCTCGTCGCCGAGGGCGGCGAGCGCCTCCTCCTTGCTGTGAATGCCGGCCTCGAGGGCGCCTGACGTCTCCTCCGGCGTCGGGCCGGTTCGTGGCGCGGGCGCTGGGCGCGGCGGCGGGCGGCCAGGCGCTTCGGGCGCGGGCGCCGGTGTGGCGCGCAGACGGTCGTACTCGGCCAGGGTGCCGTCGAACGCCCGTAGCGTGCCGTCCTCGATCAGCCAGAGGCTCGTCGCGAGGTCGCCGATGAGGCGGCGGTCGTGCGAGGCGAAGATCAGCGTGCCCTTGTAGGTCGAGAGCGCGTCGCCGAGCGATTCGCGCGCGGGGATGTCGAGGTGGTTCGTCGGCTCGTCGAGGAGCAGGAGGTTCGCCTCGGCGAGGAGCAAACGGAGCAGCGCGAGACGGCTGCGCTCGCCGCCGCTGAGGGCGGAGATCGGCTTGTAGATGTCGTCGCCGCTGAACAGGAAGCGGCCGAGCAGGTCTCGCGCAGGCTGCAGGTCCATGTTCCGGCTCCCGAGCACCTCCTCTAGCACGGTGTGTCGCGGGTCCAGTCCCTCCGCCTCCTGCCAGTAGTGCGCGACGCGAACGGCGGCGCCCAAGCGAAACTCGCCGTCGACCGGCGTGAGCTCGCCGGCGATCGTCTTCAGCAGGGTGCTCTTGCCAGATCCATTGGGCCCAAGCAGCGCGATGCGAGAGCCGCGCTCCAATTGCAGCTTGTCGACGCGCACCACACGCTTGCCGGCGTAACCCGCCGACAGACCCTCGGTCGAGAAGACGACGTGTCCGCTCCGCGAGGCGCCCAACTGCAGGCGAAGGTTGCGCTCGTGCCGTGGCGCTTCAAGTCGCTCGACGCGGTCGAGTCGTTTCTGGCGGCCGCGCGCTTCGCGAGCGCGCTGTCCGGCCTTGTAACGGCGGATGAACGCCTCCTCCTTTTCGATGACTTCACGCTGAGCCTCGTACTCTAGCTGCTGGCGGCGCACCTGGTCGGTACGGAGCGCTTCGAACTTGCTGTAGTTGCCCGGGTAGGCTTGCAGACGGCCATCGGCGAGCAGCCAGATGCGCGTCGCGACCTGGTCGAGGAAGTAGCGGTCGTGGGAGGTGACGACGAACGCGCCCCGCCAGCGGCCGAGGAAGCCCTCGAGCCAGCGGAGGCCGTCGAGGTCGAGGTGGTTGGTCGGCTCGTCCATCAGCAGGACGTCCGGCGATGCGGCAAGCGCGCGGGCCAGGCCGAGCCGGCTGCGTTCGCCGCCGCTGAGCGCCTCGACGGGGCGCTCCCAGGACGGCCGCATGAAGCCGAGGCCGGTGAGCACCTCTTCGACCAGGACGCGGTAGCGAAAGCCGCCCGCCGCCTCGAAGCGCAGGTGGAGGGCCTCGTAGCGGGCAGCCGCGTCATCGTCCGACGATCGCGCCAGGTCGCCGGCCGTCCGCTCGAGCTCGCGCTCCATCTCGACAAGCTCGGCGCAAGACGAGAGCGCGAGGTCGTACACGGTCGCGGACTTCGACAGCGGCGGCACCTGCTCGACGAGCTCGACGTTCATGCCGCGCGCGGTGTGACGGCGCCCGCGCGTCGAATCCTGCGTGCCAGCCAGGGCTCGCAAGAGCGTGGTCTTGCCGGCGCCGTTGCGGCCGATGAGGCCGACGCGCGCGCCGTGTTCCACCTGACAACTCACCCCATCCAGCACGTCGAACGCGCCGAACGAGACGGAGAGGTTGCTAACCGATACGAGGATCATGTCGTAGCTCCCTGCCGGCGCCGCGATCGCTGTCCGCTGGCCTGTGGCGGGCGCCGGAGAAAGAAGAACCGCAGGCCGACTTGAAGAGTCGTGCCCGCGGTCGTGGCTGTTAACTCAGGGCGAGTTAGAACATATATGTCGAGACGGCGGACACACTACTCCTGCGAAGGGGGTGCTGCGTCAAACGCAGAACTGGGTGCCCGTGTCGTCTGACATGCGAATCGATCATGACTCTAGCGGGACGTGGGGGAAGGTGTCAAGTAACCTGGCTTGGCAATGAAGCGGCAGCGGTAGCCATGAGGTGGAATGCTTGACCTACGAGATCCAGCCGAGCCGGCCACGTCGGTTCTAGAACGAGCGGCGTCTTGCCGTCAGCCTGAAGGCTGACCCGCGGAGACGGCGACTTCGCGCGCTCGAGCCTCTGTTACAATCGACGCGTGGACGAACACACGCTGCGCGTTCTTGAGTTCGATAAGGTGCTGGCGAAGCTGGCGCGTCACACGTCGTTTTCGGCGGGGCGTGAGCTGGCGCTCGCGCTGCGCCCGTCGCCGGAGCGCGACGAGGTGGTGCATCGACAGCGCGTCACGGCCGAGTCCCGTCGCTTGCGGGAGCTGCAGCCGCGCATCGGCCTCGGCGGCGCCCGCGACGTGCGGGGGGAGGTCGACAAGGCGGCGCGAGGAGGCGTACTTCTGCCAACCGACTTGCTCGATATCGCCGGGACGCTGATGGCCGCCGGTGACCTGCGTGCGACCGTCCGCCGCTTCCCCGAAGATGCGCCGCTGCTGGGCGAGCTGGCGGAGCAGCTCGAGCCGCTGCCAGAGCTGGTCGGCGAGATCAATCGCTCGATCGATGGCCGCGGCGAGGTGACGGACGCGGCGAGCCCTGCGCTGGCATCGCTGCGACGGAACGTGCGCGTCGCGCACGACCGGTTGAACGAACGCCTGCAGGAGATTCTCCACTCGACGCGCTACCGCGACGCGATCCAGGAGCCGCTCGTGACGCTGCGAGATGGCCGCTACGTCATCCCGGTGAAGGCGGACCAGCGCGGGCAAGTGCGCGGCATCGTCCACGACGTCTCGGCGAGCGGCGCGACGCTGTTCATCGAGCCGCTGTCGGTCGTCGAGCTGGGCAACTCGTGGCGAGAGCTGCAGCTCGAGGAGGAGCGAGAGGTCGAGCGCGTGCTGCGCGAGCTGAGCGGCCTCGCTGGCGAGTCGGCGGAGGCGATTCTCGATACCGTCGAGGCGCTGGCGGAGCTGGACCTCGCGCTCGCGAAGGCGCGCCTGGGCGATGAGCTGGACGCGTTCGAGCTGCCGCACACGGGCGTCGAGCAGCGCTGGATCGTCGAGGCGCCGGGAACGCTGCACCTGCTGAACGCGCGCCATCCGCTGCTGTCGCACGACGTCGTGCCGGTCACGGTGACCGTCGGCGACGAGTACACGGCGCTGCTGATCACCGGGCCGAACACCGGCGGCAAGACGGTCGGGCTGAAGAACGCAGGGCTGCTCGCGCTGATGGCGCAGGCCGGCCTGCCCGTGCCCGCGGACGCGGCGTCGAAGATGCCGGTGTTCGCGGCGATCTACGCGGACATTGGCGACGAGCAGAGCATCGAGCAGTCGCTCTCGACGTTCAGCAGCCACATGACGAACATCATCAACGTCCTCGCGTCGGCGAAGCGTGACAGCCTGGTGCTGCTCGACGAGCTCGCCGCGGGTACCGACCCGGAGGAGGGCTCGGCGCTGGCGCGGGCGATCCTCGATCGACTGCTCGAGATCGGCTGCATCACGATTGCGACGACGCACCACGGCGAGCTGAAGGCGTATGCGCACACGACGCCCGGCATCCGGAACGCCTCGGTGGAGTTCGACGCGGAGACGCTGATGCCGACGTACCACCTGACGATCGGCCTGCCCGGCCGGAGCAACGCGCTTGCCATCGCGGAGCGGCTCGGCCTGCCGCGCGATCTGATCGAGGCGGCGCGGGCGGCGATCTCGCCCGACCAAGCGCAGGTCGAGACGCTGCTGACGGACATCCGTCGCGAGCGGGACGAGGCGGTCGTCGCGCGACTGGCCGAGGAGCGCGCCCGTGGCGAGGCGGAAGAGACGCGCGCGAAGATGGAGGAGGAGCTGGCGGCCGTCGAAGAGCGGCTCGACCAGATGGTGGAGCGCACAACCGCCGACCTCGAACGCGACTCGACTGCGGTGCGCGAGCTGCTGTCGCAGGCGGAGCAGGCGGCGGAGCGCGGCCGGCTCAAGCGCGCCGCCGAGCGGCTGCAGAGGGCGCTGGACCGGCGCGCCGTGATGGACGAGAAGCGTCCGCCGCCCAAGCCGAAGCCGAGGAAGGTGGCGCTGCCGGCGGGCGGGCCCGCGCCGGCAGAGATCGAGGCGGGCGACCTCGTCTGGATCCAGGGTTACGATCGCTACGGCGAGGCGGTCGGCGCGCCCGACGAACGTGGCGAAGTCGAGCTGCACCTCGGCCCGCTGCGGGGCCGGGTGCGGCTGGAGCAGGTGGAGCGCGTGCAGCGGCCGCACAAGCGGCCCGAAGGACGCGGCGCGCGCGGCGACGGAGCGCAGGGCACAATCACGGCGTCGCCGGCGGAAGCGCCGCCGCTCGAGATCGAGGTGCGCGGGCAGACGGTGGACGAGGCGCTGCCGCGCGTCGACCAGTACCTCGATCAGGCGTACCGGGCGGGCCTGCCGTGGGTGCGCATCGTGCATGGCAAGGGCACCGGCACACTGCGACGGCAGGTGCGCGACGTGCTCGCGAAGCACCCGCTCGTCCGCTCGTACGAGACCGGCAAGCGCGAGGAGGGCGGCGAGGGCGTGACGGTGGCGTACCTGGCGGAGTGACGCCGAACATTGCCTGGTGGGGCTGGTATACTCTTCGGTGCGATGATTCAGCGCGGCAAGGTCGGCAAATTCGAGGTGATCTTCGAGCCCGAGGATGAAGGCGGGTTCCATGTCTTTTGCCCCCTCCTCAAGGGTTGTCATTCGTACGGGGCGGACAAGGCCGAGGCGCGCCGCAACATCACGGAGGCCATCGAGCTCTGGTTGGAGAGCGCTGAGGAGATCGGGCTCGTCGTCGCGTAGGCTGAGATGGGAAACACGTCTGCGGGTTGAAACCCGCAGCTTCGAACGGGTAGCGTTTTCCCGGACGAGATGAAAGGAGGCATTCGATGGAAACGAGAGGCAGCACGCTGAGCTACGTGACGGAGTCGGTGCAGACGGTCGCGAGGAGCATCCAGGACGGCCTGTCCGCGAAGACGGTCTACGGCGACCCGGTGAGCGCGAACGGCGTCACCGTCATCCCGGTCGCGAAGGTGTCGTTCGGGTTCGGCGCGGGCGGCGGTGGTGGCAGCGGCAGCGGGCCGGCGTCGCACGGCAACGGTGAGATGCCGCTCGGCGAAGCCGCGATCGGCAGCGGCGAGGGCGGCGGTGGTGGTGGCGGAGGCGGCGGCGCCGTGCAGCCGATCGGCTTCATCGAGATCACGGGCGAGGGCGCCCGCTGGGTGCCGGTCGAGCCGTCTCGAGCCGAGACCGCGCTGCGGGCGCTGATGCTGATGGTCGTGCTGGCGCCCTTCGGCGGGCGGCGTGGCTTCATCGCGCGGCTGCTCATGGTGCTCGCGGGCCAGGCCGCGCTGGGCGCGCTCTTCCGCCCCAAGCTCCCGCCCATGCCGCCGGCGCTGCGCGTGCGCAACGCGGACGCGGAGGCCGTGGGGTAGGGGGAAGACGCTCGGGGGAGCGAGGCGGCGATGGCGACCGCGGGAGCCATCATCGGTATGATTGCCGCGGTCGTCGCGACGATTGGCGGTGTTGTCGGTCTCTGGCTAAAGCTGCGCGTTAGGGGCGAGCAACCGTCGGGCTCGGTGTCCACCGCCGGCGACGTGAATGCGCCTGTGACCACGGGTGGGCAGGCAACCATTGCGAGCGAGAGCGCGATGGCGGCTGGTCGTGACATCCACATCCATCAAGGCGATCCCCAGCTTGTGGCGAGGGTAGCAGCAGTCGAAGACCAGCTCCAAGAACTGACCAAAACCCTCGCAGCGCCGCCGCAGGGCGCGGCTGACATCGACACCGAGCAGCTCGCCAGGGCAGCCGGACCGAACACAGAGGAGAGGCTGCGTGAAGCGCTCGAGCTTCAGAGGCAGCACAAGGAGCTGGAGGCTATCGAGGCCCTGTACGAGGCCTTCCGACGTGATCTCCCACCCGAAGCGAAGGTGCAGCTCCACGTTCTCCTGGGCAACAGCTTCCTTAACCTGAGCAAGCTGAAGGAGGCCGAAGCCCACTATCGGCAGGCACTTGACGCCAGCCGCGCGATAAGATTCCTGGCAGGCGAGGCTCATGCGCTGGGCAATCTCGGTGTTGTCTACCGGACGCTAGGAGACTTAGCTCTGGCAGAGGAATACTACCAAGAGGCACTGCTCATCCATAGACGAATTGGAGGTCAGCTAGGAGAAGGCCGGCAGCTCGCGAATTTGGCCCTCGTCTATTCGGATCAGGGTGACTTGCCGAGAGCCAAGGACTGCAATGAACAAGCACTGGGTTTATTTCGGGCGGCTTCTCACTTGCTCGGTCAAGCCACGGTTCTTGGTAACCTCGCCAACGTTTGCCTCGAGGAAGGCGACCTACAGCGGGCGTTAGCGTATAACAAAGAGGCGCTGGCAATTGATCGGCGGATCGGCCATCGTCTTGCTGAAGCACAAGACTTAGCAAATCTCGGCCTGGTATACGCGGCTCTGGGAAATCTGAAGGAAGCAGAAGAACACCACTTGCAGGCGCTGCAGACCAATCGTGAGATTAGAAGCGAGATTGGCGTGGGCATAGCTCTTGGCAATCTCGGAAACCTGTACCTTGCACAGGGCGACCTTCTACGGGCGGAGGAACACCATCAACAGGCTCTCCAGATCGACCGCGCAATCGGGTACAAACTGGGTGAGATTGAAGATCTCCATAACTTGGGGAACGTCTACGCTGAGCGCGGAGAGCCGACCAAGGCGGCGACTTACTATCAGGAGGCGCTCGCCCGCGATCGCGAGGTCGGTAATCGGCTCGGCGAGGCTCACCAGCTAGCCAGCCTGGGCCTACTGGCAGCTCGGCAAGACAAGCTTGACGAGGCGAGTGCTCTCCTAGGCGAGGCCGCTGATATCTACAACGAGACTGGCGCGGGTGGGCAGGGACCCGCCATGGTCCGCGCGGCGCTGGAGGAGATTGCTCGGCTGCAGGCCGCGCCATGATCACCGTTATCGCCGGTGGCGTGGGAGCGGCGAAGTTCCTGCGCGGGCTGGTCGATGTGGTGGAGGCCGCGTCGATCACAGTGATCGGGAACACGGGCGACGACGAGACGTTTCTCGGGCTGCACGTGTCGCCCGACCTCGACACCGTCGTCTACACGCTGAGCGACGCGGTCGACCCGGAGCAGGGCTGGGGGCAGGCGGACGAGACGTACGCCTGCCTGGAGCAGGCGGCGCGACTCGGCGAGGAGACATGGTTCCGCCTGGGCGACGCCGACCTCGCGACGCACGTGCAGCGCACGCAGCTCCTGCGCGAGGGGCGCTCGCTGAGCGAGGCGACGGAGTCGATCGCGCGCGCGTTCGGCGTCGCGTGCCGGCTGCTGCCGGTGAGCGACCAGCCGGTGCGCACGGTCGTGACGACGGAGGCCGGGGAGCTGTCGTTTCAGGAGTACTTCGTGCGGCGTCGCCAGCAAGACGAGGTGCGCGCGCTGCGTTTCGAAGGCGTCGAGAGCGCGCGGCCTGCGCCCGGCGTGCTGGAGGCGATCGCGGAGGCGGAGACGGTGGTGATTGCGCCTTCGAACCCGTTGGTGAGCATCGGGCCGGTGCTGGCGGTGCCCGGCGTGCGCGAGGCTCTCGTCGAGACGAAGGCGCCCGTCGTTGCCGTCAGCCCGATCGTCGGCGGGCGGGCGCTCAAGGGCCCCGCCGACCGCATGATGACGTCGCTGGGCTACGAGTCGAGCGCCCTCGGCGTCGCGCGGCTGTACGCCGACTTCCTCGACGCGCTGGTGCTCGACGAGCAGGACGCGTCGCTTGCGAGCGAGGTGGAGTCGTTGGGCGTGCGCGCGGTCGTCACCGACACGATCATGCGTGACCCGGCGTCGCGTCGTGCGCTGGCGGAGGCGACACTGGCGGCGGCCCGAGCTCCGGAGGCCGGGCTTTAGCCTGGCCATCGGAGCGCATCCGCCTGCCGGCGAAGCGTGGTCTTGAGCAAGATGGTCGCAGCCTGTTGCACCGTAGCTGCAGACCTTTAGGTTTGCCTCGTTGGGTGCCGCCGATTCAAAGTGGGGCAGGGCTGAAGCCCTGCAGCTACGGTGCGCTGCATCACGCCTCCGGCAAGTGGATTCCCGGGCGAATGTGGTGCCCCACGAGGGGCGCCGGCTTCACCGGGTGGAGCGCGATCGGGTAGCCTGGGTGTAGCGGGGTCGATGCTCGAAGGTGCCGAAAGCAGGCTGCTCGGCAGGTCTGGTTCCAGGGCGCTGTCAGATACTTCGTGGAGTTTACGCTGAGCCCCCAGCGAAGCGCTCAGGATGACATAACGTGGTTGTTGCGCTGATACCCGTGAAGGAGTTCGCGCTGGCGAAGGCGCGGCTGGCGCCTGCGCTCGACGCCGACGAGCGGCGCAGCCTCGCGCTTGCGCTCTTCCGCGACGTGCTCGACGCGGCGCTGTCGTGCGGGGCGCTCGAGGCGGTCGCCGTCGTGAGCCGCGACGACGACGCGCTCGCGCTGGCGTTCGAGGCGGGCGCGCTGCCGATGCCCGAGCCCGGCGGGCTGAACGCGTCGCTGACGTCGGCCGCTGCGTCGCTGGCGCAACGCCGGGTGGACCGGCTGGTCGTGCTGGCGGCGGACCTGCCGCTGGTCGAGGGCGGCGCGATCGCGTCGGTAGCGGAGACGGACGCTCAAGTGGCGGTGGTGCCGTCGCAGGACGGAGGCACGAACGCGCTGGCGCTCTCGCCGGGCGCGATCACGTTCCGCTACGGCCCGGACAGCGCCCGGCTGCACCTGGCGTCGGCGGAGGAAGCGGGCCTGCGTTCGGCGCGGCTCAGCCTGGCCGCGCTGAGCTTCGACGTCGACACGCCGGACGACCTGACGCGACTCCAGAAGCTGGTCGAGGCGGCGCCCGGGCTCGCAGGAGTGAACGTCGGGGCGCGCACGGCAGAGCTGATTCGAAGTGTTTACACTCTGGCGCGAAGTGTCGAAAACGAATAGGATAGGGCGAGCATCGACGAGCAAGCATGAGCGAGGAAGGATGCACCAGGGACGAGAATGGACGCTTACGACGCGATAACGGGACGCCGCTCGCTGAGACAGTTCGACAGCCGCTCGATAGCCCGCCCCCTGCTCCATAAGCTCCTCTACGCCGCCTGCCTGGCGCCCGCGCCGCACCACACTCAGCCCTGGCGTTTCGTCGTGCTGGAGACCGACGAATCGCGTTCGCGGCTGGCCGATGGCATGGGTACGGCCTGGCGCCGCGATCTGGAGGGTGACGGCGTCGGGGCGCCGCGGATTGCGGCGCTGCTGGCGCGCTCGCGACGCCAGATCGCCGAAGCGCCGGCGCTGGTGCTGGGTTGCCTGGTGCCGGAAGGGCTGCGAACCTGGCCCGACGAGCGCCGTCAGCGCGCGGAGTGGGGGATGGCCCTGCAGAGCATGGGCTGCGCGCTTGAGAACATCATGGTCGCCGCCCAGAACGAAGGGCTCGGCAGCTTCTGGATCTCCGCGCCAAGCTTCTGCCCGGACGCCGTGCGCGATGCCCTGGACCTGCCCGCTGGCCACGATGCGCAAGCGCTCGTCGCGCTGGGCTACCCGGCGCCCGGCAAGTCGCCCCGACCTCGCCCCGAACCGGACCTCGCTGCGCTGTCGCTGGCCCGCTAGCCGGCACCGCGTCGAAGGCCATCCCGGCAGGCCGTCCGCCTCACGTGCAGTTGTGGCCGAACTGGACGACGGCGGCGCCGATGTCGCCGATGGAGACGTTGCCGTCCGGCGGTTGCAAGTCCCACGGGTCCTGCCCGGGGATCGACCCGTTCCGGTCGGCGGAGGTGTGGTAGCCGGTCATGTCCGGGGGCGGCGTGAGCGGGTCGCCGCCCGGGTTGCCGCTCGCGCCGAAGCGGTTCACGACCGCGCCGACGTCGCCGATGCTGATGATTCTGTCGCGGGTGAAGGGCGATCCTGTCCACTGGTCCATGAAGTCCCAGACGCTCAGGGGATCGCGTTGGCCGCCCAGTTGCGGGTCCGGGCCGACTTCGTCGCTGTCCAGGCACCCGTCACCGTCCGTGTCGATAGGAGTCGAGTAGGTGATCCGGTGCAGCACGTCCGGGTTGCGCCCCAGGTAGTAGAGGCCGCCATCGGGCGCGACCTTCAAATCGACCGGCGCTGAGATGTCCCCCGCGAAGGCGTCGGCGGTGTCCGTGGCCGGGTCGTAGCGACGGATCCAGCCGCTGCAGAAGTCGGCGAAGAGGTAGTCACCGGTGAAGTCGCCCGGGAACTGGCCCACCTGAGGGTTGTAGAACGCGCCGCCGGTGATCGCGCAGCCGGTCGTGCTGCCGACTCCGTGTCCGTAAGCGAAGAGCGGGCTGCTGTAGGCCGGATTGGTGGTCTCGCCCTCGGTTTCGGGCCAGCCGTAGTTGGACCCGGCGATGCCATCGTTGATCTCCTCCCAGGCGCCCTGGCCGACGTCGTTGATGAAGATGCGGCCTGTTCCCGGCTGGACGTCAAAGGTGAACGGGTTGCGCAAGCCCAGCGCCCAGATCGCCCGGTTCTGGCCGATCGCCGCGTTGTAGAAGGGGTTGTCGGTCGGGATGGAGCCGTCCGAATTGATGCGCAAGACCTTGCCCAACAAGTTGTCGAGGCTCTGAGCGCTGGCAGCCATCCCGTTCTCGCCGACCGCTATGTAGAGCCTGCCGTCGATGCCGAAGTGGAGCGCGCCGCCGTTGTGCGAGGCAACACCCAGGTCGTTCAGCTCCAGGACGACCGTCTCGCTGCCTGGCACGACAAGGTTGCCGTTCGCCTCGAACCGGCTCACCCGGTTGTGCGGCGGCGACGAGTCCACGGTGTAGTAGAGGTAGACGTACGGGTCCGCCGGAAAGTTAGGATCGAAGGTGACGCCGAGCAGGCCGCGCTCGCCGCTGTCCTCGACGGCGAGCGTGAGGAACGGCGCTGCCAGGAGCTGGCCGCTTTCGACGACTCGCAGCGCCCCGGCCTGTTGCGTGATGAAGATGCGCCCGTCGGGCGCGAGCGCCATCGCGGTGGGGCGCGAGAGGCCGCTGCCTACGACCTCAGTATCGGTGAAGCCGATGGGCAGCGTGGCTTCGCTCAGGGCGACCGGTGGCGCAGAGCCGAAGAGCGCGGCCGCGGCGCCGAGGCAGATCGTCGCCGCGAAGAGCAAGCGCGCTGTGCGGCGCCCGCCGGAGACGAAGCCAATCAGGTTGCGGAGGATGGTCGCCGCCCGCGTCTTGTCGTCTCCTTCAGCGCCCTTAGCGAAAGGCACGCGCGAATCGCCTTGCCTGCGGGATGGGCATGCTACGTGAAGAGGGGCGCCATGCTGCGATCGGCCGCAAGCGTCCGCATGTCTGTGTCGGATGGCGCTTGCGAGAAGCGGTCGGCGGCGTCGAGGATCTTAGGCAGGAGCGTGAGATCGGAGGCGGTGTTGAGGAAGACCTCGCCGCGAGCCAGCACGTAGTGCACGGCGCGATCGATGTCCTCCTGGTCGGCGAGCGGCTCATACCAGGTGCCGTGCGTGTGCTCCTTCTCGTTCCACGGCCCAAGCGTGATGCCCTTGATCGTCTGCATCGCGATCCCGCGCACGGCGCAGAGCCTGGCGAGCGCCTCGAAATCCGCGGCGTACCGGGCGTTCTGCATCATCGTGTAGTTGTACGGGAGCAGGACCGAGTCGAAGGGGAAACGCTCGAGACTGCGGAGGTGCATAGCAGCGACGGTGACGCCATGGCCGGTGACGCCGATAAAGCGCGCGAGTCCCTGCTCCCGCGCCTCCACGGCCGCTTCGAGCGCGCCGCCTGGCGCGAACGCCGTCTCCCACTCTGCCTCATCGACCAGGTTGTGGAGCTGGATCAGGTCGACGTGGTCGGTCTGGAGGCGCTCGAGCGAGTGGCGGATCTGATCGCGCGCCTTCTCGTAGGTGCGCTCGCCGGTCTTCGTCGCGAGGAAGAAGCGGTCGCGGTACCTGGGCATCGACGCGCCGAGACGTCGCTCTGAGCGCCCGTACATGGCCGCGGTATCGATGTGGTTGATGCCGCGCGCGAGGATTAACTCAAGCGTCCGCTTGGCTTCCTCTTCGCTGACGTCCCACAGCGCCGCGGCGCCGAAGATGACGCGCGAGCTTTCGTGGCCGGTGGAGCCGAACTGGCGCTTCGGGATCATGCGCTGTCTACCATACCATACGCGCGGCGGTTCGGTCAGGATGCAGCCGGAGCATTCCTGAGGACCGCCGCTAGGCCGTGATCTCCTCCCCGCCGTCGATGCCGATGACGTTGCCGGTCATCCAGGCGAGGCGTTCGTCTGTGAGGGCGGCGATGGCGCGCGCGATATCGTCCGTCTTTGTCGAGCGGCCGGAGGGGTTGCGGGCCTGGGCCTGCGCGTGCAGCTCCGGGCCGCCCGGGATGCGCCGGAGCGCAGGCGTGTCGGTGACGCCGGCGCGGATCGAGTTCGCCGCGATGCCGAGGGGGGCGAGCTCGAAGGCGAGCTGCCGGATGTGTGACTCCAACGCCGCCTTGGCCGCGGAGACGGCGCCGTATGACTTGACCACGCGCGTGGAGCCGGAGCTGGTCATGGCGAAGACGCGGCTCCCTTTGCGCAGCAGGTTGCGGGCGACGAGGTCCTGTGCCCAGTAGACCAGGCTGTTCGCCATCACGTCCAGCGTCATCTCGATCTGCTTCTGGCTCATCGCGCTTTTCGGCGATTCGCCGAAGTAGGGCAGCAGCGTGCCGAACGCGAGCGAATGGAGAAAGACGCGCACGAAGGCCCCGTCGCCCTCCTGTCGGAGGCGCTTCTGCACGGCCTCGACGACGGAAGCACGCTTCTCCGCGTCCGCGGCGTTGACGTTGAAGAAGACCGCCTCGCGGCCGAGCGACGCGATCTCGTCCTGGATGCGCTGGGCGTTGGGCAGCGTCGCGCGGAGGTCGAGATGGACGCCGAAGATGTTGTAGCCGCTGCGCGCGAGCTCCAGCGAGGTCGCCTCGCCGAAGCCGCTCGATGCGCCGAGGATGAGGGCCCAGTCGGTTCCCATGTGTGAACTCCCTTCCGATGCCAGAACCCAGAACCGGGTCCGCCGAAGGGGTCCTCGGTCCCGGGCTCCGTTCAGTCTTCTCCCATGACTCCTTCCGTGGTGAGCAGCCGCTCGCGGAAGGCCGCGGCGGTGGCGTCGTCGCCGGTGAGGGCGGCGCGGCCGGCGTGGAAGAGCTGCGTGGTGGTGGCGACGCAGTAGCGCATGCTCTCCGCGGCGACGCGCAGGGCGTCGTCGTACTGCGGCGGGCGCTGCGATGGCGCCTGCGCGCGGTAACCGTTGATGATCAGCAGGCCGCGCCTGGGCTTCCCTTTCGAGATCGCGTCCTCCAGGCGACGGCGCAGTCGATGGTGGCCGTCCATGCCGACCGCCCCTTCGGCGGCGTCGACTTCCAGCAGCACCCGCTGATCGTCGCGTTCGGTCCATACCTCCGCAGGGGTGTCGAGGTCCCTGGCGACCACGGTGAAGCCGATGAGCGCGAGCGCGTCGCGTACGGGCTGGTCCAGCCCGTACTTGCCCTCCTGCCAGAGGAGCCGCCTGTACCGTTCCAGGTCATCTATCCCGGCCTCGCCGCCTGCGACGGCCTCCTGCGCCTCGTCCAGGCGCGCGCGGGCGGCTTCGACCGCTTCGCGTCGTTCGGCAAGACCGGGCAGCTCGTAGTCGCGCAGCCAGGCGGGCGGCTTCGCAGCGGCCGCGAGCCGCAACGTGCGGCGGATGGCGTCCTGAAGGGCGTTGGAGTAGACATAACGCGCGTCGCCGGTCGGAACGCGGGCGGGAGGCGTCAGGAAGATCGCGCGCCCGTTCGAGACGGCAAGCTCAATGCCGACGGCGGCGCCGCCGACGCTGCGGGCGAAGACGTGACCCGCGCCCGCGAAGCCAGGTGCGTTGTCCGCGAAGTAGGCGTGGTAGGCGAGCTTGCCGCGAAGCTTGTCGACGAAAGGGCCGAAGGGATGGTCGTGATCGACGGGCAGAAGGTCCGCGCCCCAGCCGCGGCGGAGGAACGGCTCGCGGTAGGCGAGGCCGGGCGGCGCCGGAAGCCAGAAGTACCGGTCGCAGCCGGCGAAGCCGGCCACGCTCGCGTGGACCACGTTCGGGTAGCCGAAACAGACAGCAAGCCCGCCACGAGCGAGGAGTCGCGCGGTCTCTTCCTGGCGGTCGCGCAGGACGTCGGCGAGGCCGACCGCGTCGGGTGCCGTCGGGCCGTTGACGATTCGCTCCCGAGCCCGGGTGGCGTGTTCGGCTGTACCGGCGACGACCTCTTCGATGAGTTGCGAGAGCGCCTGGGGGCTGACGACGATCGCATCGTAGTCGAAGAAGGCCGGGGCGCTGGCGAAGCTGTAGTTGTCGACCTGAGGGCCCGGCATGGGAAAACCGAGCGAGAGGACGCGCATCGCAATCGCCTCAGCCGTCCAGGTCGAGCTCGCGCAGGTAGCTGCGCAGCTCCGGGCCGACATCGGGCCGGGCGAGCGCCAGCTCGATCGATGCTTTGATCAGGCCGAGCGGCCGCCCTGTATCGTAGCGGCGGCCCTGGAAGCGGTAGGCAAACATGGGCTGACGACGAAGCAGCAGCGAGAGGCCGTCCGTGATCTGGATCTCGCCTGCCTTGCCGGGTGGCGTCTCGTCCAGCACGCCGAAGACCTCCGGCGTGAGCACGTAGCGGCCCACGATGCCGAGGTTAGACGGCGCCTCTTCGGGCTTCGGCTTCTCGATCAGCGACTTCACCCGGTAGACGCCCTCGCTCACGGGCTCGCCGTCGACGATGCCGTAGCTCTCGACTTCGGAGGGCGGCACCTCTTCGACGGCGAGGACGCTGCCGCCGTGCGCCTCGAACACATCGATGAGCTGGCGGGTGGCCGGCGGGTCGGCGACGATGACGTCGTCCGGGAAGAAAAGCACGAACGGTTCGTTCCCCACGACGCGGCGCACGGTGAGGACGGCGTCGCCGATGCCCCGCTGCTCCTTCTGGCGCACGTAGACGATGTCGGCAAGCTCGCTGATGTGGCGCATCTCCTCCAGGCGCTGGCGGTCGCCCCTGGCGAGGAGGATCTGTTCCAGCTCCATGGAGCGGTCGAAGTGGTCCTCCACGGCGCGCTTGTTGAAGGCCGTGACGATGATCACTTGATCGAGGCCGGAAGCTGCCGCCTCTTCGACGGTGTACTGGATGATCGGCTTGTCGACGAGCGGGAGCGTCTCCTTGGGCTGCGCCTTGGTGGCGGGAAGGAGGCGGGTGCCGTAGCCGGCGGCCAGGACGACCGCTTTTCGCACCCTCAACTGCCGCACGCTCCGCTCATGGGGTTCGTTGCCTCATTCTAACGGAGGGTTCGTGGAGCGGCAACGAACGCCCTGCTAGGGCGCCGCGCTCGGAGTGGTTGTCGGCGTTGGCGACGCGGCTGGAGTCGGCGTCGGCGCGAGCAGGGCGGCGAGAGGGACGCGGCTGATCGTCGAGTTGAGCGAGTCGGAGATGTAGACCTGGCCATCGGCGTCCACGGCGATCCCGATCGGACGGGACGCGCCTTCAATGAGGCGCCACGACTTCGGCGTGCCGGCGGGATCGATGACGATGACGTGGGCATGGGCGGGATCGGTGGCGAGGATCTTCCCGTCGCCCAGGACGGCGATGTAGGCGCGGTCGGTGATGCCCTGGCTGCCCCAGGCGGAGACCTCGATCTCATCCAGGAAGACGAACTGCGAATCGAAGTGCTGGATGCGCCGGTTCCAGTAGTCGGCGACGTAGATGTCGCCATTCAGTCCGACGGCGACGCTGCTCGGCTCGTTGAACTCGCCCGGGCCGCTGCCGGCGTGGCCGTACGCCTGGATGAACTGCCCGTCCGAGTTGTATTTGACGATGCGCTTGTCGCCGGTATCGACGACGAGGACGTTGCCGTCGTTGTCGATGGTGACGTCGCGCGGTCCGAAGAGCTCCAGCGGGTCGGGCTGGCTGGTTTCGAAGTGATCGGGTGAGATCTGCTGCCCCCACTCCCGAATGAAGGTCAGGTCCGGCCCGAACTTCTGGATCCGGTGGTTCCAGGTGTCGGCGACGTAGATGTTGCCGTCGCGGTCGATGCCGACGCCCCACGGCCCGTCGGCAGGCTGCGGGTCCACGACGGCGCCGAACTGGCTGGGCCCGCTGCCCGCTTCGCCCAGCACGGTCGCCTCTCCTTGCGCGTCGATGCGCTGGATGCGCCGGTTGAGCGTGTCGACGACGTAGAGGTTGCCCTCATCATCGACCGCGACGTCGCCTGGTTGCGAGAACTGCCCGCGGCCGCTGCCGGCGCCGCCTCCGATGAGAGTGATGTCTGCGTTGTCGAGCGGAGGCGCGGGAGCGATCTCCGTCGGCTCGAACTCACCGAAGAAGTAGGCGGTGCGGTCGTCGGTGTCGGTCTGGTTTGCGAGGTCGCGATCGATGAAGTAGCGGGGCCAGATGGAGAAGTAGTGGCCGCTGAAGAAGTCGCCCAGGAACTGGCCTACCTCCAGGCCCCGGTAGCCGTACGGGTCGAACCACCACATGTGGGTGTAGTCTACGCTGTGGTCGACCTGCGCGGAGAACGGTTCGACCTTTTCGCGGTTCGCGCTGCTTGCAAGGAGGACGGTGCCGGGCTCGGGCGTGAACTCGCCCTCGAAGGTCTCGCTGCCCTGGACGTAGTCGCGCAGGTACCAGGGCCAGGGCCAAACGTTCGTGTCTCCGCTCCGGTCAAGGATGACCTTCAATTGGTGGCCCTTGCCGGAATCGCGCGCGAGCTGGTTGATCTCGTCGTATATGGGGACCAGGTCCTGCGCGCCTTGCGCGTACATGAGCAGCTCGTGTGGCGTACCGCCGGTCGTGGGACCGTAGTCGTATGACGCGAGGGCGCTTGCGCGGAGGCTGAAGATGAGCAGCGCGCCGACGAAGGCGATGGCCGCGACCTGGCCAGCCAGGCGTGGGGAGAAACGCGCACCGGCCCAGACGACCACGACCAGCGCTGCGATGGAGAAGAACCAGGGGAACAGCGAGAATGGCGACTTCGGCCCAAAGCGGATGAAGAAGATCGTGGCGACGATCGCCAGGGCCGAGCCGTAGATGAACGGCGCGAATGGCGAGAGGCGTTCCCAGACCGACGGCGGTGGCGGCGCGGGCGGTGGGGTCTTGCGGCGGCCGGTCTTGGGCGGGACGATCTCCGGCTCGGCGGTTTGCTGGCCGATCGACGAAAGGAGGTCGTCCATGATCTTCGCCGCGAGCAAGATCATCGGGACGGTGACGTGGATGATCAGCCAGGGCATCTTTTCGCCCGCGACCGTGAGGGCGAAGAGCATGGCGAGCGTCCAGAAGAGGAGGAACTTCGTCAGGTCCTCGATCGGGAGGAGGAGGACCGTTGCGATGGCGATGAGGAAGCAGAGATGGACGTGGAACGAGCCGATCAGCGGCACATCGTCCCCGCCGAGGCTGATAGCGAGGATTAACAGCAGCGCGGCCGCCGACAAGAGCTGCTGCTCGATCTTGCCTTTGAAGGCGTAGAAAAGCGTGCCGCCCAGGACGATCAGGAGAGGCAGGAATTCGTAGATCGGCAGGTGCATGAGGTAGTAGTAGTCGGGCTGGTCGCCGCGCCGTTCAAACTGCTGGGCCAGCCAGTAGTCGAGCTGGCCCCAGATGCCCGACCAGAAGCCGCCCATGTTCGTGAAGCCGGTGGTGAAGAGCAGGACATACGGCACGAAGAAGAGAACGGCGCCGATCGCCCAGACGCGCGCGTTCCACAGCAGGCCGACGTACGCGGACGCTACGAGCAGCAGGATGACCGTGAACTGCATCAGGCGGTCTTCGTCTGGACTGCGGTGGCCGCGGTCGCGCAGGGCATGGAGGTCGCGCCCATTCGTGAGGGCGTCGCCGATGCCGGGCACCTTGCCGACGAACTCCGGCACCTTCTGGATGGCGGCGGCGAAGTGGGGCAGCGCGAAGGTGCCTGTGATGATGATCAAGTGGCCGCTAGGCGGCAGGGTAGTGAACGACCAGCGCTTACGCGGCCCTTCGATGAGGGGCCAGAGCGCGGCGATCAGCCACGCGGTCGGCAGCAGTAGCGTGTATGCGATCGCGGTATCGCGCGGCGTCATCGAGCGCGTAGCGCGCATCTGGTCGACGAGATCGTTCGTGAGCTGGTAGTCGAGGTAGACGAGAAAGATCGCGACGGTGATGAAGTGGGCCTCCATCGTGACGAAGCCAAGCATCATGAGCACCGGAATGGCGTAGAGGTAGCTCTCCTTCTGCTCTTTCAGGTAGCGCCACATGATGATCGCCATCGCCACTGCGTAGGTCACCACCAGGATGTCGTCGCGAGAAAAGCGGCTCACATAGAGCACGACGGGCGATACCGCGAGCAGGAACGATGCGATCAGCGCGCCCCGGCGTCCGAGGTAGTCGCGAAAGAAGAAGGGCAGCGCAACGAGGACGGTGCCAGCCATCGCGTAGAGTAGGCGGGCGGTGGTGTCGTTTGCGCCGAACACCGTGAAGATGCCTGCGGTGAGGATGTACTTCAGAGGCCCGTGATAGACCGGGTCGTGCTCATAGCCTCGACCCTCGGCGAGCTCCCAGCTATACCAGTTGTGGATGCTCTCGTCGTGGTGGACAGCGCGGCCGTCGAGGTCCCAGAGGCGAAGTCCGAGGGCGACGCCGACCAGGACGAAGTAGAGGCCGACTTCCCAGTAACGCGCAAAGAGGGTCGTGAGCCGCTCGCTCTCGAACTGGCGCTCGCCCCAGTAGGTGCGCAGCCGCTCGCCTGTTGTCGTCACTGCGCGTCCCCGGCCGCTGCGCTCAGGCTACCGGCCTTCACGCGGTAGACCGTGACGTTGCCTTGCTCGAAGGCGGTATCGAAGATCGAGCCCATTTCCGCAAGCGCCACGGGGTCATACTTCGCATGCTCTGCGTTGCCCACGAACACGAATTTGATGCCGTACTTCTGGATAATCGCGCTCACTTCGCTAGCGTTCGTACTGGTGTACAGTCGCTCCAGGTCTTCGGGACGGCCCGTCTGGGGTTCGCTGGTGCCGCGCCACTGGCGCTGGTGGCCGGGCCACTGAAGGATCGTCGGAAGGCCCGTCGATGCCGAGACGCGGCCGCCGTCCTGGTACGAGTCGCTGAGCGCCTCTGCGATGACGGGCTGACCTTCCTGGCCGTCGAGCCACTGGATCGCGGCGTGCTCGTCAGGGCTGTTCCGTTTGAAGCTATCGAGGCCATCGATGGCGCGCCTAGCGTTGAAGTTTTCTGTCCGGTTATACGTCGCGATGAGAGGGTAGACGAAAGCCGCGATGAGAACAACCGCCGCGCCGCCCGCCCAGACACCGCGCCAGGAGAGTGCGCCGGAGCGGCTCTCGGTGGCGCGCCAAGTGAGCACGGCGCTGCCGCTGATCGCGAACGCGATGCCGGCGAACATGACCGCGCCGACGAGACCGCCGAGCAGGTCGTTGGTGAGGGCGATGCCGACGATCGCGGCGACAAAGCTGCTGGCGACGACAGCGACCTCACCCCACGACCAGCGGCCGAGCGACGCTGCAAATCCCGGCGAGCCGGACGCCCGGACGCGCGGCAAGCTCCAGCCGGTCGTCATCTCGTAGAGCGCGAAGCCTCCGACAATGCTGAGCATGAGCCACGACTGGTAGTAGAGCTTGAAGATCGTATTCATCCGGCTCCCGAACGTGTCCTGGATGAAGAAGAACTCGGTGCCGAGGATGAGCAGGCAGGCGGTCATCGCCAGGCCGAGCGCGAAGACGTGGCTCAAGCGGCGTTCGCCCTCGCGCTTCGTCGCTTCGATTTCGCGGCCGAAGGCGAGGACGATGAGGGTGAGGGTAGCGCTGAGGAAGAGCGCGCTGAACCAGCTAGGGCCGCGATGCCCGACGCGCGTCAGCAGGTCGTCGACGGCGTCGTTCGGCTGGACGAGACGCGGCAACCAGCCAAACGCGCCCGCCACGATGTCCCAGACCGCCCAGAGCATGATGATGAAGACGGCGGGCCAGAGCGCCCCGATCACGGCCTGGCCGGTGAGCGGCGTGCCGCCGCGAGCAAGACGCCAGGCGGCGTACGGCAGCACCAGCGCGGCGAAGGGGCCCCAGATGAGCAGCATGTGGAAGAGGCCGGAGCCGTCGCCGGACTCCGCGGTGAAGCCCGAAGCCTGACTGGTGAAGCCGCCGGCGAAGAACGGCGCGTAGGCGAGCATCGCCAGCGCGAAGAGCGGCAGCACGAACAGCCCCGTGTCGAGCGCGATGCCCCACGACCAGCGGTCGGCGATGAGGCGGTTGCGCACCGTGGCCATCAACACCACGACGAAGGCCATCGTCGGCATGTCCCAAGTGTTCATGAAGGCCAGCGCGCCCAGCATCACGGCGAACGCGACGAGCCAGAAGGGCCGCTCCAGCCAGAACACGATGTCGAGCGGCTCGTCGGAGCGGAGGAGGGCGAGTGCGGCGCTCAGCGCGAGCAGCACGAACGGTATCGACATCACGTGCGGGTGTAGGTCGCCCAGCATGAAGCTGAAGAACGGGAACTCGTGGATGCCCACGCCGTGGTCGAGGATGCGCGTTGAGCGCCACCAGAACCAGAACTGGTCCGGGTACCAGTGGGCGCTCTGGTAGGCGGTGAGCGGCTCCTCCTCCCTGATGTTGGCCCAACGCCAAAAGGAAGTCGAACCGATGCCGTGCGCCGCCATCCACTCGAGGATGCCGCCCAGGTTGCCCATCACGGCGAGCAGCATGCCCGCGACGCCACCGAAGGCCATCGGGCGCCAGAGCGGGCGTCCTTCGTCAGTGGCAGGAGGCGCGCCTTCGACAGCGTTCGGGTCTGGCGAGTCGCCTTCAGCCTCGGAACGAGGCTCGTCGTCAGGCTCGCCTGCGGACCGGGCCCGTTCGCGGGGCGCAGCCAGGTTGTAGACGAGGCCGAACGCGCCGGTGACGGCAAACGCCGCGATCATCGCGAGGCCGAGGTTGAAGCCGACGCTGGTCGCCTGGCCGGCCAGACGCGTCATTACCGAGACGAGCAGGTAGCCGAAGTAGTAGTAGCTGACGCTCGACCCCGAAAGCCAAGCGTCCTCCGGCGGGAAGTGGTCGGCGCGGGTGACCGTGTTTAGGAACATGAAGTCCATCGGCTTCTCGGTACCGCCGATGTCGGCCACGTAGGAGCGGAGATACGCCGCGGTGATGAAAGCGAGGAAGAGCACGATCTCCGTCACGGCGATGAGCCAGAGGTGGTTTCGGACGAAGCTGAGCAGCTCTTCCTGCCGGCGCCAGACGAGCAGGCCGGACGCGACGGCGAAGAGCAGAAGCACGAGCACGATGCCGCCCGTCGTGTTCGGCATGATGCGCATGATGTTGAGGATCCAGAGGGTGTAGCCGATGCCGAGCAGCGCGAAGGGCTTCGAGAGGGAGTAGCCGCGGTCCGGCAGCCGGCGAAAGAGGCCAAGGCAGAGCGGCAGGGCGGCAAGCCCCACCACCTGCATCATTACCCACCAGACCAGGGTCTCGGACATATGACGATCCAGAACCTAACGCTGGAAGCGCGGCTCCTCTAACATAGTACGGCGTTCCCGCTTCAGGCGGTTGCTAGCGGAGGAGGGCGTCAACGAAGGACTCAGCGGAGAAGGGGGCCAGGTCGTCCGCCTGCTCGCCGGTGCCGACGAAGCGCACCGGGATCTTGAGCTGGTCGCAGATGGCGAAGACGATGCCCCCTTTGGACGTCCCGTCCAGCTTGGTGAGACAGACCGACGTGACCTCCGCCGCCTCGGCGAAGGCCTGGGCCTGGATGAGGGCGTTCTGCCCGATTGTCGCGTCGAGGACCAGGAGCACCTCGTGGGGCGCGTCCGGCTCCTTGCGCTCGATGATGCGGCGGAGCTTGCGCAGCTCCTCCATCAGGTTGAACTTGGTGTGGAGGCGGCCGGCCGTATCTATGATCACGGCGTCGGCCCCGCGGCTCTCGGCTGCGGCCAGCGCGTCGAAGACGACGGCGCCCGGGTCCGCGCCCTGCTGGTGCGCGACGACGTCCGCGCCGACGCGCTCGCCCCACTCCTTAAGCTGCTCGATGGCGGCGGCGCGAAACGTATCGCCGGCGGCGATGACGACGCGCTCGCCTTCGCGGGCGTACGCGTGCGCGAGCTTGGCGATGGTGGTGGTCTTGCCGGTGCCGTTTACACCGAGCACGAGGATGACGGCGGGCTTGGGTGGCGGCGCGCCGTTCGCGCCCCACAGCCGGCCGCGTGGCTCAGGCGACTGGAGCAGCTCGACGAGGGTGCGCTTGAGGGCGGCGCGCACCTCCTCCGGCTCCTTAAGCCGCTCGCTCTCGACCTGCTCGCGGACGCTGTCGAGGATCTTCTGCGTGGTCGCGACGCCGGCGTCGGCGCCGATCAGCACCTCCTCCAGCTCCTCCCAGAGCTCCTCATCGATGCGGCCGCGGTCGAAGATGCCGGAGATGCGGCCGAACCAGCCCTTGCGGGTGCGCTCGAGCGCCTCGTCGGTGCGCTCCTGCAGCTCGGCGTCGAGCGCGGGCGCCTCCTCGATGACGGGCGCTTCGGCCTCGTCCTCGGGCGCTTCGACCTGGGTGGAACGGCGGAAGAATCGGAGCAGCGCGGTGCCTCCTTGCTTCGTTCAGTGTCGTTTCGATGGTAGCGCGGAGGGGTGGCGGGGGCAACGAGTTGACAACTCCCGCCAGACTCAGTAGGGTAGGGTACGGCGGGGCGGGCCTGGCAGTTAGGAGCCGGCATGAAGCGAAGTCTCCTCCTGCTAGCGGTGCTGTCCCTATGCGCGCAGGCCCTCGTAGCGGCCTGCGTTCAGACTGACGGCTCTCCAGACGGCAACGGCGACTCCTCGTCCGTAGCGCGGCCGACGCCCTGGCGGACGGTAACGGCGCCCCAGGCGCAGTCCGGCGGGCGGAGCGATTGCCCGGCGGGCTGGCTGGCCTACGACGACCCCCAACACCGCTTCTCGGTCTGCTATCCGGCGGACTACACCGCCACGGCGGGCGACGACGCCGTCAACATCGACAACCCTCGGACATCAGGTCAGACGGCGGGCCTGATCGGCCTGGCGCTCGGTTGGGATGCGATGCCAGGCACGGCCTACTACCCGCCGAGCGCAGAGAGCTGTGCGCAAGAGGTGCTGGTGATGAACCAGACGTCAAGCGAGGCGCTCGATCTGACGATCAGCGGGCGCGCGACGCCGGCGTGCCTGAACCGGGGCGCGCTCGACACGACGCCCGCGACGTCGATCGGCAGCCTACGCGGGGCCGTGCCGCTGGCAGGCGATGGGTCGGAGGCAGAAGGCTACGTTCGCTTCGACGTGAGCTTCACTGGCGTCGAGCAGACGCCGGCGGTCGCGCAGGCGATCATCGAAAAGCTGTCGATCGACTTCCGCTGACCCATGCTGCGCGCCGCAGGTTCGACGATGAGACGCCTCGCTCCCAGCAAAGCCGTGGAAAGAGCAGCGTTGGTGATCGTGTCCCTTTCGATCGCGCTCCTCGCCCTCCCCGATGACGCGGCGGCCTCGCACGAGAGCTACCAGTTCAAGTGGCCGTATCGCCCCGGCGCGAGCCACCCGACGACGCGGCACCCGTTCGAGAACGGGCACGGCAATGCCTGGGACGTCGTCATCGGCGACAACAGCGTGGTCGCCTCGGCCGAGGGCACGATTACCGCCGTCACGTCGCAGTACGATCCGAATACGTGCGACGCGGAGGATGGCGGCGGTTTCGGCAACTACGTGCAGGTGCGGACGAACACATCGCAGGGCGAGCGGACGCTCACCTACGCTCATCTCTCGTCGACAGGCGCGACGCAGGACGCCCGCGTGCTCCAGGGCGATCCGCTCGGCGTGCAGGGCAAGACGGGCCACACGCGCGGGAGCGAGCCGCCGAACAACTGCGGCACCCACCTGCACTTTCAGTTCAACCCGAGCCGGCCGGCGTCGATCGATGGACAGTCGGTGACGAGCGACTCGGTAGACGCAGGGACCTCGACGAACTCGGTGGTGGGCAACTTCAGCTTTCCGGGCGCGGCGATCCGTACCAGGTACTACAATCTGGGTGCCTTCTATCCTTCGTGGGCGGTGGTTGGCCGGACGGCGGACATCACGGGCACGCAGCAGGGGTGCGCTCCGGGATCGTACTGCCGGCTGCAGGTCCATGAGGTGCCGACCCTGGCGCAGGGGCACTGGGGGGCGGAGCAGACGTTTCGGCTGCACCTGGACTCCTCCGGCTTTCAGGACAGCAGTCTCCAGGTGGGGCGCTGGGCGGTGAGCGATGCGTACTGGGTGCGGCCGGCGTTCTACTTCGCGCAGCGGCTCAGCTCGCCGTCGATTGGGCTGGCGCTCCAGGACCAGATCGGCCAGTTCCCCGGGGTGTGTGCGCCCGCGCTGACCTGCCTAGTCTACCAGCGCTTCCACCTGGGTTACCTGTGGGTGAGCAGCGTCTACGGCATGGTTACCCGCTACTGCCCTGATGTCGCGCCGTTCGGGTCGCTCGACTACGCTGTGACAGCGGCCGACATGGCGGCAGTAGTGACCCACTTCGGCCTGACCGACGAACGCCTGGCATACGAGCCGTGGCCCGACGCCTGGTACGACCTGGACGGCGACGGCGCCGTTGCGCTGAGCGACATGCTGCTGATGGTGATCGGGTTCGGTGAGGTGTGCTACCCGACGTAGGCCGCGTTAGTTGACGGGGACGTCGCTGAGGCGGAGGGAGAGGACGGACGATGTGCTGTCCTCTCCCATGGAGACGCCGTAGATGGTGTCGGCGATCTCAATCGTGCGGCGGTTGTGGGTGATGATGATGAACTGCGTGCGCTCGGCCAGCTCGCGAAGGGCGCCCGTGAACCGGCCCACGTTCGCTTCGTCGAGGGCGGCGTCGACTTCGTCCAGCACACAGATGGGCGAGGGGTGGATGTGCAGCAGCGCGAAGAGGAGCGCGACCGCGGTGAGCGAGCGCTCGCCGCCGGAAAGCATGTTGAGCGTCCGCACCCGCTTGCGCGGCGGCTGGGCCAGGATGTCGACGCCCGGAAGGCCGTTGTCGTCGTCAGTCCTGGTGAGCACCAGCTCCGCTTGGCCGCCGCCGAAGAACGTCTCGAAGTAGCGGCGGAACTCCAGGTTCACTTGCTCGAACGTCGTCGAAAAGCGCTGCTTGACGATCCGCTCCAGCTCCACCATCGCTTCCTGGATCGAGGCCTCGGCCTCGCGCAGGTCGGTGAGCTGCGTGCTGAGGTAATCGTGTCGTTCGCGGTTCTCCTCGTAGTCGGTCTGCGCCTGCTCGTTCACCGGGCCCAGCGAGCGGATCTCGGCGCGCAGCTCGCCGATGTGCTCCTTGAGCGCGACCGGATCGACGCCGGCGCCGCCGAGCACGGGTGGCAGGCCGCTCTCCGGGCCGCGCCGCTCGGTGGTGAGCCAGGCGGGCGGCTGGTCGCCGTTGCTGCTCTCTTCGGGCGGAAGGAGATCGTCGCCTTCCGGCGACGGGCGGAAGCCCTCTTCTTCGAGGCGCTCGCGTAGCGCAGCCAGCTCCTCTTCGCGCAGCCGCACGCTGGCGTCGGCGTCAAGGAGAGCCCGCTCCGAGGTGAGGGCGTTGGCGCGGGCGGCTGCGAGCTCGTCGGTGATCGTGCGCTGTCGCGACTCGATCTGCTCCAGCGCGTGGCGCGCGGGTTCCAGCTCCTCTCGGGCCACGTCGGCCTCGCGCGCTTTCTCCTCAAGCTCCCGCCGGGCCACCTCCAGCCGGCCGCGCACGGCGCGCAGCTCCTCGTCGAGGCGGGTCGATAGCTCCTCGCGACGGGTCAGCTCTTGCTGAGCGCGCGCGAGCGAGGCGTTCTGCGTGGCGAGGTGCTGGTCGACGGCTCGCTGTTCGCTCTCCAGCGCGGCGAGCCCTGCCCTTCGCTCCGACGCGGCGCGCAGGACGCCTTCGCGGGCGGCGACGTGCGTCTCGATCTCGCCGCGCAGGCGCTCGACGGTTGCGCTGTGCTCCACGAGGTCGGCTCGGGCGCGCTCTGCCTCACGCCTGGCGTTGTCTAACGCGGCCCGAGCCTCGTCCAGCGCCGTCCGGGCGTCGCCACGGCGGGCCCGGGAGGACGAAAGGTGCGTGGCGAGCGGGGTGAAGCGCGGACGGTGGTGGCGCAGCGCGTCGTCGGCCTGCGCGAGGTCGGAGCGCAAGCGGGAGAGGTCCGTAGCGAGCCTGTCGCGCGACTGGCGCGCCTCCGCGAGGATGGCCTTCTCGCGCTCCAGGGCGGCGGAGGTCTCGCCGTGGGCGGCGCGCAGCCGCTCCAGCTCGCCCGGCAGCTCGCCGGCCTCGCGCTGATGCGACAGCGCGGTGCGGACGGCCTTCGCGCTGCCGGCGGTCATCGCGCCCATGGGGCGGAGCATGATGCCATCGACGGTAACGACGCTGCCCAGGCCGCGGCGTAGGAGCGCCTTGCCGGTGCCCAGGTTCTGCACGACGATTGTGCGGCCAAGCAGCGTCTCGACGAGCGGCCGGTAGCGGTGCTCACACTTGACGAGCTCCGACGCGACGCCCAGCACGCCGCGTTCCTCCATGAGGTTCACAGGCGGGGCGGCGCGGACGTCGTTGAGCGAGAGGACGGTGGCGCGGCCGAGGTCTTCGCTCACGAGCAGCTCGACGGCCGCAAGCGCGTCCTCGTGGCTCTCCACGATGACGGCGTGGAGAGCGTCGGCGAGGGCGGCTTCGATGGCGCGCTCCAGGCCGGCGGGCACGCGCAGGAGCTGGCCCAGCACGCCGAGCATGTTGTGGATGCGGTTGTCGGCCGGCGGCTCCTGACCAGGCATGAGGCCGCCGTGCGCCAGCAGCGCCTTGATCGCCGCGTCCGGCGATGGCAGGTCGATGTCGCGGTCCTCGATCGCGTCGAGGCGGGCCTGGCCCGAGTCGATCTCGACGCTGAGGCGATGCAACTCGTCCTGGTGGCGCGAGACATTGGCTTCGGCAGCGCGCAGCCGGGCTTCTGTCTGGGCGAGCTGGCGTGTGGTGTCCTGGACGGCCGGGCCGAGCTCCCTTGCCCGGTGCTGACGCAGGGCAAACTCGCGCGCCCAGCCCTTCAGCAGCGCGAGCGGCTCGCGCCGCGCTTCCGCGAACGCGGCGATCTCGGCGCCAAGCCGTTCACGCTCGCGCTCCAGCGACGCGCTCTGGCTGTCCAGCTCGCTCAGCCGCGCCTGTGCGAGCCTGAGCTGACGCTCGGCCTCCGCCAGCGCCTGCTGCAGCGCCTGGAGCCGCGCCTCGCTCTCCCGCGCCTCAGCGTCGACGGACGAGGGCTCGCGGGCCGCCGTCAGGTCCGTTTCGAGCGACTCCGCGCGTTCCTGTTGCGTGGCGACGAGGGCGCTCAGATCTGCGCGCTCGCTCGTGAGCGACTCGATCTCGCCGGTCAGCTCCTCGCGCCGGCTGGTGAGCATGGCGAGGCGTTCTTCGTCGAGCGTGATGCGCCGCTGCAGGTCGCGGCGGTAGTCCTCCAGCGCGCGGTGCGCCTCCAGGCGCTCGCTGATCTCGCGCCGGCCGTCCTCGATCGCAGTCGAAAGGGCGCCGGCGCCCTCGTCGACCGCGACGACGTCGCGCTTGGCGCGCTCGGCCTCTTCCTGGCGCTGGTCGCAGGCCGCGCGGGCGGCGGCCAGCGCCTCCTGCGCATCCTGCCACTGCTCGCCGTACCAGGCGCGGAGCGCCTGCGACAGCTCCGCGCTGAGGCGGGCGTGGGCGCCGGCCCGGTCGGCCTGGCGTTCGAGCTGGCGCAGACGGGGTGCGATCTCGGCGACGAGCAGCGCGACGCGCTCGAGGTTGTCCCGCGTCGCTTGAAGCCGGTTGTGCGCTTCGTCCAGCTTGGTGCGGTGGAGCTTGACGTCGGCGGCTTCTTCGATCAGCCCTCGCCGGTCTTCCGGCCGGAGCGTGAGCACCTCTTCGACCAGGCCCTGGCCCATGAAGGCGTAGCTGTTCTGGCCGACCTGGGCCTTAAGGAAGAGGTCGGCAACGTCCTTGAGGCGGACGCGGCTCTGGTTGATGAAGTACTCGTTCTCGCCGCTGCGGTAGGCGCGGCGACTGACGACGACTTCGGCGAAGTCGAGCGGGAGCCAGGCTTCGCTGTTGTCGAGCGTGATCGCGGCCTCGGCCATGCCGACCGCAGGCCGTTTGGCGCTGCCGCTGAAGATGACGTCTTCGGTCTTGCGAGCGCGGATGACGCGGCTGGCGTGCTCGCCGAGCACCCAGCGGAGCGCCTCGGCGACGTTGGTCTTGCCGGAGCCGTTGGGACCGATGACGCACGTAACGCCCGAGCCGAACTCAAACGTGATCGGCGAGGCGAAGCTCTTGAAGCCGCGCAGTTCTAGCCGCTTCAGGTACATGTGCCGGCCGTCCCTGCCTGATCGTCGTGCGATTCCGCTTCCATGCGTTCCAGGGCGTGGCGCGCCGCCTCTTTCTCCGCGTCCTGTTTGCTGCGGCCGCGCCCCCGGCCCCACGCGTCGTCCTGGATCAGCACCTCGATGGTGAAACGGCGGGCGTGGTCGGGGCCCTCTGCCTTGACGAGGCGGTACTGGGGTGTGGTCTGATAGCGGGCCTGACTCACTTCTTGCAGCCGCGACTTTGGGTCGCCGGGGAAGGCGCGGTCGGCGGCGGTCCCGAACTCCTGCTGGAGCGAACGGGTGACGAAGCCTCGGGCCTCGTCAAGGCCGCTATCGAGGAAGACGGCCCCGACGACGGCCTCGTAGGCGTGGGCGAGATTCGTCGGGCGGGGGCGCCCGCCCCCTCCCTCCTCGCCGCGGCCGAGCTGCAGGTCGTGGCCCAGGCGGAGGCGCCGCGCGGCCTTCGCCAGCGTGTCACGCCTGACGAGGTGGGCGCGGAGCTCCGTGAGCTTGCCCTCGTCCAGGTCCTCGTAGCTGGCGAAGAGCTCGTCGGCAACGACAAGTCCCAGCACGGCGTCGCCCAAGAACTCCAACCGCTCGTTTGACTGCAGGCGAAGTTGAGGGTTCTCGTTGACGTATGAGCTGTGGACAAGCGCTTGCTCCAGAAGGGCGGGGTTCTGGAATCGCACGCCTATGCGGTCCTCCAATGAAGTCCGTTTGGCCAAACCGGCCACCTCGTCAGTCGCGCGGACGCACCACCAAGAGTCGAGATCGGTGCTTGCACACCTGGCGCCGGCAGCCTGGAGGAGCCGAGACCGAGCTTTGAGGCGGAGGACATCGGCTGGTGCGACCGACGCGGCAGGGACGGGGCAGCGGAGACGGGCGCCCCGCGTTCTTGGCAACGTCCAAACCCTGACTCCCCCCGCTTATCACTCGCTCGCAGCGATGCCACCCTCCTTGTCGAAGGCCCCGGCCCGCGCCGGGGTCACGTTGCCCGCCGGGTCAGCGCTATCTTAGGAACAGGACGCCTCTAGTGTCAAGATAAAGTCCCCGATCTGTCACATCCGGCCCCTGGATCAGCGCGTCGGCGCAGCGCTCACGACCCGGGCCAGGTCGTCCGGCAGCGGCGCCGACAGCTCGATCCGCTCGCCCGTGCGCGGGTGGCGGAAGGCGAGGCGATGGGCGTGCAGGAACTGCCGTTCGAGCAGCGGGTGCGCGCGACCGTAGAGCGGGTCGCCGGCGATGGGGTGGCCGATGTGGGCGAGGTGGACGCGGATCTGGTGGGTGCGCCCGGTCTCCGGTCGCACCTCCAGCAGCGACCTGCCGTCGACCTCGCGCAGGACGCGGTAGCGCGTTCGCGCCGCTCGCCCGCGTTCGACGACGGCCATCTTCTTGCGGTGGACGGGGTGACGTCCGATCGCGGCGTCGATCTCACCATCCGGCGGCTCGACGCGGCCGTCGACGAGGGCGAGGTAGGTCTTCTCCACCTGACGCTCCTTGAGCTGGCGCGCGAGCGAGAGGTGGGCGGCGTCGTTTTTGGCGACGATGATGAGCCCCGAGGTGTCCTTGTCGAGCCGGTGGACGATGCCCGGCCGGCCTTCGCCCCCGATGCCTGACAGGTCCGGGCAGTGCGCGAGGACGGCGTTCACGAGCGTGTGGCGGGCGTGGCCCGGTGAAGGGTGCACGGCGAGCCCCGGCGCCTTGTCGACAACGAGCATGTCGTCGTCCTCGTAGACGACGCTGAGCGGGATCGACTCGGGCTCGAGCGTCGACGGTTCGGGCGCAGGAAGCGAGACGACGATGCGCTGGCCTCGCTCCAGCGCGACGCCGGCCTTCGCGGGCGGACGGCCGTCGACGGTGACGAGATGGAGGTCGATCAGGCGGCGGACGCGGGAGCGGGTCAGCTCGGGCAGGCGGCGGGCGACGAACACGTCGAGGCGCTCGCCGGAGCGATCGGCGACGATGTCGTGGCTGTCAGTCACGGGCGGCGTCCGCGTTGGGCGGATCGCGTAGTCGTTCGCTCTCCATCGTGATGAAGAACCAGAGGATCGTGACGACGCCGATGCTGATCGAGGCGTCAGCGACGTTGAAGGCCGGCCAGAAGCTGAAGTTGATGAAGTCGGTCACTTCGCCGAGGCGAACGCGGTCGATCAGGTTTCCGGCGGCGCCGCCGAGCTGCAGGCCGAGGGCGGCGCGCAGCAGGCCGTGCTCAAGCGGCGGGAAGATGTAGTACAGCACGATTGCCGCCACGCCCACGAGGGACGTGACGACCAAGAACAGCGTTTGCCCCTGGAGCATGCCGAATGCAGCCCCGCTGTTGGTGACGTAGACGATGTTGAACAGCATGTCGGGTTCGGGCCAGGCCTCGCCGATCTCGAGGTTTCGCCGCACGATCGCCTTCGTCACCTGGTCCAGCACAATGACGGTGATGGCGATGAGGAAGAAGGCGGCGTCGCGGCGGAGGCGGCGCGTCAGGGGGGGTCGAGGCGGCTCCGCGTCAGGCGCTGTCGCTGCTTCCTGCGTCACCGGCTGGCGCTCGGCGACCGGGGCGTGCTCGCTCACGAGCGTAGGATAGCACAGCGGGCGCGGCCCGGGGGTCAGCCGGCAATCACGGGACGCAGCTCGAGCGCGACAGGCAGGCCCGGCCACGACTTCGCGAGTTCGACCGCAACATCCATGTCGGGACGTCCAGCAGGGCGTCACCTCCGATCAGCTCCTTGGTCTCGGCGAACGGGCCGTCGGTGATGGTGACGGTCCCGCTGTCAACGCGAACGGTCCTGGCGTTCGAACGCTCGATCCTGGGTCCGCCGCTCGTCACGATGCTGCCCGCCCGCGCGTGCTTCTTGAACCAGGCGCTCAACTTCTTGAAGCTGGTGGCGAAGGCTTCATCACTCAGCTTCGCCCGCAGCTCCTTGTCCTCAGCAATGAACATCACAAACTCTGGCATGTCGACCTCCTTCGATCTGTGTACGTTTCACCATGCCGACGAATGAGATCGAGCGAGATCGACAGTCCTACTCCTCCGCGGGACTTCCGCGCAAAGATGTGTTCGCGAGCTTCTCCAGCGCCTTCACCAGCGCCTGGGTGCCGGCCTCGCCGAGACCTTCCGCTTCGAGGGCTGCGAAGAGCTGGTGGACGAGCGCTGTGCCGGGCAGCGGCGCCGAGCCCTGGTGCGCCAGCTCCAGCGCCAGCCGCAGGTCCTTCTGCTGGTGTGCGACCTTGAAGCCGGGCTTGAAATCGCCGGCGAGGATGCGAGGCGCGAGGTTCTGCAGCGCCCACGACGAGCCCGCGCCGGCCCTCACTGCCTCGACCATCGTCGCCGGCTCGACGCCGGCCTTGGCGGCGAGCACGAGCGCCTCGCTCATCGCGAGGTTGTTCAGGGCGACGACGACCTGGTTGCAGAGCTTGACGACCTGCCCGGACCCGGTCGGGCCGCAGTAGACGATGGTGCGGCCCATCGCCTCGAAGAGCGGACGGCAGCGCTCGAAGACGTCCGGCTTGCCGCCGGCCATGATCGAGAGCGTGCCGTCGATGGCGCCCTGCTCTCCGCCGCTCACCGGCGCGTCGATCATCTCGACGCCGGCCTCGGCGTGGCGGGCGGCGATGGCGCGCGTGACTGCGGGCGAAATGGTGGACATGTCGATGTGGATGAGGCCTTCGTGGGCGCCCGCGACGATGCCGCGCTCGCCGAGCGCGACCTGTTCCGTGTCCGGCGAGTCGCCGAGAATCGATATGACGGCGCTGACGCGTTCGGCGACGGCGCGGGGCGACTCCGCCTCCTCAGCGCCCTCGCCGACCAGCGCGTCGATGCCGGGCCGGCTGCGGTTCCAGACGACGAGGGGGTAACCTGCCTTGAGCAGGTTGCGCGCCATGGGCCGGCCCATGATGCCGAGCCCGATGAAGCCGACGCGTTCGTTCTCTGCCATCGGAGCGCTAGTAGTATAATCGACGGAGCATCCAAGGAAGGAGATTCAATGGCGATCGATCCAGATATCTTTCGCGCCTACGACATTCGGGGCAAAGTAGGCCCCGCGATCACGACCGAGGTGGCGGAGCTGCTGGGCAAGGCCTTCGGCACCTACATCGCGAAGCTCAGCGGCCGCAGCGAGATCGCAGTTGGGCGGGACAACCGCCTCACCGGCGAGGAGCTGAAGGGCGCGCTCATGCGCGGCCTCGTCTCCGCGGGCTGCACGGTCTACGACATCGGCATGAGCACGTCGCCGGCGCTCTACTTCGCGGTCGGCAACTGGAAGCTGCCCGGCGGGATCAACGTCACCGGCAGCCACAACCCGAAGGACGAGAACGGCTTCAAGCTCGTCGGCGAAGGCGCGCGGCCGGTCGCGGGAGACGAGATCCTCAAGGTGAAGGCGATCATCGACTCCGGCGAGTTCCGCACCGGTGACGGGCGCATCGAGCTGCGCGAGGTGAAGCCGGAGTACTTCGGGCGGTTGAAGCAGGCGGCGCGGCTGACGCGTCCGTTCCGCATCGCCGTCGACACGGGCAACGGTGTCGCCGGGCTGTACGCGCCGCCGTTCCTTCGCGACGCGGGCTGCGAGCTGTTCGAGCTGTACACGGAGCTGGACGGCAACTTCCCGAACCACCTGCCCGACCCGCAGATGCCGGAGAACGTCGTCGACCTGCAGGCGAAGGTGAGGGAGACGGGCGCGGAGCTGGGCCTCGCTTTCGACGGCGACGGCGACCGCATCGGCGTGATCGACGAGCACGGCGAGCGGCACGAGGCGGACTACATCCTGATGCTGCTGGCGCGCGCGCTGCTCGCGAAGCAGCCCGGCGCGAAGATCATCATGGACGTGAAGACGTCGCAGCCGGTGGTGGACGACATCCGGGCGCACGGCGGCGAGGCGATCATCTGGAAGACGGGCCACAGCTTCATCAAGCTGAAGATGCGGGAAGAGGAAGCGCCGCTGGCCGGCGAGGCGAGCGGACACATCTTCTTTCAGGAGAACTTCTACGCCGACGACGCGCTCTTCGCCGCGTGCAAGCTGCTCTCATACCTATCCGAAACCGAGATGCCGCTTTCGGAGCACCTGCAGGGCATGTCCCGCTGGTACACCAGTGCGGAGCTGCGCGTCCCCTGCGCGGACGACCGGAAGTGGTCGGTTGTGGATAACGTGGCGAGCGAGCTGCGCCAGCGTCACGAAGCGCTAGAGATCGACGGCATTCGCGCGGAGTGGCCGGACGGCTGGGCGCTGATCCGCGCCTCGAACACGGGGCCGAACCTCACGCTGCGCTTCGAGTCGAAGTCTGAGGCGGGTCTGAAGGAGATCGAGACGGAGGTGATGGCGGCGCTGCGCAAGCACGTCGACGTGCCGGACTTCTCGCAGGCGCCGCCGGGTCACTAGCCGGAGCGAAGGGTGGCCGGCGACGATGTCGAAATCACCGAAGAGGCCAACCTCGAACGGGCCTGGCCTGAGCTCCGCGGCTTGCTGCGGGAGCTGATCGACTACCACGAACCGCTAACGGGCCAGAAGCTCTCACCGGACTGGGAGGAGCACATAAAGGCCGAGATGGCGCCTGTGCTCAGTACCGGTAGCGGGCTGCTGCTCTTCGTGCGCGCCGGTGGTCGCGCAATGGGCTTCCTTAGCGGGCACGTGACCGAGACCACCGACACGATTTTCGAGGGCAAGCTCGGCAACATCGACAACGTCTACCTGAAGCCGGACCTGCGCGGCCGGCGCATCGGCTCCCGGCTGGTCGACGCGGCTGAAGCGTGGCTCCGCAAGCAGGGCGCGTCCGAGATCGAGCTGAACGTCATCGTCGCAAACGAGCTGGGACGCGACGTGTGGCAGGCGCTCGGCTACGAGCCGTTCTCGGAACGCCGCCGCAAGCGCCTTTTCTAGCTGGCTTTACGCTTCGTCTAGCGTCTCCAGCGCTAGCTCAAGGCCCTGTTGGACGGCCAGCGGCCAGTCGCGGCGGAGCTGGCGGAAGGGGTTCGTCGAGAGGCGAAAGATCGCGAAGGCCTCGCGCAGGGCGAGGTCGTGCTCGCTCCAACCGAAGCGTTGGAGGGCGGCCGCTCGAAAGCGCTGGTGGTACGCAGCGCAGGCCTCGGCATTTGCGCCAGAACGGCTCATCCAGCGCAGATGCGCGAGCAGGTTGCCCACGTCTAACAGCGGATCGCCGGGCCCTGCCTCCTCGAAGTCGACGAGGGCTAACGTGCCTGCCGGCGTTAACACGAGTTGGTCGTCGTAGAAGTCGTTGTGGGCGAGGGCGGTCGGACGCCAGCTCCCCGCGAACGGTCGCAGGCGATCGGCGACGAGGCGTAACGTCTCGTGCGCGTCGCCCTCGGGCAGCACGCACGAAAGGAGGCGCTCCGTCCATTCAAACGAACCAGGCAAATCGAAACCGCGATTCGATTCCGACGAGAGCGGCACTGCCCAGAGTTGCGCCAGCGGTTCGATGATGGCTCCTGGGCGCGGAGGCGTGCCTGCGCGAATGAGCGAGCGTACGGTCTCGCCGGGGGCGTTCGTGAGCCACGCGACGCCGCCCTCCTCCCAGCACCCGATTATCTCGGGCAGCGCGAATCCTGAGTGCCGCACGATCTCGGCCGCGCGAATGAGCCTGCCGATGCGCTTGGGTGGCATCGCCCGCGCGTAGAGCGTGAGCTCCGGCGCCCCGCCGCGCCGCCAGCCCGCGATGTGGCGCAGGACTGCGCGGTTGCCGGGCCGGTATCGGAGCAGCTCGACGTTGAGGCGCTGCGGATGTAGCGAGACGTGCTGCGTCAGCAGTGTCTGGGCGTCGGCAGCGGAGGCGGCGCGCGCAAGGCCCGGCAGGTACGGGTCGTCCGGATAGCGAAAGACGCGCTCGCCGTGCCTCGCGCGCAGCTCGATGGCGAACTGCTCTTCGACGACCCACTGGTCCCAGCGACGCTCGGCCGCGTAGGCCAGCAGGGCGCGCCGGCCTTGCCGGTACAGGAGCTGGAGCGGTCGAATGCGATCCGGCGCCTCGTCGGGTTCACCGAAGGTCGCACAGTAACGCTCCCACACCCAGTCGGGGTCGAGGAGATGGAGAAGCCCGGGCAGCGCCTCATCGGTGGGGAGAGGCGCAAGCTCGGGCGCGTGGGTGAGTGGAGCGGTCACCCGGACTTCTCCGATGGCCGGCTACCGGCCCTTAGTCGGCGTTCTCGTCATCGTGATCATCGTCATCGCCGTCGTCGTGGTCGTTGCCCGGGCCGCTGTTGTCGCCGGGGCCTGAGTGGTCATCGTCGTCATCCCCATCGTCGGCGTTACCCGACCCGCTGTTGTCCTCGTCGGGCGAATCGGGGCCATCGGCGGAGTCCGGGCTGTCCGGCGAGTCGTCGCCGTCGACCGAATCCGGACTGTCAGGCGAGTCGTCGTTCGGCGGCGGCGTGGCAGTGCCGTCCGGCACGTCTGTTGCAGGCGGTTCCGCCGTCACGACGTCGGTTGGCTTCGTGGTCATCGTGGCTGTCGGGTCGACCCCGGCGGGCGGCGAGAGGGAGCCGTCGCCGTCCGGCGTGGGGTCGATGCCGAGGTCGTCGAAGTCATCGTGGTCGTCGTCCTGTTTGGGGCGTACCATGTCGCCGACCGAGGAGCGGACGCCGGCGGGGTCGCTGGCGGCGAGCACGCCGATGGTCGGCACGCCCACCAGCAGCGCGGCGAGGGCGCCGGCGAGCAAGCGGCGGGTCATCGGGTTCGACGACATCGGTGGTTCGGATTGTGGTTCGTCCTGCGGCATGTGGCACCTCCGTTCCCTGGCAGGAGAAACGCTCCTGTCCATCGGGTTCGCCTGTTCTATCCACCCAGGCGCGCGGGATGTTACGGGCGAGTACGCCGCCTTGCGAGGCCTCAAGGCGTCGTGCTATAGTGAGGCCGACCGGAGCACTTCTCAAGAAGTGGGTTGCGACCCACTTTTTTGTTCAGATGGCCCCGGGCGTTCCTCGCTGGAGGTACGAACAAGTGAAGAATGAATTCCTGATCGCCATCACGCAACTGGCGGCGGAGAAGAACCTCCCGAAGGAGGTCGTCTTCGAGGCGGTCGAAACCGCCCTCGCCTCCGCCTACAAGAAGGATGACCTCGCTACGGCGAACGTCGTGGTGAAGATCGATCCGACCACGGGCGCGACGCACGTCTTCAAACGGCAGACAGTGGTCGAGGAGATCACTGACCCGCGCACGGAGCTCGTCCTGGAGGAGGCGCGGCGGATGAAGCCGGGCATCCAGATGGGCGAGCACATCGATACCGAAGTCGCCGCCCAGACCTCAGGCCGGATCGCGGCGCAGACGGCGAAGCAGGTGGTGCTGCAGCGGCTCCGCGAGGCGGAACGCGACGTGGTCTTCGAGAAGTACTCGGGCCAGGAGGGCGATATCGTCTCGGGCGAGGTCGTGCGCATGGAAGGTCGCAACGTCATTGTCGAGCTCGACAAGGCCGAGGCGGTGCTGCCGCCCGCCGAACAGGTACGCGCCGAGCATTATCGACCTGGCCAGCGCCATAAGTTCTACGTCCTGGAGGTTTACAAGGCGGCGAAGGGCCCCCAGGTGGTGGTCTCTCGCACGCACAAGAACCTGATCCGGCGCCTCTTTGAGCTAGAGGTGCCGGAGATCTTTAAGGGGACCGTGGAGATCAAGGCGATCGCTCGGGAGGGCGGCTTCCGGAGCAAGGTCGCCGTCTGGTCGAACCAGGATGGCGTCGACCCGGTGGGCGCCTGCGTCGGCCTGCGCGGCCTGCGCATCCAGAACGTCGTGAACGAGCTCAACGGCGAGCGCATCGACGTGGTGCTCTGGGACCCGGAGGCCTCGCGACTCGTCGCGCACGCGCTCAGTCCGGCGCAGGTGATGGAAGTCGGCATCGATCAGGCCACGAATACGGCTGAGGTGGTCGTTCCCGACCGTCAGCTCTCGCTCGCCATCGGCAAGGAAGGCCAGAACGCCCGCCTCGCCGCCAAGCTGACCGGCTGGCGCATCGATATCAAGAGCCAATCGGCGTACGAGGAGTACATCGCCGAGCACCCAGAGGCGGCGATCCGGCCGCCGGTCGTCGAAGAGCCGCCGGCGCCCGTCGAGGCAGAGGCGGCTACGTCCGCCGCGCTGGAAGCGAAGCCGCTGACGCCTGAGGAGGAGGCGGTGCTCTCCTTCGGAGAGGTGAGCGAGGAGCAGATTATCGCGGACCGCGAGCCTGCGCCTGTCGCCGATGACGCCACGCCCGCCGAGGCGGAGCCGGCGAAGCCGCAGATCCGCTTCGCCGAGGAAGTGCTGCCCGCTGGTGAGCAGGCGAAGAGGGCCAAGGCGACGAAGCCCGAGGACGAAGACGAGGCGAAGGCTGCGGCCAAGCCGAAGAAGGCGAAGCGGCCGAAGCGCGTCGCGGTAGAAGAGGACGACGAAGAGTTTGACTACGCGATCCACTAGCGCAGCGACGCCAGCCCGGCCGAAGCACGTCCCACAGCGCACCTGCGTCGGCTGCCGCGCGACCAGCGCCAAGCGCGAATTCATACGAGTCGTGCGCACACCTGAAGGCGCCGTGGAGGTGGATGAGACGGGCAAGCGAAACGGTCGCGGCGCGTACATCTGCGCTCGCCAGGAGTGCTGGGAGGCGGCGCTGCAAAAGGACCGGCTGGGGCGCGCGCTACGCGTCACGATTTCACAGCGGGTACGAGAGGAGCTTACGCGCCACGCCGAGCGCCTTGCGCCGGCCCCTGTCGCGGGATAGGTATGGCAACGCGACGTCCACAACGTAACAGGCCGCCGAAGCGGCGGACGGCCCAGGCGCCACCGCCACCACCGGTTGTCCAGGAGACGAACGGCACGCGGGCTATCCAGATCCCGCGCGTTCTCACCGTGAAGGAGCTGGGCGAGCTCATGCGCATCTCCCCCGTCGAGGTGATCAAGGAGTTGATGAAGAACGGGGTGATGGCGACGATCAACCAGAGCATCGACTTCGAGACGGCGGCGATCGTGGCGCACGACCTGGGCTACGAGCCGCAGGAGGAGAGCACCGAGGAGATCGTGCCCGTCGCCGCCGATGAGGCGGAACGCCCGAGCACGCGCATCGAAGAGGAAGAGGGCGCTGTGCTCTCGCACCGGCCGCCGGTAGTGACGGTGCTGGGCCACGTCGATCACGGCAAGACGAGCCTCCTGGACGCTATTCGCAAGACGAAAGTGACCGCGGGCGAGGCGGGGGGTATCACTCAGCACATCGGCGCCTATCAGGTCGACGTCAACGGCCAGCGCATCAGCTTCCTCGACACGCCCGGCCACGAGGCGTTCACAGCGATGCGCGCACGAGGCGCGCGCGTCACGGACGTCGCGGTGCTGGTGGTCGCTGCGGACGACGGGATCATGCCTCAAACGATGGAGGCGATCGACCACGCTCGAGCCGCGGGCGTGCCGATCGTCGTTGCACTAACGAAGATCGACCTTGAGGGCGCCAAGCCCGACCGCGTCAAGCAACAGCTTGCCGAGCAGAGCCTGAACATCGAGGAGTACGGCGGCGACGTGATCTGCGTCGGCGTGTCGGCGAAGACAGGCGAGGGCATCCCGGAGCTGCTGGAGAACATCCTGGTCGCCTCGGAGGTGCTGGAGCTCAAGGCGAACCCGAACAGGCCGGCCGTAGGCGTGGTGATCGAGGCCGAGATGGACCGTTCGCGCGGGCCGACGGCTACGGTGCTGGTGCAGACCGGCACGCTTCACGTCGGCGACGTGGCGGTCGTGGCCGAGACGTGGGGTCGCGTCAAGGCGATGTTCAACGAGCATGGGCGGCGCATCAAGGAGGCCGGCCCGGCTGAGCCGGCGGCCGTCCTGGGTTTGCAGGAGGTCGCTCGCGCCGGCGACACGCTGAATGTGGTCGCCGATGACAAGACCGCCCGCCAGATCGTGCTCCTGCGCCTGCGCGAGCGCGAGGCGGCGGCCCTCCACAACCAGCCGCGCGTGACTCTCGATACGCTCTTCGGCGAGATCAGCGCCGGCAAAGTGAAGGACCTCAACCTGATCCTGAAGACCGACGTGCAGGGCAGCATCGAGCCGATCCGGCAGTCGCTGGAGAAGCTGAGCAACGAGCAGGTGCGGGTGAAGGTGATCCACGGTGCATCGGGCTCGGTGACGGAGTCGGACGCCATGCTCGCGGTCGCTTCCAAGGGGATCATCATCGCCTTCAATACGCCGGTCGAGCCGGGCGCCCAGCGCTTGATCGAGCAAGAGGGCATTGACCTGCGCCACTACAGCGTGATCTATCACATCACAGAGGACGTGGATAAGGCGCTGCAGGGCCTGCTGGAGCCGGTCTACGTGGAAGTCGTGACCGCGCACGCAGAGGTGCGCCAGGTGTTCCAGATCCGGCGTCGCAACCAGGTCGGGGGCGCCTACGTCCGCGACGGCACGATCACACGGAGCGATCTGGTCCGAGTGCAACGCGGCGACCAGGTGCTGGCTGACACGAAGATCGCGGCCCTCCGCCGTTTCCAGGAGGACGCCCGCGAGGTGCAGACCGGCTTCGAGTGCGGCATCACGCTTGACGACTTTACCGACTTCCAGGAGGGCGACGTCCTGGAGTTTTACCGGCGCGAGCTGAGCACGGCTCGCGCGTAGGGCGCTCGGTCTCCACGCCGTCTACCTGACCATCCGCAGTCGGAGGTGCTTCCCATGAGCCGCAGGACGGAACGCGTGAACGACCTGCTCCGTGAGGAGATCAGCGATCTGCTCCTCCGCGAGATGAAGGACCCACGCGTCGGCGGGCTCGTTACGATTACTGAGGTGGACATCTCTCCCGACTTCCGCCACGCGAAGGTCTACGTGAGCGTCCTCGGCACAGACGAAGAAAAGACCGGCACGTTCAAGGCGCTGGACGCGGCGGCGCACTTCCTGGAGCGCGAGCTGCGCAAGCGGCTGACCATTCGCAGAACGCCGGAGCTGGCCTTCCTGGCCGACGACTCGATCGAGCGCGGCGCGCGCATCCTCTCGCTCCTGGACCAGACGCGCGAAGGTCGCAGCTAAGCCTCAGCCGTGACCCAGGGCATCCTCAACATCAACAAGCCGCGGGGCAAGGCGTCGTTCGCAGTCGTCTCGCTTGTGAGGCGGCTCACCGGCGTAAAGCGCGTGGGCCACGCCGGGACGCTGGACCCGATCGCGGACGGCGTGCTGCCGGTGTGCCTGGGCGGCGCCACGCGTATCGTCGAGTACCTGGTCGACTCGCCGAAGGCGTATCGCGGCACCGTTCGCCTGGGCGTGACGACCGACACGTACGACAGCGAGGGCGCTGTCGTCGCCACGGCCGACCCGGGCCGCGTCACGCAGGCCGATGTGGAGGAGGCGCTGCTCGCCTTCGTGGGCCCGATCCGCCAGCTCCCGCCGATGTACAGCGCGCTGAAGCACGCCGGCAAGCCGCTCTATCGCTACGCGCGGGAAGGCAAGGAGGCGCCTCGAGAGGAGCGAACGGTGAACGTGTACCGCATCGAGCTGCTGCGCTTCGACCCGCCGTTGGTGGAGGTCGAGATCGAATGCGGGCGGGGCGCTTACGTGCGCAGTATCGCCCACGACCTCGGCCAGCGTCTGGCCTGCGGCGGTCACCTGGAGGCGCTGACGCGCCTGCGCAGCGGGCCGTTCACGCTTGAGGACACGATAGATCTCGATGAGTTCGAGTCGGCGGTGCGAGCGGACACATGGCGAGAGCTGCTGCTGCCGCCGGACCGTGTCCTTGAGTCGTGGCAGGCGGCGCTGCTCGAAGGCGAGCACGTTCTAGATGTGCGCTGCGGGCGGCTGGTGCTCCTGGAACCGCTGCGGATGGAGCGGGGCGAGCCTGATGCCGAAGCGCTCTGCCGGGCCTATTCAAGCGACGGCGAGTTCCTCGCGATCCTGCGTTATCGCGGCGCCGAACGGTGGCAGCCGGAGAAAGTCTTCGCTCCGCTGTAGAAAGTAGTGCGTAAATTCGTATCCAGCCTCCCTTGACACGGGCTTGAAAAGGGCTATGATTCTAGCTAACTGAATCTGGCCTGCCGCCGCAGGCGGCTATATCAACCAAGCCCTCACAGGGCACGCACGTCGAGCAGGACGCGACGAGGGTCGCTCAGCAAAGCAGGAGGGCTTGCTCTCCTGCGCAGCACGGAAAGGGAGGAGACTTCCAGATGCAGGCGTATTGTCTCAAGTGCCGAACCCAGCGGGAGATGCAGGACGCGCAACAGGTGACGATGAAGAACGGCAAGCCGGCCACGCGGGGCAAGTGCCCGGTGTGCGGCACACAGATGTACCGCATCGGCAAGGGCTAGCCGACACGACACTCCGCGTTTTTCGATGAGGGTGGCGCACGCGCGCCACCCTCATCGGCGCCCGGCAGGGTGCGCGTTGGTAAAGAAAGATTTACTCTTGACGGCCCTGACCCCCGGCCTTACCCTGAGTCTGGTAAGGAAAACTTGACCGGAGGTGGGTTACATGAGTGGAAAGCTCTTCGATGTGCTGGCGGAGCGCGGACACAAGCAGCGCTGGCTGGTGGAGCAGTTGCGGCAGCGCGGCTACAACTTCAGCGAGACGTACCTCTCCCAGGTAAAGTCAGGCGGCAAGTCGCCGAGCAAGCGCTTCAAAAAGGGCGTGGCCGAGACGCTCGGCATCGCCGAAGCCGAGCTGTTCGCGACGAACGGCGGCACAAGGACCGCGCTGGCGCAGCGGGCCGCCGGGCCGAATGGCGGCGGGCCGGTGAACGTGGCGCTCATCGGAGTCGGGAACTGCGCGTCGTCGCTGGTGCAGGGCGTCCACTTCTACCGGGACGCGGGGAAGGACGAGTCCGTTCCCGGCCTGATGCACGTCGAGCTCGGCGGCTATCACGTGCGCGACATCAACGTCGTCGCCGCCTTCGACGTGGACGCGAACAAGGTGGGCAAGGACGTGTCAGAGGCGATCTTCGCGCCACCCAACAACACCTACCAGTTCTCCGAGGTCCCGAAGCTGGGCGTGCGCGTCTCGCGGGGCATGACCCACGATGGGCTCGGCAAGTACCTCTCGGGCGTGATCCACAAGGCGCCCGGGTCGACGCACGACATTGTGAACATCCTGCGCGATACGGACACCCACGTGGTCGTGAACTACCTGCCCGTCGGCTCGGAGACGGCGACCAAGTGGTATGTGGAGCAGGTGCTGGCGGCGGGCTGCGCCTTCGTCAACTGCATCCCGGTGTTCATCGCCCGGGAGGGCTACTGGCAGGGGCGGTTCAAGGAGCTGGGCCTGCCTATCGTGGGCGACGACATCAAGTCGCAGGTGGGCTCCACGATCGTCCATCGCATGCTGACGAGGCTCTTCCGCGACCGCGGGGTGCTCTTGGACCGCACCTACCAGCTCAACTTTGGCGGTAACACGGACTTTCTCAATATGCTGGAGCGGGAGCGCTTGGAATCGAAGAAGATCTCGAAGACGAACGCCGTGGCGTCCCAGCTAGACTATGAGATGCCGATGGGCGACATTCATGTCGGGCCCAGCGACTACGTGCCGTGGCTGCTGGACCGGAAGTGGGCCTACATCCGGCTGGAGGGGACAACCTTCGGCAACGTGCCGCTGAACGTCGAGGTGAAGATGGAGGTGTGGGACAGCCCGAACTCGGCGGGCGTGGTGATCGACGCGATCCGCTGCTGCAAGGTGGCGCTGGACCGGGGCATCTCGGGCGCGCTGGAGGGGCCGTCTGCGTACTTCATGAAGTCGCCGCCCGTTCAGCATCGTGATGACGACGCGCGCGAGATGGTGGAGGCGTTCATCGCCGAGGCATAGCGGTTGGTCGTCTACTGGCTGTTCCGGCTGACGATCTTCCTCACCCGCCCTTTGCCGTTGTGGCTGGGCTACCGCGTTGCCGCCGCGGTTGCTTCGGTCTGCTATCACTTCTTCACGAAGCAGCGCCGGGCGCTGAAGGAGAACCTCGCCTGGGCGCTGGACACGAACGACCCGCAAGAGGCGGAGATCGTGGCGCGGCGGGCGTTCCGCAACTTCGGCAAGTTCGTCATCGACTTCATCCATTTCCCCCAGGTCAAGCGCGAGGAGGTGCGCCAGCGCGTCGCCTTCGCTCAGTGGACGGACCTGGATGAGACGATTGAGAGCGGGCGGGGGGTGTTGATGGTTACGATGCACTTCGGGGTCTGGGATTTGGGCGCGGCGGTGCTCGCGACGTATGATTACCCCATCAACGCGATCGCCGAGAGCTTCAGCTACCCGCGCATGCGCGATCTGATACACGGCTCGCGGGAGAAGCTGGGCATGAAGGTGATTCCGGCAGAGCGCGTGGGGCCCGGCGTCTTCCGGGCGCTAAAGCGAGGCGAGATGCTGGCGATGCTCATCGACGTGCCGGCCGCCGGCCAGGGGATCACTGTCGATTTCATGGGCGGCCAGGCCGAAGTGTCGTCGGCGCCGGCGCGGCTCGCGCTACGGACCGGCGCCTGGGTGGTGCCAGCGATTGTCCTGCGCGACCCGCAGCGCGACACGATCATCCGGCCCGTGGTGGACATTCGTTCCGCCCGATACGAACCGACCGGCGACGAAGAGCGCGACGTGCGCGAGCTGACGCAGCGGATCATGCACGCGCTGGAGCCGCTCGTTCGGAAGCACGCGGACCAGTGGTACGTCTTCCACTCCCTCTGGCGCGAGTCGCGACTTGCTAAAGAGACGCCGGAGCCCGCTTCGGTGGCACACCTGAGCTAACACCGCGCGCGATGGAGCGAAGTGCGAGCCGGATCCTCACCACGCACACGGGCAGCCTGCCGCGCGCGCCGGCGCTCGTGGAGATGATGGTGGCGCTGAGCAAGCGCGAGCCGGTCGACGAGGCGACCCTGGAGCGAGAAGTTGTCGAGGGCAGCCGGCGCGCCGTCCTTCGCCAGCTCGAAGCGGGCATCGACATCGGCAACGACGGCGAACAGGGGCGCGAGAGCTTCTTCACGTACGTCCAGCACAGGCTAAGCGGCTATGACGGAGAGAGTGACCGCGCCATGCCCCGCGACATCGTGACGTTCCAGAGCTTCGTGCGGCTCAAGCTGCCGGAGTTCTCACGCACCATGGTGAGCGTCCTGCGGGCCCCGAAGGCCGTGGGCGAAGTGCGGCACACGGGCCTTGGGCCGATCGAGCAGGAGTGCGCCCGCTACGCGCGAGTCCTGGGCGAGCAGGAGGTGGGCTTCGTCGAGTCGTTCATGACCGCGGCCTCGCCCGGTATCGTCGCCGCGGGCATGCTGAACGAGCACTACGCAACGTACGACGACTACGTCTTCGCTGTCGCCGAGGCGCTACGGCCTGAGTACGAGTACATCGCCTCGCAGGGGTTGGTGCTGCAGCTCGACTGTCCCGATCTGGCGATGGAGCGCCACATCTCGTTCGCCGACCGGTCGCTCGCGGAGTTCCGCAGCTTCGTGGAGACGAACGTGGAGGCGTTGAACCGGGCGATCGCGGGGATCCCTCGCGAGCAGGTGCGGTTGCACGTCTGTTGGGGCAACTACGAAGGTCCGCACCATCTGGACGTCCCGCTGGATGACGTGCTCTCGCTGCTCTACCACGCGAACGTCGGCGCGCTGGTGATCCCGTTCGCCAACCCGCGCCACGCCCATGAATGGCGCTGCCTCGAACGCGCTCCGCTGCCCGACGGCATGCTCCTCGTCGCGGGCGTGATCGATACCCTCACCAACTTCGTCGGACACCCCGAGGTCGTCGCGGACCGGATCGAGCGCGTGGCGCAGGCTGTCGGAGACCCAACGCGGGTGCTGGCTGGCACGGACTGCGGCTTCGATACGGCGGCCGGCCTCGGCCAGGTCGCCGAAGAGGTCGTGTGGGAGAAGCTGCGCGCGCTCAGAGCCGGCGCGGACCTGGCGACCAAGCGCCTCTTCGGCTAAGACGAGTCATGTGGAAGTACTACGTGCTCCGTCTCGCCTACGTGCTGCTCGGCTGGCTGCCGCTCCGCGTCCTCTACGGCATCGCGCACTTCGTGGGCGACGGCGCCTACTTCTCCCGGCGCGGCACTCGAGATGGCGTGATCGCGAACATGCGCCAAGTGATGGGGCCGGAGGCGTCCGATCGCGAGGTGAGGCGGGCCGCGCGTGAGGTCTTCCGCAACGCCACTCGTTACTACGCCGATCTGATCCACGTCCCGCACGTGAACGTGCAACGCTTCTACGACGAAGAGCTGGAGCTGGAGGGACTGGAGTACCTGCGCGAGGCGCAGTCGTCGGGGCGGGGCGCGGTGGTGGTGAGCGCGCACTTCGGCAGCCCGGAGATCACGGTGCAAGGGCTGGCGGCGGTCGGCATCTCGGTCTACGCGCTCACGGAGCCGCTCCAGCCAAAGGCGCTGTCGGACTTCACTCACTGGTTGCGCTCGCGGCACGGTCACGTGAACCGCACCGTGAGCTTCGGCGCCGTGAAGGAGGCGATGCGCCGCCTGAAGAGCGGCGGCATCGTCGCGATCCTGCTCGATCGCGACGTCGGCGGCACGGGCGTGCCGATGCAGTTCTGCGGCGCGGAGACGCGCATTCCGCTGGGCGCCGTCGACCTGGCGCTGCGCACTGGCGCCGACCTCCTCCCGGCATGGTCCTGGCGCATCGAGGGGTATCGCTTCCGCGCGGTGATCGGACCGCCGATGGAGGTGGTGCGGACGGGCACGTTTGACGAAGACGTGCGCGCGAACGCCAGGCGCCTCCTGGTCATGTTCGAAGCGCGCCTGCGGGCCGATCCGGGCCAGTGGGCGGTGCTGGAGCCGATCTGGAAGGAGCCCGAACCGGTCGCTCCCTCAGGTGCGGTACAATAGCCCCGAAGCCACGTGGGCAAAGCTGACCTACACGTCCACACCGCCCTGGGCGACGGCATGGCCGAGATTCCGGAGCTGCTCGCCTATGTGGAGGAGCGCACGGACCTCGCGGTCATCGCCGTGACGGAACACGACGACCTGCGCGCGGCCTTCCAGGCGCGTGAGGCGCTGGCGCGTGGCCGCTACCGGTTCGAGGTGGTTGTAGGCGAAGAAGTGACCACGCTCGAAGGCCATCTGCTTGCCCTGTACATCGAAGAACCTGTGCCTGCGCTGAAGCCGCTCGCGCCGACGGTGGAGGCGATCCACCGGCAGGGCGGCCTCTGCGTCATCCCCCACCCCATGAGCTGGCTCACCCGCAGCATAGGGCAGCGCACGATCGAGCACATCCTGCGCGAGGGCAGCGACGGCGTCTACTTCGACGCCATCGACACGACAAGCGGCAGCCCCGCGGCGCGTGTGAGCGCTGAGAAGGCGCGCCGGCTGAACCGCGAGCGCTACCACCTGACCGAGGTGGGCGGCAGCGACGCCCACTTTCTCAAGGCCGTCGGCGCGTGCTACACGACGTTTGACGGCAGCACGGCGGACGAGCTGCGGCGGGCGATCCTGGCGGGCTCGACAGCGGCCGCTAACGGCGCCTACCCGACCTGGCGGGAGCTGGGCGTAGGTCAGGTGGCGCGACAGCAGTGGCGGGGCATGCTGGCGACGCCGCGCAAGATGGGCTGGGGCCCCACGATCCTGAGCTTCCTGAAGATCCCGGGGGCGTGGCTCTCCAGGCGGGCGCGGCCTTGAAGATCGCGCTCGTCTCGCCGTATGACTGGGCGGTGGCCGGTGGCGTGAACAGCCACTGCACCCAACTGCGCGAGGAGTTCGTTGCCAGGGGGCACGAGGTGCTGATCGCCGCGCCGTGCTCGCGCGACGTGACGGAACCGCACGTCGTGCGCATCGGCAAACGCCCGGTGAGCCTGCCAGCAAGCGGCTCCGTGGCGCGGATCTCGCTCTCGCTGACGCTGGCGCCAGCGGTGCGGGAGCTGCTGGCGCGCGAGCGCTTCGACATTGTCCACGTCCACGAGCCGTTCATGCCGGTGCTGCCGATCCACTTCCTGCGCTACTCGGAAGCCGTGAACGTCGGCACGTTCCACGCCAGCCGCGACAGGCCGCAGTTCTTCTACATCTGGGGCAAGCGCCATTTGCGACGATGGTTCCGGCGGCTCGATGGCAAGATCGCCGTCTCCTCCGCGGCGGCCAACTTCGTCGAGGAGTACTTCCCCGGCTACTACAACATCATCCCGAACGGTGTCGACGTCGAGCACTTCTCCGCGCCTGTGGCGCCGCTGCCACAGTTCCAGGACGGCAAGCTGAACATCCTCTTCGTCGGGCGACCGGAGAAGCGCAAGGGGCTGGAGCACCTGATCAACGCCTTCGTCCAGGTGAAGAAGGAACGGCCCGATGCGCGCCTGATCGTCGTCGGCGCGGGGCGCTTCGGACGTTTCGAGCGGCAGGCGCGCTCAAGGCGCCTCACCGACGTGGTGTTCCACAGCTACGTCCCGTTCGACGAGCTGCCGCGCTTCCATCACTCGGCGCACGTCTTCTGCGCGCCCGCGACCGGCTTCGAGAGCCAGGGCTACGTGTTGCTCGAGGCGATGTCGGCAGGGCTGCCCATCGTCGCGAGCAACATCGAGGGCTACGCGGGCGTGCTCACGCACGGGGTCGAAGGGCTGCTCTCGCTGCCCGCGGACGAGGCGGGGCTGGCGCGGGCCTTGATCCAGCTGCTGGGCGACGCGGAGCTGCGTCAGCGTATGAGCGAGAAGGCCAGCCTGCGCGCGCAGGAGTTTAGCTGGGAGCGCGTCTCGCAGCAGGTGCTCTCCTACTACGAGCGGCTGCTGCACGAGAAGCGGCTAGCCGGGCCGAGCGGCGAGGCGCGCTCGGCATAACGCGGGATGTCGCGACCGAAGTCGTTCACGCTGCTGCCGCACTCGGTGCCGCGTCGCATCACGGAGCCGATCGTCTCGGTGCTGGCGCGCGCCGGCGTTTCGCCGAACCACTTGACGCTGCTGGGGTTCCTGGGCAACGTCGGCGCCGGCGTCCTCGCGGCGCGAGGCGAGTTCCTTGCGGCGGGCGCGCTCGTCCTCGTCTTCAGCGCGCTCGACCTGCTCGACGGCGCGCTGGCGCGCTCGACCGGCCAGGCGAGCCCGTTCGGCGCGATCTTCGACTCGGTGCTCGACCGGCTTTCGGAGGCGGCGGTGCTGGGTGGGCTGGTCTTCTACTACGGCGAGCGCAACCAGCAGGAGGAGGTGATCCTCTGCTTCGTGGCGCTGGCCGGGTCGATCATGGTCAGCTACGTGCGCGCGAAGGCGCAGGTGGAGGGCTTCGATCTGCGGGAGGGGTTGTTCACGCGAGCCGAGAGGGTGCTCCTAATGGGCGGGGGTCTTATCATAGGCCAGGTACGGATCGCCCTCTGGATCCTCGCCGTGATGGCGAGCGCGACGGCTCTCCAGCGCGTCTACTCCGCGTGGAGGCACTTCCAGACGGCGACGCCCGACGGTGCGGTCCCCGAGGAGAAGCCATCGTGATCCCGCTGCGAGAGCAGGACTACATCAGGCAGCGCTTCGAGCGCGAGCTCGAGAGCAAGGTGAAGATCGACTACTTCACCCAGCGCGCCTCATCGCTCTACGTGCCCGGCCGCGAGGAGTGCGCCCACTGCGAAGACACGCGCCAGATGCTGGAGGAACTGGCCGCGCTGAGCGAGAAGCTCACGCTCACCGTGCACGAGCTGGCCGATGAACGCGAGGTGGCGCTGAAGCTGGGCGTCGACAAGGTGCCGGGCATCGTCGTGCGCGGGCCGTTGAACCGGCCGCTGCGCTTCTTCGGCATCCCTGGCGGCAACGAGTTCCCGAACTTCGTCGAGTCGCTGCTCGAGGCTTCGAAGGCGAAGGTGACGGTCGATGCGGAGGCGACGAAGCACCTGAAGAGGCTGAAGGACAAGGTCTCGATCGCTGTTTACGTCACGCCCACGTGCCCGCACTGCCCGGCCGTCGTGCGCGCGGCCTACAGGCTCGCGCTGGCGAGCTCGCACATCGAGGCGTCGGCCGTCGAGATCGGGGAGTTTCCGCGCCTCGCCGAGCGGCTGGGCGTGCGCGCGGTGCCGTTCATTGTGTTCGGGGATCGCGCGGCGATTGCGGGCGCGGTCGACGAAGCGGGGCTCGCCGAGCAGGCGCTGAAGGTCGCCGAGGGCGGCGTGCTTGGCAGCGCGACGGCGACCGGTGGTGCGAGCTCGTCGATGGGCGCGGCCGCGGGACCTTCGCCGGCGAGCGGACTGGTCCTGCCTCGCTGAGTATGGAAGTCACTACGGAGGCGCTCGCTCCGCCGGCCAACCGCACGCCCAGCCGTCTTGGCCGAGCGCTGAACGCCGCGATCGAACTCGACTTCACGCAGCCGATCGCGTTCGTCGCGATGGCCATCGCCTACATCGCGTCGCGAGCGCCCTTCCTCAACCTGGGTTACGGTACCGACCCGGACGCCTGGCGGGTCGGGCTGACCGCGCACTACATCTGGGAGAACGGCGAGTACCTGCCGTCGCGGCTCCCCGGGTATCCGCTGCACGAGTTCGTCACGACGGCGCTCTACAAGGGCGGCTGGGTGGCGACGAACCTGAGCACGGTGCTCATCTCGCTCGCGGGCGTCTACCTGTTCGCTGCGCTGGCGAAGAAGCTGGACCTGCCGAACCGCGGCGCGCTCACGCTTGGCTTCGCCTTTACGCCGCTGCTCTGGATCAACAGCGTGATGACGATGGACTACATGTGGGCGCTGACCTTGATTCTGGGCGCGTATCTGGCGCTGCTCAACCGATCGCCGGTGCTGGCCGGGATACTGCTCGGCCTGGCCGGCGGCTTCCGCCTCACGTCCCTCGCGATGCTGGTCCCGTTCGCGCTGTTGCTCTGGCGCACCGACCGGCGGCACGAGATCCGTCCTGTCGCGCTGACCAGCGTGGCGCTGACGCTGCTCGCCTTCGTGCCGGTGCTCATGGACTATGGGCTCAACTTCCTCAACTTCTACGACCAGCCCGTGCCAGTCGCCGAGTTCTTCCGCGCGCTCGGGAAGGACGCGCTCGGGATCGTGGGCGTGATCGCGGTGCTCGTTGCGGTGGTGGTCTCGCTGCCCCGGCTGCGCGCCTTCCCGAAGGACCTCGCGCGTGACGCGAACGTCCTTGTCTGGGTGGCGGTGCCGGTGATCTACGTTGCCACGTACTCGCGGCTGCCGCACGAGATTGCGTATCTGATACCGATCTTCCCCTTCGCGTACTTCCTGCTGGCGCGCTACCTGAGCCGGCCCGTGCTGGTGGCGCTGCTGGCCGTAGTCGTGCTCAGCGGCTTCGTCGACATCACCTCACCCGAAGACGAGGGCGAGGTCGGCTCGAAGACGTTCACCAGCGCGGGGATCGGGCGGGGCATGGTGCTCTCGGACGTCGACACGCTGCACAACCAGCGGGCCTTCGCGGACGAGATCTGGGCGCTGCACAAGGGGCGCGACCCCAGCCAGCCCGCCGTCGTGATCACGGGGTTCATCTACCCGCAACTGGTGATGCGCCACAAGGACGACCTCGACATCGGGATCTTCGAGAAGGATATCGAGGCGATCAGCCAGCTCTCCGATAAGGGCGTTGCGACCGATCGCGCGGCCAACGTGCAGTACTTCTGGCTGCTGGAGTACGACGCCTTCCAGGAGCTGAAGGAGAGCGGCAAGGCGATCTACTTCACCGGCGATGCTGCCACTAGCACGTACCACGTCTACGGCTACCGGCCGGCCTACTTTGGGGCGACGAAGCTGGCGCTCACACGAGAGAACCCGTCGCTGGGCGGCGGCGCCGCTTCGACGGACCGCTAGACGGGTTACTCGCCGAGGACCTGCACCAGCACCTCGCGCGGGCGGGCGCTGTCGAGCTCGACGAGGAAGACGCGCTGCCAGCGGCCGAGCTGGGCGCGGCCCTCGCGCACCGGCACGCACTCCGAGGTGTTGAAGACGAGCCGCTGGCAGTGCGAGTGCCCGTCCTTGCTCTCGTCTTCGTTCATGTTGACGGTGCGTACGGTGAAGTCGTTGTGGCCGTAGTCACCGCCGGCCGGGGCGAGCCTTTCGAGGAAGCGCGACATGTCTTCCATCAGAAGCGGCTCGTTCTCGTTGATCGTGAGGCCGGCGCTGGTGTGCGGCGTGTACAGGTGCACCTCCCCGGTCCAGATGCCGGAGTTGCGCACGACGGTGTCGACGCGGTCGGTGATGTCGATGAACTCAGGCGAGGTCGTCGACTGCAATCGCAGCGTGGCGGAGTGGAGGCGGAGGCCGCCCACCCACTCGCTCATCTCCGTCTCCTGACCTTCGAACGACGCAGCGTCCGCGAGCGGGTCCGGCCCGTCGGCGCCGAAGCGACGCTGGCGCTGCTGGTAGCTGCGCAGCGCGCGCAGGAAGTCGACCTTGCGGAACTCAGGCCAGTTCGCGTCGCAGAAGTAGAACTCGCTGTGGGCGCTCTGCCAGAGCAAGAAGCCGCTGAGCCGCACTTCGCCGCTGGTGCGAATGATCAGGTCGGGGTCGGGCAGGTCGGCGGTGTAGAGGTGGCTGCCGATGTTGTCGGCGGTGAGGGCCGAGACGATCGCCGGCAGCGCGTCGCCCTCGCGGGTGCGATGCTGGATCAGCCGGTGGATGGCGTCGACGATCTCCTCACGGCCGCCGTAATCGACCGCGAGGTTCACCATCGGGCCGTCGTGGTCGCGGGTGCGCTCCTCGGCCTCGCGAATGGCGACGCGGGTTGAAGCGGGCAGGTGGTCGAGCCGGCCGAGCACGCGGATGCGGTACTTGCGGGTGTAGGTGCTGGGCGCGTAGGTGAGCTGGACGATCTTCGCCTCGATGATCGAGAGGAGGTTGGAGACTTCGGCCTGCGTGCGGCGGAAGTTGTTGTCGGAGAGGAGCCAGAGCGTGACGACGGGGATCTCCATCTCCAGGCACCACTCGAGCAGCTCGTCGATCTTGCGGAAGCCGGCGCGATGGCCCTCCGAGACGTCGTCGTAGCCCATCTTGCGGGCGAAACGTCGGTTGCCGTCCAGGATGACGCCGACGTGGCGAGGGAGCGGGCCGCGCCGGAGGTTCTGCTCCAGGACCCGGTTGTAGATGGTGTAGAGGGGGTTGCCCAGCCGCATTCAGTGCTCCTTTCCCTGATCGGGCCAGGATACCAGGGTGAGGGAGCCGCAGCCAGGGCGTCGCGTGAGAGTTGGAGGCTGGACCCTTCGCTTCGCTCGAGGGCAGGCGCTGGAGGCTGGAGCCTCCTCCCCAACGCTCGACTCTAGCCACAGATTGACACAGATTGGCACAGATGACTGGCTTTCTCCCGCGTGACTCCGCACAGGCGATGCTGATGCGACGTTTGATTGACCAGGCCGTTTTGCAAAACCGCCTTTCTCAAGGGACGGCCGCCGAAGCTACCCGCCGCCGCGTGCCCCGGCCCTTCGACTTCGCTCCGGACCGGCTCTGAAGCTGAACGGGGCGTTTGATTGATCCCCGCGGCCTGCACCGCGCGGCGGGCAAGACGCCAGGCACGCGGGTGGTGGCAGGCTTGCCGGAAGATGGCAGTTGGCTCGGCAAAAACGTGTTTTCGTGGCCGGTCACGGCAGATCTCCTCTCGATTCGAGCCCTTCGCTGCGCTCGAGGGCAAGTCTGGCGGGCAGGGCCCTGGACGGGGCATCCTTCGTCAAGCTCAGGACAGGTGCCCGCGCGGGGTTGTAGTGGTTAGGGTAAGGCCGGGGCGGGATAACGCGAAGGGGGCGGTGGCTCGGGGGCTGGTTGCTGGTCGCCTGTCGCTGGTACCGCCTGTCGATTCAGGACATTAGGTGGCGGCGAGAGGGTGACGCCTACTCCGGGTCCGGCCGCGGATTGTCGACGGCGACGTGAATGAGGAGGTAGGTCATTGTCGCCGCCGGGAAACGAAGACGATTACGGGTTGGTCTGCTTCTCATTCCGTGGCGGCTGTGCCGGCCACGTCTGCGGCGGCAGACCTGCCTTGGTGCAGATGCTGCCATGGCGAC
>JBBEBM010000071.1:0-12058 GCA_040882355.1 Dehalococcoidia bacterium | reverse complement strand
CTCGACCCGCAGCTCGTCTGGCGCGGCAAGGACGAGCAGGACTGGAGCGACCTGGTTGTCCAGGCACCGCCGCTCTACATCCAGGAGAAGGTGCACCCCAAGGTGCTCATCGACGACCTGCTGCGCCAGTCGCGTGTAGGGGCGCATCGCGATGCGCCCAACGGCGCAGCCGAGGGCCAGCAGCTCGACCTCTTCGCCGACTTCAACGGCATCCCAGACGGCGTTGACCGGACCGAGTTCTACCAGCACGACCAGAACTGGTCGAACCGCATGATCCTGGGCGACTCGCTCCAGGTGATGGCGAGCCTGGCCGAGCGCGAGGGGCTGCGCGGCAAGGTGCAGTGCATCTACATCGACCCGCCCTACGGCATTAAGTTCAACAGCAACTTCCAGTGGAGCACGACGAGCCGCAACGTCAGCGACGGTAACGCCACTCACATCACCCGGGAGCCCGAGCAAGTCAAGGCATTCCGCGACACCTGGCGGGACGGCGTTCACAGTTACCTGACCTACTTGCGCGACCGGCTCACAGTGGCGCGTGACCTGCTCACGGATTCAGGATCGCTCTTCGTACAGATCGGTGATGAGAACGTGCACCGCGTACGAGCATTGATGGACGAGATATTCGGGGAAGAGAACTTCATCTCTCTCATCTCATTCCGAACGACAACCGGGCTAGGTGATCTGTACCTGGATTCAGCCTGCAACTTCCTGCTCTGGTACGGTCGGAAGAACAACATGCTGAAGTATCGCCAACTCTTCAAGTCTAAGGGGTTGACCGAGGACCTCGGCGGACGTTATCGGCGGGTGCAATTGGCACCACTTGAGCGCCGCGCCTTGACAGGTGCGGAGCGGGCGGATCCAGATGTGTTGGCGATGGGAGCGCTGGTCTACCGCCACGATAACTTGACCTCGCAAAGCGGTGGAGATAAATCGGCGTTTCCAGTGCCCTTCGCCGGACAAGAGTTTCGGCCGGGTCGCGGGTATTGGAAGACAAACGAGGACGGCATGCTGCGGCTCATCCACGCCTACAGAGTCGCTAGCCCTACACCCAACTCTATTCAATATGTACGGTTCCTGCAGGATTTCGCAGTAGCCAGGTTCAGCAACGTGTGGACCGACACTCAGACGGGTGCGTTCACCGATGAGAAGCTCTTTGTTGTCCAGACGAACACAAAGGTTGTGGAGCGCTGCATACTGATGACCACCGATCCTGGCGACCTGGTGCTCGACCCGACCTGTGGCTCCGGCACGACCGCCTACGTCGCAGAGCAGTGGGGCCGGCGCTGGATCACCATCGACACGTCACGCGTCGCCCTCGCGTTGGCCCGCGCGCGGATCATGGGCGCCCGCTATCCCTACTACCTGCTCAAGGACTCGCCAGAGGGTCAGCAGAAGGAGGCGGAGGTCACGCAGACGGCGCCCTCGTCCCAACCGACGCACGGCGACCTCCGCCACGGCTTCGTCTACGAGCGCGTCCCGCACGTCACCCTGAAGTCGATCGCCAACAACGCGGAGATCGACGTGATCTGGGAAGAATACCAGGGCCAGCTTGAGCCGCTCCTGGCGGAGCTGAATGATGAATTGAGAAGGAAGAAGGGTGAAAAGGGCTGGGAAGAGTGGGAGGTGCCGCGGGATGCGGATGACGGCTGGAGCGCTGCCGCGAGGGAAGCGCACGTCGCCTGGTGGGAGGCGCGCATCGCCCGCCAGAGGGAGATCGACGCCTCGATCGCGGCGAAGGCAGACTTCGAATACCTCTACGACAAGCCGTACCAGGACAACCGCGTCGTCCGCGTCGCCGGACCGCTTACGGTCGAGAGCCTGTCGCCGCACCGCGTGCTCGGCGTCGACGAGAACGACGAGCTGGTCGATATGGCGCGCGACCGCGGCGACGGCTACAGCGCCGGGCAGTCGTTCCCCGAGATGGTGATCGAGAACCTGAAGGTCGCGGGCGTGCAGCAGGCGCACAAGGAGGACCGCATCGTCTTCACGTCGCTCACGCCCTGGCCCGGCGCGTACGTGTGCGCCGAGGGCATCTACAAGGAAGGCGACAACGAGAAGCGAGCCGGCATCTTCATCGGGCCGGAATTCGGCACCGTGATCCGCCCGGACCTGGTCGCCGCGGCGCGCGAGGCGTCGGACGCCGGCTTCGGCGTGCTGATCGCCTGCGCCTTCAACTACGATGCGCACGCGACGGAGTTCTCAAAGCTGGGCCCGGTGCCGGTGCTGAAGGCGCGCATGAACGCCGACCTGCACATGGCTGGCGACCTGAAGAGCACGGAGAAGGGCAACCTGTTCGTGATCTTCGGCGAGCCGGACATTACGGTGATAAGTGGCCAGTGGCTGGTGGCCGCGAACGGAAGGCTGGTCGCGAACTATGACCAAGTTGCAGAGCTATCGGGACTTGGAAGTCTGGAAGAGGTCAATCGACTTGGTGGAGCAGATCTACCGCGTCTCAAAGAGCTTTCCGCAGAGCGAGCGGTTCGGGCTGACGAGCCAGATCAGGAGAGCGGCAGTGTCGGTGCCGGCGAACATCGCGGAGGGGGCGGCGCGGACGGGAACGGGGGAGTACCTCCAGTTTCTGAGCGTGGCAAGCGGGTCGCTGGCGGAGGTCGAGACGTTGCTGACCCTGGCGCACCGGCTGGAGCTGCTGGCGGAGCAGGAGCTGAGCAAGCTGCAGGAGCGGTCGGCGGAGATCGGCCGGATGCTGTCTGGCCTCAAGCGCTCGCTGCAATCGAGGCGCTCGCTCCCGCGGACTTCCCGCTCGCCCTGACCACTGACCACAAAGCACAAATCACCGTGCGCGGCGTCGACGTGTTCGATCCGAGCACCGGCGAGGTGCGCAGCGACAGCACGGACGGCATCGCCTGCTGGTTCATCGACACGGACTACAATGAGGAGAGCTTCTTCGTCCGCCACGCCTACTTCCTGGGCGCGAACGATCCCTACAAGTCGCTGAAGACGACGCTGAAGGCCGAGATCGACGAGGAGGCGTGGGAGACGCTCCACAGCGACACGTCGCGCCCGTTCGACAGGCCGGAGTCGGGCCGCATCGCCGTCAAGGTCATCAATCACCTCGGCGACGAAGTAATGAAGGTGTTCAGGGTAGAGTAGCGGGGAGCAGGTTCATGAACATCACTCCAACGGCCCTGAAGGTGTCCCAAATGCTTGGGTCGGAGATCGAGCAGTACGTCATTCCAGCGTATCAAAGGCGGTACTCGTGGCGAAGACACCAAGTCGATGACCTCTGGGACGACATCGCGGCGCTTGAAGAGGCTGACACACACCTTCTCGGCACTATCGTCTGCCTAACCGATCAGCACACTGCCGGCATCAACCGGCTGGAACTTGTCGACGGTCAGCAGCGTCTAACGACGATCAGCATCCTGCTTCACTGCCTATTGGCCCGCCTGCGGTCGGACGGCAAGGAGTCCGAGGCACAGGATGTTGAGCGGCTGCTGGTGGCGAAGCCACCGAAGGGAAGTGTTGAGCCGAAGATTGCTCTCGACTCACTGGACGCAAGGCAGTTCGGCTATCACGCATCTGGACAGGAGCCACCGCAGATAGAGAACGCCCATCTGAAGGACGCCTTCGCCCACGTTGCAGGACGGGTCAGCAACCAGACTACGGAGGAGGCTGTCGACTTCGCATATAAGCTCAGGAACCAGGCAGCGATGGTCCGTCTCGATGTCAGCGCCGCCAAGGACGCCTTCAAGCTGTTCGAGACGATTAACAACCGCGGCCTTCGCTTAAGCTCAACAGATATCATAAAGAACTTCATGCTGGGAAACGCGGCGCGCTTCGGGGAAGAAGCTCTCGAGGGCGCTAGGGAGAGGTGGGCTCAGGTGGTACGCCATCTGGACGGTGTCAGTGCCGAGAACTTCTTCAGACAGTACATGAGCTCGCACCTAGGAACCCCGGTCACCATTGGCCTAGTGGTAGAGGAGTTCCAATGGGCCTTTATGAATGAGGTCGTAGAGGCCGAACGGCTCCCAGAGCGGGACCGGTATCGCGCGATTGACCCGGACGTGGACGAGGAAGATGATGACGACGAAGCCGAGGTTCGGATGGAAGCCGCGCAAAAGACCCGTGCCGATGATGACGACGAGCCGGAGAAGCTGCTACCCAAGGTCTCGTTTGCAGTGTTCCTGGATCGGCTCGTCTCAAGCTCCCAGGCATATCGCGAGATCGTTCTGGCAGAGACCGGGCGGCCTAGACTCGACCGGCGCTTGAGGAACCTGGCGCTCATTAGAGCGCAGCCGAGTTACGGATTTCTGATGACCCTTCGCAACGGCGGCTGCAGCGAGAAAGACTTCGAGGCTATTCTGAAGTTGACCGAGTCCTTCATGCTGCGCCGCCACGTCTGTCGCGAGCGCACGAATGAGAACGTCGGCATCTTTGCGCGCCTGTCCAAGGTGGACCCAAACAATGCCGTGCTCGAGGTCCGCCGAGTCTACCGCGAGTACTCTCCAAGCGACGAGAGGTTCCGGCAGGAGTTTGCCGCTGCGAACTACACTCCCCGTCTCATGGATCGGGCGCGTTACTGCCTCGAGCAAATAGAGATGCATCTCCAAGGTGAGTTTCCTGAACTAATCCCTGGTGGGCCGGCGGACGTACACATCGAGCATATCGTCCCTCAGAGGATTTGGGGCAAGAAACTCCAGAAGCAGATTGGCGACTGGCCGACCTACCTAGGGGCCGGGGCAGGGGAGCGCCATTCGCGTCTTGTCGGGAGGTTTGGGAATCTGACGCTGTTCGCGGGTGAACTGAACATCGGTGCATCCAACAACCCCTATGCTCGTAAGAAGAAGGCGTACAAGGAGTCTGCATTCAAGCTGACGAGTGGCCTTCCGTCTGACTATCCGGGCTTTCGCTTTGCACAAATCGAAGCTAGGTCAAAGAAGCTGGCAGATATCGCCGTGCAGCTATGGCCGGTAGCCTGACAGAGTTTCGCATCGCTGACACCTTTACCGATAGCCTGGCGCGCCTGACAGGCGACGAGCAGAAGGCCGTCAAGACGACCGCGTTCGATCTGCAGATGAACCCGGCCAACCCGGGCATGCAGTTCCACAAGCTCGACAAGGCGCGTGACAAGAACTTCTGGTCCGTGCGCGTGAGCAGTGACATCCGCCTGATCGTCCACAAGACAGAGGGCAGCCTGCTGCTCTGCTTCGTCGGCCACCACGACAGGGCGTACGCCTGGGCGGAGCGTCGCTGGCTTGAGACACACCCGAAGACCGGCGCGGCGCAGTTCGTCGAGGTGCGCGAGGCGGTCCAGGAAATCCTCGTGCCCAAGTACGTAGAAGTCGAGCAGCCTGCGCCGCCGAAGCCTAAGCTGTTCGCCAGCCTGCCTGACGACGAGCTGCTCAGCTATGGCGTGCCTGCTGAATGGCTCGCTGACGTTCGGGACGCCAATGAGGACACGGTGCTGGCGCTGGCGGAGCACCTCCCGGCCGAGGCCGGCGAGGCGCTGCTCGAGCTGGCCACAGGCGGTACCCCGGAGGTCGCGGCGCCAGTCCCGGTCGCCGATCCGTTCGCTCACCCGGACGCCCAGCGCCGCTTCCGCCTCGTCGGCGATACTGAGGAGCTCGAACGCGCGCTCGACTTCCCGTGGGACAAGTGGACGGTGTTCCTGCACCCGGCGCAGCGCCAGTTGGTCGAGCGCGATTACAACGGGCCGGCGCGAGTGTCGGGCTCGGCGGGCACGGGCAAGACGGTCGTGGCGCTGCATCGCGCGGTGTTCCTTGCCCGGACAAACCCGGACGCGAGAGTCCTACTCACGACGTTCTCTGATACGCTCGCGAACGCCCTGCGAAGGCAACTCAGGCGGCTGATCAGCAACGAGCCTCGTCTGGCGGAGCGCCTTGAGGTGCACTCCATTCAGGCGATCGGGCAGCGGCTGTTTCGGCCGCATCTCGAAGAGACTCGCATCGCATCCCAAGACGAGGTCGCCGCAGCCGTCAACCGAGCTTCCGCCGATGTGCCCGGCCACAAGTTCAGTCAATCATTCCTCGTCAGTGAGTGGGACCAGGTATTCGACGCATGGCAACTGGAATCATGGGAAGACTATCGTGACGTGAGAAGGCTGGGCCGGAAGACGAGGCTTCCGGAGAAACAGCGGGAGATGCTGTGGTCGATCTTCGAGCGGGTCCGCGAGCAACTAGCCGAGCGGAACCTGATTAGCGAGTCGGCGTTGTTCACCAGACTAGCGGCGGTCCTGCGGGACAGCGGGCGCCAGCCGTTCGCCTTCGCGGTCATCGATGAAGCGCAGGACATGAGCGTGGCGCACCTGCGGTTCCTCGCGGCGCTTGGCGGTGGCCGCCCCAACGCTCTCTTCTTCACGGGTGACCTGGGCCAGCGCATCTTCCAGCAGCCGTTCTCGTGGCTGGCATTAGGAATCGACATCCGCGGGCGCGCCAAGACGCTCCGAGTGAACTACCGGACGTCACACCAGATTCGCGCGCAGGCGGACCGGCTGCTCGCACCCGAGGTCAGCGACATCGACGGCAACGTAGAGGAGCGCGCTGGAACAGTCTCCGTGTTCAATGGGCCTGCCCCGGAGATCTCGGTCTGTGAGAGCATCGATGACGAAGCGAGGACTGTGGGCGAGTGGATCGTTCGGCTGACCGGCGATGGGCTGAAGCCTCACGAGTTCGCCGTCTTCGTCCGCTCTCCCGCTCAGCTTGACCGCGCGCGCACTGCCGTTGCGGTGGCCGGTCTACCATTCGTAGTGCTCGACGAGAGTGTCGAGACGAGAAGCGGTCACGTCTCGGTCAGCACCATGCACCTGGCGAAGGGCCTTGAGTTCCGCGCCGTCGCCGTGATGGCGTGTGACGACGAAATCATCCCCCTGCAGCAGAGGATCGAAGAAGTCACCGACGAAGCCGACCTCGAAGATGTCTACAACACAGAGCGCCATTTGCTCTACGTGGCCTGTACGCGTGCGAGGGATCATCTGCTCGTTGCAAGTGTCGCGCCGCCCTCAGAGTTCGTGGACGATCTGAGAGCCAGCTCACTCGCTATTCGCTGACGCTTCGGTCAACCCACTCCTGCATTCTTCGGGAACACGTGCAAGAACTCGCCTAACCCCTTGACGCCCGTGGTTAACGGGTGTCAGATGGAATCGAGGGCCTGCGACACGTGCGCCGGTCCCGCCGAAATACGCATCGGCGTACGCAGAAAAGAGGCGTTTTTGCGAAACAAATCCCCGCAGCGTGGAGGGGCAGGATACGGCAGGACAGGGCAACACCGGGGCCAGGGCGAGGGTCGAGGCGTAGCGAAGGGAGACTGACTTAGAGAAAGGAGACTCACGTGACCGCTACGAACGACTCAGCCAACGGAAAGGGCCCGCCCTCCAGCAAGCCTGCCCTTGAGCGCAGCGCACGCCCTCGAGCGGAGCGAAGGGAAGGGAACGACTCAGCCAACCGCCCCAAGGTGAAGCCCGGCCCCAAGACAGCCGCTGCCAGGGCCGCCGTCAGCCGCAACGCTGTCAAGCACGGGCTCACGTCCGCTGACCCCGTCATCGCCGGCATGGAGGATGACGAGGAGTGGTACGAGTTCTACCGCGGCATCGAGGAGGCCCTCGCTCCAGAGGGCCGTCTCGAGGAGGCCCTCGTCGAGCGTATCGCCCTCCTTGCCTGGCGCCTCCGCCGGGTCATTCGCTACGAGGCCGCCGTCACCACCCGCGGTGTCGCCGCCACTGAGCGCAACCTCGCCATCGGCGAAGCCTACGCGGCCGGCACCCTCTCTACCGGCGACCTGCCGGAGATGAATCCCGAGTACGTCGCCGCCCACGAGGAGGCGCGCATGTTGCCAGATGCAGACGAAATCGACAAGATCATCCGGTACGAAACCCATCTCCACCGCCAGTGGCTCCAGACTCTGCACGAGCTCGAGGCGATCCAGGCCCGCCGCCGCGGCGAGGCCACCTACCTCGCTCGTGTCGACTTCAACGCGTCGCCTCCTGCATAGCAAAGGAGGGGCCTGTCCTGAGCACCGTTCTGTCGCAGACTCGCCTGCGGCGAGAGCCTGCCGAAGGGCTTGTCGAAGGGCCCGGACATCAGCGCATCTCCGCCGAGCTAGGCGCGACGCGCTCGGTTCCTCTGGCCTCGGAAGGGGTCGACCCCCGAGGTCTCGCCAGCTCCCCCCTCTACCGCGTCGTGGGAGAGGGGTTGGGGGTGAGGGTGGCAGCGCACGCCCTCAGCCTGCCCTCGAGCGCAGCGAAGGGAGCGAAGCGAAGGGAAGGCCCCGCCCCCCGAGGCGAAGGCCGACCGGATGCCGCGTACATCTTGTGCGCGGTCAGGAAAGGGGAGGACAGGAGGGGATGAGAAAGGGAAGCGTTCGTGGCAACGTTTGCAGGCGGCTGGGCTCTAGCATCCAGCCTCCAGCTTCGAGCCTCCAGTCAGAGCGAGCCGTTGCTCGGCTCGTGGTCGCAGCAGCCGCGGCGGCGCAGGCCGTGGGTAAGCACCTCGATACCGCGCATCTGCCCGTCGCGCTCCACCTCCAGGGCGGCGACGCGGTCGCGCAGGGCCGCGTTCTCGGCCTGCAGTTCGGCGAGCGCACCCTCGAGCGAAGCGAAGGGAAGGGCTGAAGGGTGCGGCGAAGAGCCTGCCCTCGAGCGCAGCGCACGCCCTCGAGCGGAGCGAAGGGAAGGGTCCGCCTGCGCGGCGCCGTTCGCGCCTGGGGCGAGGCCGTTGCCGGGGTTGACGCGTCCGTTGGTACGTGCCATATCTCTCTGAGAACGCCGGGGCCCTCCGGAATGTAACGCCCCGCCCGCAACGTTGCGCGGGTGCCAGCACTAGGAGTATCGGCATGAAGGCCCAGAGCACGGTGACCGAGCTGTTCGAAACCGCCGTCCCCCTCCACGGCGACCCGGGGCGCGACTACGACTGGCTTTCGACGCTGAAGAGCCACGCCGAGGTCGAAGGCGGCATCCAGGCCACGGTCGAAAGCTACGAGGGCGTCGAAGCGCACGTCCGCCTGCACTTCGTCACGCCGGAGATCGTGCGCGTGCAGGCTTGGGTCCCCGCGCCGCTCGCAGGGCGCGCTCAGAACGAAGGGGAGCCGCCCGCCAGCACGCCGATGCTGGTCGAGCCGCTCCCGAGTCCGCCGGCGGTCCAGGTCACGGACGACGACGGCGCGATCGAGATCGCCTGCGGTTCGCTGCGTTTGCGCGTCGAACGGCGCCCGTTCCGCTGGGCGCTGCTCGATGGCGAAGGCGCGGTCGTGGCGGCGCAGGAGGTGCAGGACGGTGGACTGGGCGACTTCATCTCGTGCCCGATGGGTTGGTCGCAGCGCGAGGGCGAGCGGAGTCCTGAGCCGGTCGAAGGGCCCGACTTCCACGAGACGCTCACGCTCCGGCCCGACGAAAGCCTCTTCGGACTGGGCGAGAGCTTCGGCGCGCTCAACCGCCGCAACTCGCGGGCGGTCTCGTGGTCGCGCGACACGCACGGCACCAGCACGACGCCGCTCACCTACCTGAACATCCCGTTCTTCATCAGCACGCGCGGCTACGGCGTCTTCATCAACCACACCAGCCGCATCGTCTACGAGCTCGGCTTTCCGTCGCAGGTCACCAGCTCGTTCCGCGTCGAAGACCCGTACCTCGACGAGTTCGTGATCTACGGCCCCGACCCGAAGGACATCCTCGCGCGCTACTGGCAGCTCACCGGCCAGGGCGCCCTGCCGCCGCTCTGGTCGTTCGGCGTCTGGATGTCGCGCTGCATGTACCGCGACGCGGCGCAGGTGCGCGGCGTCGTCGAGCGCATGCGCGAGCTCGAGATCCCGCTCGACGTGGTGAACGTCGACCCGCGCTGGCTGGAGAATCGCAAACACCACGAGGCGGACGCCTGCGACTTCGTCTGGGACACGGCCGCGTTCGGCGAGCCGGAGCAGTTCACCGGCTGGCTGCGCGAACGCAACGTGCGCCTCTGCCTCTGGGAGAACCCCTACGTCTGGCGCGACACGCCGTTTTACGAGGAGGCGCGCAGCAACGGCTACCTCGCGCTCGGGCCGGACGGCGAACCGGCCGCATCGCTCGACAACCCGCGCGAGGCGGCCGTCCTCGACTTCACGAACCCGGAGGCGGCGCGCTGGTGGCAGGACCAGCACCGAGCCTACCTGCGGGCCGGTGTCGCCGCGTTCAAGTCGGACTACGGCGAGGGCCTCCCCGCCGAAGCGCTCCTTTCGGACGGTACGACCGGCCGCCAGGCGCACAACGTCTACCCCCTGCTCTACAATCGCGCCGTCTGGGACGTGATCCAGGAGGAGCGAGGCGAGGCGGTCGTCTTCGGGCGATCGGGCTACGCCGGCAGCCAGCGTTACCCGATCAACTGGGTGGGCGACACGCAGTGCACGTTCGAGGGGATGGCGGCGGCGCTGCGGGCCGGCCTCAGCCTGAGCCTCTCGGGCATCCCGTTCTGGAGCCACGACATCGGCGGGTTCTGGAATCCGTCGGATCCGGGCAAGGGGCCAGACCCGACGCTCTACATCCGCTGGGCGCAGTGGGGCCTGCTCTCCTCCCACGCGCGCTTCCACGGCATTCGCGGTCGCGAGCCCTGGTGGTTCGGCGACGAGGCGGTCGAGATCGTACGCCGCTTCGCCCGGCTGCGCTATCGTCTGCTGCCCTACCTCTGGTCGTTCGCGAACGAAGCCGTGCGCACGGCGACGCCGCTCGCGCGCCCGCTCCTGCTCGAGTACCCGGACGATCCGACGACGCACCACCTCGACTCGCAGTACCTGCTCGGGCCCTGGCTGCTCGTCGCGCCTGTCTTCGACCCGCAGGGGCGCGTCCGCGTCTACCTGCCGGAGGGGCGCTGGCACGACTTCTGGTCCGGCGAGGCCATCAAAGGCCCGCGCTGGCTCGACCAGAAGGCGCCCCTCGACCGGCTTCCCGTTTACATAAGAGACGACTCGCTGCTGCCGATGGGCCCCGAGCAGAGCTACGTCGGCGAACGCCCCTGGGCGCCCCTCGACATAACGGTGCGCGTGTCGAACGAAGCCTCGCTCCAGCTTGAAGGCGAGGGCGTCGAGCTTCGGGCGGAAGCGCGCCGTGAGGGCGAGACTGTCGTGCTCGACCTCTCCGGGACGGCGGAGTTGGCGCTTCGCTTTGTCTCACCAGGGGCCACGGCGGCGGACGTCTCAGGGGCGGCCTCGGATGTGAGCCGGGAGCAGGTTGATGGCGCGCTGACGCTTCGTCTGCGGCTGGCCGGCGACGCGCGGGTCATCGCGCGCTAACCCGATCCGCCTATCTGGCGTATATCCCCCGACTCATAGCCCGCTCCTCCTGTCGGGAGAAGAATCAGCCGCCAGGGGTAAAGTCGCACTGCCTCCAGGCCGAGAATCACGTAGGTGCCAGCGACCGGCTGTCGTTACAAGCACCGACGAATCTGCGCGCATAAGGAGGAATCGGATGAAGCTCTGGAACGGAAGGCTGGTTGGGGCCATGGGCGCGCTGCTAGCGGTAGCTGGTCTGGTCGCGTTTAGCCTCAGCTCGTCGCAGGTAGCGCTCGGTGGCGACACCGGCCTGCCCACAGACGTAGACGCAACAGAAGGCGGAACACTGACCGTCGACCCGAGCACGACCACGGCCGCGGCCGGCGAATCGGTTGTGCTCACGATCACGGTGAACGATGCGAACGGCGACCCGGTTGAGGGCGCGGACTGTGTCCTGGGTGTCACGTCGCAGCCGGGTATCACGGCGGACGTGAGCCCGGACGAAGCCGTGACCGACGCGAACGGCCAGATCGCGGCGACGCTGGACGCGGGTGAGACGGAAGGTACCGTGACGGTCGAAGTGAACTGCGGCTCGCTCTCCACCGTGCTCGACGTTGCTGTGGGCGGCGCTGCGTTACCGCCGGGTTCGCTCCCACAGGCGGGCATCGGCTACCCCGAGACGGGCTCGTCGGCTGTGAGCGCGCTGCTCGTGGTGCTGCTCGCCGCTCTTGGTGTGACCCTGCTTGGCACGGGCGCTGTCGCTACGCGCACCTGGCGCGCGCGCGACTAACCTAACGGGATGATGGCGGCGGGCCTCGCCCGTCCCCTGCGGTAGCAGAAGCGG
>JBBEBM010000070.1:31358-63073 GCA_040882355.1 Dehalococcoidia bacterium | reverse complement strand
TTCGCTGCCGGCGCTGCCATCAGGCTGGCCGGCAGCGCTGCAGCTGGGTCTGTCGAGCGGCCCGGGCGGCGCCGCAGCCATGGCCGCGACGACGGACTACGGTTTCCGCTACCAGTACCTGGCCGGCGGCGCGAATACCAGCAACGGCTGGGCGAACTGGAACCCTAACGGCGCCTTCGCGACCTACTACATCGATGATTCGATCGACCACGGGATGATCCCCGTGTTCACGTACTACATGCTGTTCCAGTCGTCGCCCGGCGCCTCAGGAGGCGAGGGAAACGCCAACTTCAACAACCTTCAGAACGTGAGCACCATGACGGCTTACTTCAACGACCTCAAGCTCCTCTTCCAGCGGGCGGGAGCGTTCCCGAACGACATGGTCGTCCTCCACGTCGAACCCGACCTGTGGGGGTTCATGCAGCAACGCGCCAGCAATGACGATGCTGCCACGGTGCCCGCCAAGGTGGCGGCGACGGGTCTCGCCGACCTGGCCGGCTTGCCCGACAACTTCTCCGGTTTCGCGCGCGCTGTCGACCGGCTTCGCGATCTCTACGCGCCCAACGTCGTGCTCGCCTACCACCTGAGCATCTGGGGCACCGGCAACGACATCGTCTACAGCGACCCGCCGGACGCGACGGTCGACGCGCTGGCGACGCGGTCGGGCAACTTCTACAACTCCCTGCAAGGAGGCTTCGACATTGCGTTTGCGGAGTTCACGGACCGCGACTCCGGCTTCAAGCAGTACGTCTACGGCGACGGCGGGGCTTCGTGGTTCAACCAGAACGACTTCCGGCGCCACATGCGTTACATGTCCAAGTTCGGCGACGTGTCCGGCAAGCGCATCGTCCTCTGGCAGGTCCCGTTCGGGAACACGAAGATGCGGGCCATGAACAACACCTGGAACCACTACCAGGACAACCGCCCCGAGTGGTTGCTGGACGACCCGACGCGCCAACATCTCCAAGACTACATCGATGTGGGTGTGGTCGCCTTCCTCTTCGGGCGCGGTGCCGGCGGGGCGACGTGCGCGTGCGATGCGAACGAGGACGGCGTGACGAACCCGGAGCCGGTCAACGGCAACAACCTGGCGTCGTTGAACGCGGACGACGATGGCGGCTTCTTCACCCAGAAGGCGCAGCTCTACTACACGACCGGCGCGATGCCGCTCCCCTGAGCCGTCCTGCCTGCCCCTCTGCTCCGTAGGCGGCTGGTGTCGCGCCCTGCTCATGACCCCATCTCCGCCCGAGGAAGCGACTATACTGCTTCGTGGACTTCGATGGCCAGCGATAGCGCGCTCAAGTACGACCTGATAGTGATCGGCGCGGGGCCGGCGGGCGAGAAAGGCGCCGCCCAGGCCGCGTACTTCGGCAAGCGTGTCGCGTTGATCGAGGGCCGCGACGTGGGCGGAACGGCCGTGAACACGGGCACCTTGCCGAGCAAGACGTTGCGCGAGACCGCTCTCTACCTCTCAGGCTTCCGTCAGCGCGGGCTCTACGGCGTCGACTACCGGTTCGACGAGGAGGTGACCGTGGACGACCTGATCCGGCGCGAGCGCGGCATCGTCCACGGCCACCAGATGCTGGTTGAGGAGAACATCCGTCGGCACAGCATCGAGTTCTATCACGGCACGGCGACGATCGAGGACGCGCACACGGTCCTCGTGAGCCGTCTCGACGGCGCGCCGGTCCGGCTCACCGGCGAGGTGCTCCTGATCGCGACCGGCTCCCGGCCGTTCCGCCCGCCCGATGTGCCATTCGATGGCCGTGCCGTCTACGACTCCGATAGCCTCCTTCATCTCAAGCACATCCCGAGGTCGCTCATCGTAATCGGGGCCGGTGTTGTCGGCAGCGAGTACGCGACGCTCTTCGCTGCGCTGGGCATCGAGGTGATCCTGATCGACGGCCGCGAGCAGCTCCTGCCGTCCCTGGACCGTGAGGTCTCGAACATCCTGGCGGAGCGCATGGGAACGCTCGGCGTCTGGTTGCGGCTTGGCCAGGTCGTGAGGCGAATCGAGATCGCAGGCCAGCGTGGCGTCTGCATCACGCTCGAACGTGGCGAAGAGCTGTCATGCGAGGCCCTGCTTTTCTCCGGCGGGCGCAGCGGCAACACCGACAAGCTCGGGCTCGAGCAACTCGGCGTGCGGACGAGCACGCGCGGTCTGGTCCAGGTGAACGAGCGCTTTCAGACGGCCGTGCCGAATATCTACGCGGCGGGGGATGTGATCGGCCCGCCGGCGCTCGCTTCGACATCGATGGAGCAGGCTCGCGTCGCCGTCTGCGACGCCTTCCGCTTCGAGTACAAGCAGCACGTCTCGAACCTGGTGCCCCAGGCGATCTACACAATACCGGAGGTCTCGATGGTGGGCGCAACGGAGCAGTCGCTGCAAGTGAAGAAGCGGCCGTACTTGGTGGGGCGGGCCTCCTACCGGATCAACCCGCGGGCGCAGATCCTGGGCGACACCACAGGGCTGGTCAAGCTGCTCTTTGACCCGGGCGACCGCCGGGTGCTCGGCGTGCACGTCATCGGCGAGCAGGCATCGGAGCTGATCCACATCGGGCAAGCGTGCATGCACTTCGAGGGAACGCTGGACTTTTTCATCGAGAGCGTCTTCAACTTCCCCACGCTCTCGGACCTCTACAAGTACGCCGCCTACGACGGGCTCGGCAAGCTCCGGCGGCGGTAGGCCCATGCTCGTTCTCGTTAGGCGGGACGCGTGCTAGACTGCCTCAGACCATGAAGATCTGCTTCATCATGTATCAGGGCAACATGTACTCGGGGGGCCAGGGGGTCTACCTGTACTACCTCACACGTGAGCTCGCCCGGATGGGCCACGAGGTCCACGTGCTGGCGGGGCCGCCGTACCCGGAGCTCCATGAGAGCGTGATCGGCCACAACCTGGAGACGTACAGCTACTGGAGCTATCATCACGAGAAGAAGAACTTCCTTTTCGAGCGCAACCCGCTCACCCACTTCCATCCCGTCAACTTTTATGAGTTCGTCTCAACGCGGATCGCGCTGTCGTCGCTGTTGCTGACGTTCAGCGTGCGGGCGTGGGTGAAGCTGCAGGAGCTGTCGCGGACGCACCGCTTCGATATCGTGCATGACAACCAGACGCTGAGCTATGGCATCTCGCTGATGCAGGCGTCCGGCTACCCGGTCGTGGCCACGATCCACCACCCGCTGACAATCGACCTGCAGAACGCGCTGCGCCAGGCGCGCACCCTGTACGAGAAGGCGAGGCGCATACTCTGGTCGCCCTGGCACATGCAGCAGCTTGTGGCGCGGCGTCTCGATCGTGTGATCGTCGTCTCACACACGTCGCAGCGGACCGTGCAGAGCGCGTTCGACCTCGACCCGGCGCGGATGCGCGTGATCCACAACGGCATCGACACCGACACGTTCCGCCCGCTGGAGGGCGTCGAGCGGCAGCCGGGGCTGATCCTCTACGTCGGCAACTCGGAGGACCGCAACAAGGGCGCCCGCTACCTGATCGAAGCGCTCCATCTGCTCCAGGACGAGCGGCTCGACTACCAGCTCGCCCTGGTCGATCACAAGAAGGACCGGCTGAAGCTGGTGCCGCGGCTGGTGCAGGAGTACGGGCTGTGGTCTCGCGTGCACTTCATGGGCCACGTTTCGACGGAGCAGCTCGTCCGGCTCTACAACCAGGCGACGATCGCCGTGTCGCCATCCCTGTTTGAAGGGTTCGGTCTGCCGGCGGCGGAGGCGATGTCTTGTGGGACGCCCGTAATCGCTACGACGGGCGGGGCGTTCCCGGAGATCGTCGACCACGATCAGACGGGTTGGATGGTGCGACCGGGCGACTCGCGTGCGCTGGCCGATGCGATCAAGTTGCTGATGGGCGACGCTCAACTGCGCGATCGACTGGGCGGCGCTGGGCGTCAGGCGATCCTGGAACGCTTCAACTGGCGCAAGGCGGCCGAGGAGACCCTCGCCGTCTACGAAGAGATGCTCGGCCGAAGGCAGCCGGCAAGCCGGGCGCTCCCTGAGGCGGTGGGGTGAGGATTTGCTTCCTCCAGGCCCAGGGGCAGATGTACTCAGGCGGCCTGGGCGTCTATCTCCACTACATCACGCGTGAGCTCGCCGCCCTCGGTCACGAAGTAGAGGTCATCGCGGGGCCGCCGTACCCGGACGTGGCGCCGGGGGTGCGCCTCCACCGACTGAAGACGTACAGCTACTGGGGACGGCTGGCGGCCATGATCTGGGGCTATGAAGAGTACGCCGACCGCCACCCGTTCGAGCTGTTCCACCCGCTCAACTTCTTCGAGTTCGCGACCAGCCGCTTTACCGTCTCGTCGCTGCTGAATGTGTACAGCCTGCGCGCACTCGAACTGCTGAACGAGCTCGAGCGTCAGCGGCCGTTCGACCTGGTCCACGACAACCAGACGCTGGCCTACGGCGTCTGGCTGATGAGGGCGCGCGGCCGACCGGTCGTGGCCACCGTGCATCATCCACGCGAGCTGAATCAGCAGACTGACCTGGCCGAGCTGCGCAGCGCGCTACGGCGCGTGTCCTCGATCGTGCAGTACCCATGGCTGATGCAGCGCTTCGTCGCGCCCCGCCTCGACTGCATCGTGACCGACTCGAACGCGTCGGCGCAGGCGATCGAGCGCACCTATGGCGTGGCGCGTGACCGCATCCGCGTAGTCTACATCGGGGTCGACGCCGACGTGTTCCGGCGGCTGGACATCCGGCGCGAGCCGAACAGCCTGCTCTTCGTCGGCAACCCGGACGACAGCAACAAGGGTGTTCGCTATCTGCTGGAGGCGCTGCGGTTGCTGAAGCACGAGCTCCCGGTGCACCTGACAATCGTGCAACGGCCGGGATCACTGGAGGCGAGGCGGCTCGTGCAGCGGCTCGGCCTCTTCGGCCGGGTGACCTTCCGCGAGTCCTTGACGGTCCCGGAGCTGGTGCGCGAGTACAACCGCGTAGAGCTGCTTGTGTCGCCGTCGCTCTATGAAGGCTTCGGGCTGCCTGCGGCGGAGGCGATGGCCTGCGAGACGCCGGTGCTTGCGACCACCGGTGGCGCCCTGCCGGAGGTCGTGTCGCACGGCGAGACGGGCTGGCTTGTGCCGCCGGGCGACGCTCGCGCCCTGGCCGAGGCGATTCGTAAGCTACGAAACAATGTCGGCCTGCGCGAACGGCTCGGCCGCGCAGGCCGGCAGTCCGTGCTCGAGCGGTTCTCCTGGCGCAGGGCGGCTCACGAGACGGCGGATGCCTACTGGGATGTGTTGGGGCGCTCGCGCGAGCAGGCGGCGTTCTCCCAGGCGGTTCGATGAGGATCTGCTTCCTCCAGAGTCAGGGTCATATGTCATCGGGCGGGCAGGGCGTCTACGGCTACTACCTGACCCGCGAGTACACCCGCATGGGTCACGAAGTGCACGTGATCGCGGGGCCGCCCTACCAGGAGACGGCGCCCGAGGTCCATCTGCACCGGCTGAAGACGTACAGCTACTGGGGACGGCTCGCGGCGCTGCTCTGGGGCTACCAGGAGTACGCGACGTCGCATCCGCTGGAGCTGTTCCACCCCTTGAACTTCTATGAGTACACGTCGACGCGCTACTCTGCGGGCTCGCTGCTCAACATGTTTAGCCTGCGTGCCCTCGAGAAGCTGAACGAGTTGGAGCGCCAGCGCCCGTTCGACATCGTGCACGACAACCAGACGCTGGGCTACGGGACGTGGCTGATCGGGACGCGCGGCCGGCCCGTCGTCGCGACGCTGCACCATCCCATCGAGTTCGACCAGCAGAACGAGCTGCTGGAGGCGACGACGGTGCGGCGGAGAGTACGGCTGATCGTGCAGTACCCGTGGCGGATGCAGCGCTTCGTCGCGCCCCGCCTCGACCGCGTGATCACCGACTCGGCGGCGTCAGCGGCGTCGATCGAGCAGATCTACCGCCTGCCGCGCGAGCGCATCCGGGTGATCCCGGTCGGCGTCGACGTCGACGTCTTCCGGCCCCTGGAGCTGAAGCGCGAGCCTAACAGCCTGCTCTTCGTCGGGCACGCTGACGACAGTAAGAAGGGCATCCGCTACCTGCTGCGCGCGCTGGCGTCCTTCAAGGGGCGTGTGCCGTTCCATCTGACCGTTGTCCAGTGGCCGGGCTCGCACCGCGCCCGACGGCTGGCCGACGAGCTGGGCCTGAGCGACTACGTGACGTTCCGCGAACGGCTCTCCGCCGAGGAGCTGGTGGAGCAGTACAACCGTGCCCAGGTGCTCGTCTCGCCCTCGCTGGTCGAAGGCTTCGGCCTGCCCGCGGCCGAGGCGATGGCCTGCGGCGCGGCGGTGATCGCGACGACCGCCAGCTCGTTCCCTGAAGTGATCGAGGACGGAGTGACGGGCGTGCTTGTGCCGCCGGCCGACGCGCGCCCGCTCGCGGACGCGATCGAAGCGCTGCTGAGCGATCCGGGGCGGTGTCGCGCGCTGGGCGCTGCCGGCCACCAACGCGTGCTGGAGCGCTTTACCTGGCGCCGGACGGCCGGAGAGACGCTGGCGGTGTACGAGGAGGTGCTGGGCAGCGCGCGAGTCGCGGCGCGTTAGCCGCCGTCCGGCCTGGTGAGCTCGATGATCCTCCACGCATCGCCATCCAGGCGGAAGCGGTTGCGCAGGGTGATGGGCGCGTCGTCGGTCTGGTAGGTGATGTCGAAGACGTGGTCGTCTCCCTCCTGCGCGTGGAGCGCCACGTCGTAGGAGAGGTAACGGAAGTACGAGCGGCCGAGGATCTCGAGCTGCTGGCCCAGCGCATCCGGCGAGAGGTAGCGCAGGACGGTGGGCATGTCGCCCGCAAGGACGGCCTGCGCGTACTTCAGGGCGGCTTGTTCAGCGGTCTCGTTCGGCATCGTGCTGGCGGAGCGCCGCAGGGTTGGCGCGGGCGGATTGTAGCAGCCCCCCCCGCCGCGCTCAAGCGCATCTGGCCCGTGGGGCGCGTCGTCGGTATGCTAGAATCGCACTCGGAGAAGGGAGCTGTTCTCGAAGCGGATGAGCACCAGCGCACCCGACGAAGCTGGCCTGCGTGTCGATCCTGAGGAGTACACGGAAGAGTACTACCTCAACGACTGCGAGGGCTTCGACGTCTACCGTCAGACGAACGGCCGCGAGCTCAGCCCGCGCCTCGCGACGGTGTTCAACCTCGCGCATGTCCGGCCGGGCGAGCGCGTGCTCGACGTTGCCTGCGGGCGCGGCGAGCTGGTGGTCCATTCGGCGCTCCGCGGCGCCGTTGCGATCGGCCTCGACTACGCCGCCGCGGCGACGAAGCTCACCCGGCAGGTCGTGGCGACGCTTCCCGAGAAGGAGCGCGCGCGGACCGGCGTGGTCTGGATGGACGGCACGCGGCTCGGCTTTCCGACCGCCTCGTTCGACGTCATCTTCATGGTCGACTACGTCGAGCACCTCTACCCGCACGAGCTGGACCGCTCGCTCGACGAGGCCTATCGTGTGCTGAAGCCATCTGGCCGGCTGGTGATCCACACCGCCCCCAACAGCATCCTGGCTCACACGACGTGGCCTTACTACATCAGGCACGTTCACCGCGGCGTGCTCCGGCTGGCGCGCGCCGCGAACTTCAAGGACAAGTTCATCAACGAGATGATGCTGCCCAAAGGCGAGGCGTTCCCGCTGGAGGGCGACTACGACCATGTCCACGTCAACGAACAGACGCCCGACGGCCTGGCGGCGACGGTGCGCAAGCGCGGCTTCCGCGACGTGACGTTGGGCCTGAAGAGCCCGCCGCATCCGCCGCTCTACAAATCACTTCGTTACAACGTCGAAATCAAGGCACTGGACGTGCTGCGCTTCCTCTGGCCGGCGAGCAATTTCTGGCCGCTCAACCGCTTCTTCGCGCAGCACATCTGGGTCACCGCCCGCCGTCCCTGAGAGGAGCTAAGGCCACGCCCGATAACATCGTCAACATCGACTTCCACCGCCACTTCCACCTCGGTCAGGGCGAGTGGGTGCTCGATCTGGGCGCCGGAGACGGCCGGCACACCGTCGAGGCGTCGCGCTGGCCGTGTCACGTCGTCGCGGTCGAGATCGATCCCAGCCTGCTGCGCCTGGCGCGGGCATACGTGCCGCGTGAGGACTCCGAGGGGGCTGGAAGGCGGCCTCGTCGGGGCAAGGCGGACTTCGTCCTCGCCGACGCGGAGCACCTGCCGTTCAAGAATGCCGCCTTCGACAAGGTGCTCTGCACGGAGGTGCTGGAACACATCCCGGACGACAAGGCCGGTATCCGCGAGCTGTACCGCGTCGCCAAGCCGGGCTCCCAGGTGGCGGTGAGCGTGCCGCGCGCCTGGCCTGAGCGGGTGAACTGGACGTTATCGTGGGAGTACTGGCACACGCCGGGCGGCCACGTACGCATCTACAGTCCGGGTGAGATGGCCGGCTACCTCGGCGCGCAGGGCTTCGACGTGCAGTTTACGCGCTACCGCCATTCATTCCAGGCGTTCTACTGGTTCCTCCGCTGCACGTTCGGCAAGGACAACGAGCGGAGCCTGGTCCCGCACACCGTCTGGCGCTTCATCAACTGGTACCACAATACCCGCCCATCGCTGCTTGAACGGGTCGAGTCGGTAGCGAACCTGGTCGCCGGGAAGGACATGATCATCTACACGCGCAAGCCGGCCGGCCCATCGGCGAACGGCCAGATGGCATCGGCGGAGATTGCACAGTCCTTCAGCGGGCCCGCCGAGCAACCGGCCGCGGGCGGCGGAGACGCCTAGCTCGCATGCTCGATCGCTACCAGGCCGTCGATCCGGCGAAACTGAAACTGAAGCCGGGCGCTCGCATCCTTGATGTCGGCTGCGGGACGGGACGTCACCTGCTGGAGCTGAGCCGTTACCCAGTCGACCTCGTCGGCGTCGACATGTCCCGCGAGGACCTTCGGAAGACCTGGTACATGTTCCTGATCACGGCGAACGAACAGCCGGTGAACGCGACACTGGAGCTGATCGTCGGCGGCGGTGAAGGGCTGCCGTTCCCTGACGGCGCCTTCGACCGCGTCATGTGCACCGAGACGCTCGAGCACGTGCCCGATGACGGCGCCGTCCTGCGTGAGCTGCTGCGCGTGCTGAAGCCCGACGGCATCCTTGTGATCAGCGTGCCGGACGAGTACTCGGAGCGGCTGCTCTGGAGCCTCTCGGAACGTTACTACAACACGCCGGGCGGGCATGTGCGTATCTACCGTCGTAAACAGATCAGGCGCCTCCTACGAGACAACGGCGCTGAACCCTTCGCGGTGGAGTACAAACAGTCGCTGGAGTCGGTGCGCTGGTTGGCGCACTCAGCCATCGACAAGGAGTGGGGCCAGCCGGGCCGGATCACGCGGTCGCTTCGCTGGCTGCTCGATACCCCCTCGCACCGGAACTGGCGCGTCCTCGCCTGGCTGGACGCGCTCGGCAACCGCGCGCTGCCGAAGAGCATCGTCCTGTACGGGCGGAAGGTGGGGGCCCCGTCTCGGTGAGGATCTGCTTCATCCAGTACCAGGGGCACATGTACTCGGGCGGGCAGGGCGTGTATCTGCATTACATAACGAGAGAGCTCGCTCGGCGCGGCCACGACGTCCACGTGATTGCGGGGGTGCCGTATCCGGAGGTGGCAGAGGACGAGGGCGTCCGCCTCCACAAGCTGAAGACGTTCAGCTTCTGGAGCTATCTGGACCACTTCGATGAGTACGCCTATCGTACGCACCCGTTGATCTTCTTCCATCCTGTGAACCTGTACGAGTTCGCGACGAGCCGCTTCACGCTCAGCTCACTGCTGAACATGTTCAGCCTGCGAGCGTACCACAAGCTGAACGAGCTCGAGCGGGACGCCCCTTTCGACTTGATTCACGACAACCAGACGCTGGGCTACGGCATCTGGCTGATGAAGCTGCGCCCGCGCCCCGTCGTCGCGAACATCCACCATCCGCTGGCGATCGACCGGGTGAACGCCCTTCGCCAGGCGAAAAGCCTCGGCGCGAAAGTCTACGCCATCTTCTGGTACCCGTGGATCATGCAGCGCTGGGTTGCCGTGCGCCTCGACAAGATCATCACCGGCTCCGAGGCGTCCGCCCAGTCGGTCGCCGAGTCGTTCGATCTGCCGAGGGACCACATCCGCGCGATTCACGATGGGGTGGAGACGGACGTGTTCCGCCCACTGCCGGAGGTCGAGTTCGAGCCGAACAGCGTGCTCTTCGTCGGCAACAGCGAGGACCGGAACAAGGGGATCCGCTATCTGCTGGAGGCGCTGCGCCTGCTGCGGAGCGAGGTGCCCTTTCACCTCACAATCGTCCATCGCCCCGGATCGAAGGGGGCGCCTCGTCTGGTGCAGCAGCTCGGCCTGCACGGCCGCGTGACGTTCCTCGAGCGACTCTCGACGCGCGACCTCGTCGAGCAGTACAACCGCGCCCAGGTGCTCGTGTCGCCCTCGCTGTACGAGGGCTTCGGCCTGCCGGCGGCGGAGGCGATGGCCTGCGGCACAGCGGTCGTGACGACGACCGCGGGCGCGCTGAGCGAGATCGTCGAAGATGGCATCTCGGGCGTGCTCGTGCCGCCGGGTGACGTCGAGGCGCTGGCCGGCGCGATCCGGACACTAATCGAGGACCCTGAGCGCTGCCGGACGATGGGCGCGGCGGGCGCGCGGCGCGCCCGCGAGCGCTTCAGTTGGGAGCGCACCGCCGAGGAGACGATCGCGCTCTACGAGGAGGTGCTCGGCCGGAGCATCGAGCCGGCGCCGCCGCCGGATCTGCGCCGGGTGGAGCCGGTCGCATGAAGGTGTGCTTCCTGCTCCACCAGGGGAGCATGTACTCGGGCGGCCAGGGCATCTACCTCAACAACGTCACCCGCGAGATGGTCGCGCTCGGCAACGAGGTGCACGTCATCGCCGGTCCGCCCTACCCGGTGCTCGCCGAGGGTGTCCAGCTCCACAAGGTCGAGACGTACAGCGTCTACCGCCTGCTGGAGACGGAGCGCCTCTTCTTCTACGGCCGCGATCCACTCAGCTTCTTCCATCCGCTGAACTTCATCGAGCTCACGACGAGCAGGCTCGGCATGTTCTCGGTCATGATGGCGTTCAGCTTCCGGGCGTACCGCAAGCTCTGCGAGCTGGCGAGCGAGCACCGCTTCGACATCATCCACGACGTGCAGGGGCTGGGCTACGGCGTCCTCCTCATCAAGGCGAACGGCCTGCCGGTTGTGGCGAACATCCACCACCCGCTGCAGGTCGACCGGGCAAACCACGTCCGCCAGGCGCAACGCTTCGCGGACAAGATCCAGTGGATGCGCTTCTACCCGTTCTTCATGCAGGAGATTGTCGCGCGTAGGATCGACCGCGTGATCACGGGTTCGCACAACTCGGCCGGGTCCGTGGCGCGCGAGTTTCGCCTGCCGCTGGACCACGTCGCCGTGGTCTACGACGGGGTCGATACCGACACCTTCCGGCCGCTCGAGGCGCCGAAGCAGCCGGGTAGCATCCTGTACGTCGGTAACTCCGACGACCGCAACAAGGGCGCTCGCTACCTGGTCGAGGCGCTCGGGCTGCTAACCGAACGCGGGCGCGACCTGCACCTGACCGTCGTGGACCGGCCTATCGCGTACGTGGTGCCGGCCCGGGCGAAGGACCTGGGCATCGAAGACCGGGTGACGCTGACGGGACGGTTGGAGAAGGAGGCGCTGGTGCGGCTCTACAACCAGACTCAGGTCTTCGTCTCACCGTCGCTTTACGAGGGGTTCGGGTTGCCCGCTGCGGAAGCGATGGCCTGCGGCGCGCCGGTAGTGGCGACGACGGCTGGCGCGTTCCCGGAGGTGATCGAGGACGGCGTGAGCGGGCTCCTGGTGCCGCCACGAGACGCGCCCGCGCTGGCGCGCGCTATCGAGCGGCTACTTGACGATGGCACCCTGCGCCGCGAGTTGGGCCAGGGGGGGCGGCGGCGGATCGAAGAGCGCTTCTCATGGCGGGAGACGGCGCTGCGCACGCTGGCGCTGTACCAGGAAGTGCGCGCGAAGCGAAACGGCGCCCGCTAGTCGTCGGCAGGCGGCTCGATGGGCGTCGCGATGAGCGCCCGACCGATCCAGAAGGCGATGTAGAGCGCCCCCAGGAAGCCTCCGGTGACTGGCAGGGCCAAAGCCCAGTAGCTTCGCTTCATTACGCCGCCCAGGAAGAAGAGGGCGGCGACGAGCGTCGTGGCGCAGATGATCATTCCGTAGAAGTGCGAGCGTTCAGCCATGCGAATCGTGCTCCGTGGCGGGATGCCGGGGCCGGTCGGCCGCGCGGCTCGTCAGTAGTGTAGGCAGGCGGGCAACGTAGTGTCAAACAAGCGCATGGAGACCTTGACAGCGCCGTTCGCATCCTGTTATCGTGAGCCCAATCGCAGATCGAAAACGGCTGCGAACAGGACGAGTAGGTCGCGAAGCGAGGCCCAGAGAGCCGGGTAAGGTGCGAGCCGGCGCCAACGAAGCGACTGAATGGCCCTGGGAGCTGCGGACCGAACGGGTAGACCAAGTAGGCTCCGCCGGAGCGGGCACCGTTAGCAGAGCCCAGGGTATCGCCCGATATTGCCAGGGCCGTACCTGAGAATGAGATGTCCGCCTTTGGTGGACAACTAGGGTGGCACCGCGAGATCCCCTCGCCCCTATGGGTGAGGGGTATTTGTTTTGTAGAGGACCAGGAGCCGAAGGGAGGCACACGATGCAGACGAAGTTCATCTTGCCGGAGAGCGATCTGCCGGAGACCTGGTACAACATCGTCGCGGACCTGCCCGTGGCTCCTCCGCCGGTGATCCATCCCGGTACCAAACAGCCGATCGGCCCGGACGACCTGGCGCCGCTCTTCCCTGTGGCGCTCATCGGGCAGGAAGTGTCGTCGGAGCGCGAGATCGCGATCCCCGAGGAGGTGCGCGAGGTCTATCGCCTCTACCGGCCCACGCCGCTCTACCGCGCCCACCGGCTAGAGCGCGCCCTCGATACGCCGGCGCGCATCTACTACAAGTACGAAGGTGTCAGCCCGGCTGGCTCGCACAAGCCGAACACGGCGATCGCGCAGGCCTACTACAACAAGGCGGAAGGCGTCAAGCGCATCGCTACCGAGACAGGCGCCGGCCAGTGGGGCAGCGCGCTCGCGATGGCGTGCAACTTCTTCGGCATCGAGCTGAAGGTCTACATGGTCAGGGTCAGCTACGACCAGAAGCCCTACCGCCGATCGATGATGCGCGTGTGGGGCGCCGACGTTGTGCCGAGCCCGAGCACCGACACGAACGCCGGCCGCGCGATCCTGGGGCAGGACCCGGACTCGCCGGGTTCGCTCGGCATCGCCATCAGCGAGGCCGTGGAGGACGCGGCGACCCGCGATGACACGAGGTACTCGCTGGGCAGCGTGCTCAACCACGTGCTGCTGCACCAGACCGTCGTCGGCAAGGAGGCGCTGCAGCAGATGGAGCAGGCCGGCGACGAGCCGGACATCGTCATCGGCTGCGTGGGCGGCGGGTCCAACTACGCGGGGCTCGCCTTCCCGTTTCTGCGCCGCAAGCTCGTCGACGGCGCGAAGACGCGCTTCATCGCCGTCGAGCCCGAATCGTGCCCGTCGCTGACGCGCGGTGAGTATCGCTACGACTTCGGCGACACGGCGGCGACGACGCCGCTGATGAAGATGCACACGCTCGGCCACACGTTCGTGCCGCCGGGCATCCACGCGGGCGGGCTGCGCTACCACGCGATGGCGCCACTGATCTGCCAGCTCAACGACCTGGGCGCGATCGAGGCTCGCGCCTACTTCCAGACGGTGGTCTTCGACGCAGCCGTGCAGTTCGCGCGATCGGAGGGCATCATCCCGGCGCCGGAGAGCGCCCACGCGATCCGCTGCGCGATCGACGAGGCGCTCGCCGCCAAAGAAGCTGGCGAATCGAAGGTGATCCTGTTCAACCTGTCGGGTCACGGCCACTTCGACCTCGGCGCGTATGACCAGTACTTCGCGGGCGAGTTGCAGGACTACGCCTACCCGGCCGAGGACGTGCGGGAGGCGATGAAGGCCGTGCCGGCTCTGTAGAGGACGAGAGATGATGACAAACGCCAAGAAGCGTATCCTGACGGGAATCCGCCCTACCGGCGCCCTGCACCTGGGGCACTACGCGGGCGCGCTTGAGAACTGGGTGCGGCTACAACACGAGTACGAGTGCTTCTTCCTGATTGCCGACTACCAGGTCTCGGACTACGCCGAAGACATCGACCTGGTGCGGCAGTCGGTGCTGGAGGTGGCGATGGACTGGCTGGCGGTCGGGCTCGACCCCGAAAGCGGGCACTTCGTGATCGAGAGCATGGTGCCGGAGCACGCGGAGCTGACGCTGTGGCTGAGCTGGGCGACGCCGCTGGGCTGGCTGCAACGCAACCCGACGCTGAAGTCGGAGATGGAGGACTTCGGGTCGAAGTCGGTGCCGGTCGCGTTCTTTACCTACCCGGTGATGCAGGTGGCGAACATCCTCATGCCCAAGGCGCATCTGGTGCCTGTGGGCGACGACCAACTTCCGCACATCGAGATGACCCGCGAGGTGGCGCGGCGCTTCAACCGCCTCTACGGCGAGGTGTTCGTCGAGCCGGAGGCGCTGGTCGGCCGCGTGCCGCGCCTGATGGGCGTCGACGGCCAGGCGAAAATGAGCAAGTCGCTGAACAACGCGATCTATTTGAAGGACGATGCGGACACCGTGACGCAGAAGGTGAAGCGCATGTACACGGACCCGACGCGCATCCACGCTACCGATCCGGGCCACGTGGAGGGCAACCCGGTGTTCATGTACCACGACGCCTTCAACCCGGACGTCGCCGAGGTTGCTGACCTGAAGGAGCGCTACGAGAAGGGCACGGTGGGCGACGTGGAGGTGAAGCAGAAGCTCGCCCGCGCGCTCAACGCCTTCCTCGACCCGATCCGCGAGCGTCGCATCCACTACCAGGAGCGCCCGGGGCTCGTGCGCGAGGCGCTCGCTGCGGGAACGGCGCACGGCAAGATGGTCGCCGAGGCGACGATGGCGGAGGTGCGGGAGGCGCTGAAGCTGGACTATCTGGACGGCGGGTCATGAACTACGTTCCATCGCTCGAAGACGCTCGGGCGCTCGCGAGCAAAGGCAACGTGGTTCCGATTTACCGCGAGGTGCCGGCGGACCTCGAGACGCCCGTGTCGGCCTTCCTGAAGGTTGCGCGTGGCAAGCACTCGTTCCTGCTGGAGAGCGTCGAAGGCGGGGAGAGCTTCGGGCGCTACAGTTTCATCGGAACGGAACCGTATCGAGTGCTGCGGACCGGTAGGAACGCGGTGCTCAACGAGGAGCCGGGCGACCCGCTGGTGCAGATCGAGCAGGAGCTGGCGCGTTATCGCGTCGCCCCGATCGAAGGGCTGCCCCGCTTCCACGGCGGCGCTGTCGGCTACATGGCGTATGAGGTGGCACGCTACTACGAGAAGCTGCCGATGCCTGAGGCGGACCCGCAGGGCTTCCCCGAGTCGGTCTTTCTGTTCACAGACACGCTGCTCGTGTTCGACCACGTCCAGCACAACATCAGGGTGGTGAGCCACGCCCGGCTCGACGGCGACATCGAGGCGTCGTACCGCCAGGCGACGTGGAAGATCGATGAGCTGGTCGGGCGCCTTTCGAAGCCGCTGGCCGGCCTGCCGTACGACCCGCACATCCCGGCACCGAACGGCGGCGACGACTCGTTCGTGTCGAACAACACGCGCGAAGAGTTCATGAGCAAGGTCGAGCGGGCGAAGGAGCACATTTACCGCGGTGACACCTACCAGATCCAGGTGTCGCAGCGCTTCACTCGCCGAACGGCGGCGCACCCGTTCGAGGTCTACCGCGCGCTGCGGATGGTGAACCCCTCGCCGTACATGTACTACCTGGAGCTGGGCGACCTGCACGTCGTGGGCGCATCACCTGAGATGCTGGTGCGGATCGAGAACGGCGTCATCGAGACGCACCCGATCGCGGGCACCCGCCGCCGCGGTCGCGACGCTGCGGACGAGGAGCGGATGGCGCAGGAGCTGCAGTCGTCGGAGAAGGAGCGGGCCGAGCATATCATGCTGGTCGATCTGGCCCGCAACGACCTGGGCCGCGTCTGCAAGCCGGGCACTGTTGAGGTGACGTCGCTGATGGATATCGAGCGTTACTCGCACGTCATGCACATGGTGTCGCACGTCGTCGGGCGGCTGCGTGACGATGTGACGACGTACGATGCGATCCGCGCGTACTTCCCCCACGGCACCGTGACCGGCGCCCCGAAGATCCGCACGATGGAGATCATCGCGGAGCTGGAGGGCGAGCAGCGCGGCGGTTACGGAGGCTGCGTGGGCTACTTCGACATGTCGGGCAACGCCGACACTGCGCTGGCTATCCGGACGATCTGGATGAAGCCGGGGGTGGCTTACATCCAGGCGGCCGGTGGCGTGGTCTTCGACAGCACGCCCGAGGAGGAGTACCTGGAATCGCACAACAAGGCGCGGGCGATGATGCGCGCGATCGACCGCGCGGAGGAGATGTCGGCCGCCGCGCCGAAGGGGAGCTTGGGGTACTAGCAGTGGCAGATAAGCGGCAGGCGGTCGTGTTGGGCGAGGGCGAAGGCACCCTCTTGCAGACTCAGGTAGAGCGCATAGCGAAGGCTAACGCGGAGCTCGCAGAGGGTCGCATGTCTGTGGCGGTCGTGACGAGCGAACCTGGCTTCGCGGGCCCTCCCGCGCATCGGCACCTGCGCAACGACGAGGCGTTCTACATCCTCGAGGGCGAGTTTGCGTTTAGCGTCGACGGTGAAGTGGTCAGCGTCGGGCCCGGCGCCTTTATCTTTGTGCCGGCGGGCTCGGCTCACGCATTCATGAACCGCGGCAGGTCCAGAGGCCGCATGCTGGAGATCTTTTCGCCTGCTGACTTCGAGGGCTACTTCGAAGAACTGGCCTCGTTGCGGTCCGCGGGCGACATAACCCGAGAGCGGATAGCGGCGTTGCAGGAGAAGTATGGCATGGAGGTTGTCGGGCCGCCGCTTGGACGGAAGGCCAGCGATGCCTGAGACCCATTCGCCGGTATGGTTCGAGCCGCCCGATCGCAAGCCGGTGGTGCTCCAGGCGGGCGAAGGCCCTGCGATCAATGCGCGCGCCCGGCGCATCGTGAAGGCCAGCGATGAGCTGACGAAGGGCCGCTTCGCGCTGCACGTCGTATCGTGCGAGGCCGGCTATCAGGGCCCTCCCTTACACATCCATCAGCGAAACGACGAAGCGTTCTTCGTCCTGGAGGGCAACCTCCGCTTTCGAGTCGGCGAGGAGACGGTGACGGTCGGGCCGGGCGGCTTTGTCTTCGTGCCTGCCGGCACGGCGCACAGCTTCGCGAACGATAGCGAAGAGGCATCGCGCCACATCGAGCTGTTCGCGCCGGGAGACTTCGAGGGGTACTTCTTCGAGCGCGCGGCGCTGCAAGCTGAAGGAAAGCTGGGGCCGGAGAGAGATGCCTTGCTGGAGAAATACGGCATGGTCGTCGTGGGGCCATCGATTGGGAAAGTGGGCGATGATGCCTGAGATCCTCTCACTTGCGCTGTTCGAGCAGGGCGATCGTACCTTGCTCACGCGTCGCAAGGCCGACCGAGTGCCCTTTGCCGGCCGGTGGGTGCTGCCCGGCGACGTCATGGGCGCGGACGAGTCGGCTGAGGAGGCGCTCTCGCGGCACTGCTTCCGCGAGCTGAGCGTCGAGATCGGCGATGTGGACTTCGCGGAGACGCTCTACCTTGAGGACGAAGCCACGCAGCACCGCTACGTTGCGAACGTCTTCCGCGTGCCGCGCCACGACGGCGACGTACGTTTTCGCGCCGCCGGCGACTACGAAGACGCGCGCTGGCTCGCCGGTGGCGAGCTCGCCGGAGTGGGCATGCCCGCGGAATTGCGAGTGTGGCTCGAGGGCGCTCATCGCTCGCAACCGGCGCCGCCTGCGCCTGTGGTCCTCCCTTCTGGCGGCCTGCCGCCGGACAACCGGCAGGGCTGGAACGCGATCTCCAAGGCGTACCAGGCGCGCTACCAGATACCGACCGATTGGCTGGTCTACGGCCCGCGTTGCCCGGACGAGAGCGAGTTGCAGCTCCTGGGCAACGTCGATGGCCTGCGGGTGATCGTGCTTGGCTGCGGCGGTGGGCAGGACTGCATCGTCCTCGCGAAGCAGGGCGCGCAGGTCGTCGGTGTCGACCTCTCGGACGAGCAGATCGCGTTCGGACGGCGCCTCGCGGAGCGCGAGGGCGTGCTGGTGACGCTGCTCCAGGGCAACGCCGAGGAGCTGAAAGGGATCGATGACGAGAGCCAGGACCTGGTCCTGTCGCTGCACGCGCTCAACTACGTCGAGCGCGCTGACCGCGCCCTCGCCGAGGCCTTTCGCGTCCTGCGGCCGGGCGGGGCGCTCGTCATCAGCGTTCACCATCCGTTCTCCGCCTGCCTCGACGGCATACCGCCGTATGCGGCCACTCGTTCCTACTGGCAGGTCGAGCAGCACTGGCAGTGGGACTTCGCGGAGGCGGGGGCGTCGGCGCGGCTACGCTCGTGGTTCCGGCCCGTGAGCGCGTGGTTCTCGCTGCTGACCGACGCCGGCTTTCACGTCGAACGGATCCTGGAGCCGCCGCCGGTCGAGGAAGTGCGAACGGCCTGGGACCAGGACGGGGGCTACGGGCTGGAGAGGATGCGGCTCGTGCCGGGGAATCTGATCTTCAAAGCAGTGAAGCCATGATCGTGCTGCTCGACAACTATGACTCGTTCACGTACAACCTGTATCAGTACCTGTCGGAGCTGGGCGCGGACGTGCGCGTCGTTCGCAACGACCAGATGACCGTGGAGGAGATCGAGTCGATGGCGCCGGAGCGCATCGTGATCTCGCCGGGTCCGGGCGCTCCGAAGGAAGGCGGCATCAGCATCGAGCTCATTGAGCGGCTCGCAGGCAAGTTCCCGATTCTGGGCGTCTGTCTCGGGCACCAGTGCATCGGTGAGGCGTTCGGCGCGACGGTGGCGTACGCGGGCGAGATCAGGCACGGCAAGAGCAGCCGCATCGAGCACGACGGCAAGGGCGTCTTTCGCGGCCTGCCGAACCCGTTCGAGGCGATCCGCTATCACTCGCTGGCGATCTTGCCGGAGACCGTGCCGGAGTGCCTGGAGGTGAGCGCCCACAGCGACAGCGGCGTGATCATGGGCGTGCGCCACCGCGAGTACGCTATCGAGGGGGTGCAGTTTCACCCTGAGAGCATCCTGACCTCGGTGGGAAAGGACCTGCTGCGCAACTTCCTCGAGATGTGAACGCTAGGGCCGTTCAGGTACTATGTCATCACGCCGCGAGGAGCTCATGAAAAATCTGACTATCCGTTTCGATGATGACGTGCTGGAAGACCTGCGCGGACTCGCCGATCGGAAGGGGACCACGATGGCTGCCCTCGTGCGCTCCGCGCTAGACGTGACCTTCGAGGACGAACTCGATCTGGTCGCTGCCGAGCGCGCGCTCGAAGAGGCCGCGAGGCATCCCGATCAGATCGTAACGTTGCAGGAGTTCAAAAAACAGCGAGACTTATCGGTTTCGAACAAGGAGCCCACAACGACTACGTCACACGGCAAGCCGATCGGTGAGCGCGGCGATAGTGGACGTGGAATCTAGTCGTCATGATCCGCGAAGCCATCGCGAAACTCGTAGAGCGCATCGACCTCACAGAGGACGAGGCCGCAACTTGCATGAACGAGATCATGTCCGACGGGGCGACGCCGGCGCAGCTCGCAGCGTTCGTCCTGGCGCTGCGCATGAAAGGGGAGACGGCGGACGAGATCGCGGGCATGGCGCGCGTCATGCGCGAGAAGGCGCTGCCCGTGAAGGTCGAAGGACCGCTGCTCGATACCTGCGGCACCGGCGGCGACGCGAGGGGCACGTTCAACGTGAGCACTGCCGCCGCCTTCGTCGCGGCGGGCGCGGGCGCGCGGGTGGCGAAGCACGGCAACCGGGCGATGTCGAGCAAGTGCGGCAGCGCCGACGTGCTGGAGGCGCTCGGCGCGAGGATCGACTGCTCGCCGGAGGGCGTCGCCGCGTGCATCGAACGCGCCGGCTTCGGTTTCATGTTCGCGCAGGCGTTTCACCCATCGATGAAGTTCGCCGCTGGCCCGCGCCGCGAGATCGGCGTGCGCACGGTGTTCAACATCCTTGGGCCCCTGACGAACCCGGCGGCCGCGACCGCGCAAGTGCTCGGCGCGGCGGACATCGGGCTCGCCGAGAAGCTCGCGTCTGTGCTCGTGCGCCTCGGGGTGCATCACGCGCTCGTTGTGCACGGCGAGGAGGGCCTCGACGAAGTGAGCGTGAGCGGCCCGACCGCCGTATACGAGGTGAAGGACGGCCAGGTGACCGCGTACACGATCCGTCTCGAGGAGCTGGGCGTCCAGCAGCACCCGCCGTTCGCGCTCGTCGGCGGCTCGCCGCAAGAGAACGCGGAGGCGCTGCGCGGCGTGCTGGACGGCAAGCCGGGCCCGCTGCGAGACTTCACGCTGGTTAACGCCGCCGCAGCGCTCGTTGCTGCCGACCTGGCGCCCGGCCTGCGCGAGGGCATGACGCTCGCCGCGCAGTCGATCGACACGGGCGCCGCGAGGGAGCGCATGGAGGCGTTCGTGAAGGTGTCGAACGAGGTTGGTTAGCCATGCCGAGAGTTGTGGGGACAGGCCTTCAGGTCTGTCCGGCCCATGCGACGCTGTTCCTGGACAGGACAGAGCTAGAGCTCTGTCCCTACGAGGCCTCGCTTCGCGGAGTGTTTGGCGCGTCTCGTGTGAGGGATTGAGATTGCAGCTAGCATGACGAGCAACACCACGCCCACCGGCACCATCCTGGACCGCATCGTCGCGGACAAGCGCGAGGAGCTGGAGCAGCGCCTTGTCCAGGAGCCGGTCGAGGCGCTCAAGCGGCGCATCGTCGAGCACGACCCGCAGTGGAGCCTGATTCAGGCGATCCTGGAGGGCCCGCGCGGCCCGCATGCGGGCGGCAAGCGCATCCAGCTCATCGCCGAGATCAAGAAGGCGTCGCCGTCCAAGGGTCGGCTCGTGCCGGTGCTGGAGCACCGGGCGATGGCGCGCACCTACACCATCGGCGGCGCGGCGGGCATCTCCGTCGTCACGGAGCGGAAGCACTTCATGGGCGAAGTCCAGTTCATGCTCGATGTGCGGGTGAGCATGAAGGGCTACTACCCGGGCGGGCGCCCCTCCATCCTGCGCAAGGACTTCCTCTTCGACCCCTACCACCTCTGGGAGGCGCGCGCGTACGGCGCGGACGCCGTCCTGCTCATCGCGGCGATCCTGGACGATGCGCAGTTGCGCGACCTCATCGCGCAGGCGCGAGAGCTGGAGATGGATAGCCTGGTTGAGGTGCATGACGAAGATCAGGTCGCGCGCGGGCTGGCCGCTGGTGCCGACTTGATCGGCATCAACAACCGCGACCTGCGCACGTTCGACGTCGATCTGGCGACGACGGAGCGACTGCGGCCGCTGATCCCGGCCGACAAGGTAGTCGTGAGCGAGAGCGGCATCCTCACCCACGAGGACGTCGAGCGGCTTGCCGCGTGCGGCGTCCACGCCGTCCTCGTCGGCGAGGCGCTGATCACATCGAACGACGTGCGCAACAAGATGCGCGAGTTCCTGATATGACCCGTGTGAAGATCTGCGGCTGCATGCGCGTCGAGGACGCGCTCGCGGCGAAGGAGGCCGGCGCCGACTTCGTCGGGCTGATGTTCGCGCCGAAGAGCCGGCGACGCGTCTCGATCGAGGAGGCGCAGGCGATTGTCGAAGCCGTCGGCCGGCCGTTGCGCGAGCTCGGGCAGGACGAACCGCCAACGACGCATCATGGGCCAGAAGGCGATGCCGTCGCGTGGTTCCGGCACGGCGCGGAGGCGCTCGACCGCCTACTCGCACGCAAGCGCCCGCTCACCGTCGGCGTGTTCGAGGACCAGCCGATGGAGGAGGTCGACACGATCGCCGACGAATGCGGCCTCGACCTGATCCAGCTCAGCGGCCGCGAGTCCTGGGGCGACTGCCTGCTGGCGAATCGGCAGGTGATCAAAGCTGTCGACGTGCCTCCGGGTGCCGATGGCGACAGGGTGCTCGCTGGCATCGAGGCTGGGAGCGCGATCGCCTGTATGCTTGACATAAGTCGCGGGCAGGGTATCGAACTGGATCGCGGGGTCGCGTCGGCCGTCGCCGCGCGCATGCCGGTGTGGCTCGCGGGCGGACTGACGCCTGAGAACGTTTCGGAGGTCGTCCGCGCGGTTCGACCGTGGGCGGTGGACGTATCGACCGGTGTGGAGACGGAGGGTGCGAAGGACGCGGGCAAGATCCGTGCCTTCGTGGAGTCGGCCAGGGTGGCGGTGAGGGCTTAGCCGAAAGGAGACGCAGCATGGGCAACGTGGAGCAGCAGATAACGATTAACGCGCCGGCGGAGAAGGTGTTCAGCTACCTGGCGGACATTCCGCGTCATAGTGAATGGGCGCGGCCGGAGCACAAGGTCGAAATCAAGAAGACGTCGGATGGGGCTGTAGGACAGGGCTCAACGTTCCAGTCGGTCGGGCACCAGTTCGGCAAGAACCAGGACGCTCTCACCATCACCGAGTACACGCCCAACACGCGGCTGGTCTTCGAGGCGGACGGGAACGCGGGCCTGATCCGGCACTCGTTCGACCTGACGCCGGGCGATGGCGGCGTGCAGGTGACCAAGAGCGTCGAGTTCGTCCAGACGAAGTTCCCGTTCGCGCTCTTCGCGCCTCTGGCCAAAGCGTTCGTCCTGCCGGGCGCGCTGTCGGGGGACCTCCAGCGTATCAAGGAGCATGTCGAGCAGCCAGGGTGAGGGTGCCGGCCTTTGCCGAACTAGACAACCTCATCGAGAGTGAGATGGAGCGGGCGCATGCGCCTGGCCTGGCAATCGCGCTTGTGCGCGGCGATGAGATCGCCTGGTCGCAGGGTTACGGCTACGCTGATCTCAACGCGAAGACGCCGTTTACACGCGAGACGCGTTTCAGCGCCCAGTCCGTAGCGAAGCCGGTCATCGCGACCGGGCTCATGCAGTGGCGCGAGCGCGGCCGCTTCCAGCTCGACGGTCCGGTCAGCCAGTACCTGGCCCCTCTCGATCTACGGAACGCATGGGAAGAGACAGAGCCCGTGACGGTCCGCCATCTCCTCACCCACAGCGCGGGCCTGCCGGTTGAGCAGGGCGTCGCTTCGCCGGAGGAAGGCGGCCCGGCGACGCTGGAGGAGTTCGTTGCGCTGGTGGCAAAGACTGTGCGCCCGCCCGGCGACGAGATCGTCTACTCGAACTTCGGCTACGACACCGCCGGCTACCTGATCGAGCGGTTCTCCGGCGATTTGTGCCCCGACTACGTTCGGGAACACGTCCTCGAGCCGCTGGAGATGCGTTCGAGCTGCTTCGGCTCCCCGCCCGAAGGCGTGGCGCCTGCGCGACCCTACTTCTGGAGCGTAATCGACGAGACGCATCACGAAGGCCGGCACGACTACGAGGTAGGCCCAACATTCCGGCCGACGTGGGGCCTGCTCTCGACCGTCGAGGACCTCGGACGCTTCCTCATCGCTCACATGAACGGTGGCGAGTACCGAGGTCAGCGCATCCTGCGGGCGGAGAGCGTTGCAGAGATGCACCGTGTGCACGCAAGGGTCAGCCCATCGGGCGGCATGGGCCTGGGCTTTCGTGTGGAGAGCCGGGAGGGCCGGACGCTGATCTGCCACGGCGGGGACGGCGTCGGCGCGACGATCTTCGTCGGCGCCTACCCCGACGAGAAGGTGGGCGTCGCGCTGATGCTCAACCTGGGCCGCGCGTACTCGGCGCGCTCCGTCATCGGCGACGCCGCGCTGCGGCTGCTCCTCGGCGAGTCGCTCGAAGACGAGGCGATCGCGGGTGGCGCCGGCCCTGTACATTTTACGGGGCGCTATCGCTCGAATTTCTGGGGGCACGACGCCATCGTGCGCGGAGAGAGCGGCGTGGTGACGGTCGTGGTCGACGACAGCCCTGGCCACCTGTCGCGGCTCGATCCAGCGGGAGAAGGCGTGTTCCGCGCGGTCGGCGGCTTCTTCGCAGGCGCGGAGCTAACATTCGAGGCGGATGACGAGGACAACGTTGCCAGCTTCAGCGGCGGCCTGTACCCCTGGCGCTTCGACCGAACGGGCGATGTGCCGCCTCCCGTCCAAGTCGATGAGAGCGCGGACGCGCGGGGGCGCTGGGAGGGCACGCTAGTGTCTCCGTACGGGCCGCTGCCGGCCGTACTTGTCGTTTCAGACAGCCTCTCCGCGACCGTGAGCGCCCTCTCCGCGCAGGACGTGCCGCTGCGAGACTTTGATGTCGACCAAGGGCGAATCGAGGGGTGGTTCGACATGGCCGCGCCAGGAGTCGGCGAAACGCGCGTCCTCCTGCGCCTCGTCGTGGCTGGTGGTAGGCTGCAGGGCAAGGCGTACGCCCGTGGCCCCTTCGGTGAGATCGCAATGCCGATGGAATTGGAGAGAGAATGACAACGAATGCGTCGCCCGCCCTCCCTGACGCGCGCGGCCGCTTCGGCGACTTCGGCGGGCGGTTCGTGCCGGAAACGCTGATGTCCGCGCTAACCGAGCTGGAAGACGCGTTCGCCGAGGCGCAGGCCGACGCGTCGTTCCGGGCGGAGCTAGACGCGCTGCTGCGCGACTTCGTCGGGCGGCCGACGCCGCTTTATCTCGCCGAAAACCTCTCGAAGCACCTCTCGGGCACGACGGACGATGGCCGGCCGAACGTGCGCATCTACCTGAAGCGCGAGGACATGGCCCACACGGGCGCTCACAAGATCAACAACGCGGTGGGACAGGGATTGCTCGCGCGGCGGCTGGGCAAGCAGCGCGTGATCGCCGAGACGGGCGCGGGCCAGCACGGCGTCGCGACGGCGACAGTGTGCGCGATGCTCGGCCAGGAGTGCGTCGTCTACATGGGCGCCGAGGACGTGCAACGCCAGGCGCTCAACGTCTTTCGTATGAAGCTGCTGGGCGCTGAGGTGCGTGTCGTCGAGGCGGGCAGCAAGACGCTGAAGGACGCTATCAACGAGGCGATCCGCGACTGGGTGACGAACGTCGTGACGACGTTCTACCTGTTGGGCAGCGCCGTGGGGCCGCACCCTTACCCGCTCATGGTGCGCGAGTTCCAGTCGGTGATCGGCAACGAGGCACGCGAGCAGATACTCGCCGTCGAAGGCCGGCTGCCGGACTACGCCGTCGCCTGCGTCGGGGGCGGCTCGAACGCCATCGGGCTGTTCCACCCGTTCTACGAAGACACGTCGGTGCGCTTCATCGGTGTCGAGGCGGCAGGCGAAGGCGTCGCCACCGGCCACCACGCGGCGACCCTGAGCGCCGGGCGGCCGGGCGTGCTCCACGGCTCGTACTCGTACCTGATCCAGGACGAGGCGGGCCAGGTGATCGAGACCCACAGCATCTCGGCGGGTCTCGACTACCCGGGCGTGGGGCCCGAGCACTCGTTTTATAAGGCGAGCGGCCGCGCCGAGTACGTCTCGGCGACGGACACGGAGGCGCTTGATGCCTTCCGCCTGCTGAGTGAGACCGAGGGGATCATTCCCGCGCTGGAGCCGTCGCATGCGCTCGCTCACCTGTCGAGGCTCGTTCAGGAGCTGCCGCAGGACACGGTCGTCTTGCTCGGACTCTCCGGCCGTGGCGACAAAGATATGGACACCGTCGCGAAGGCGCTGGGCGTTCAGCTGACGTAGTCACGAAGAGCTGAGGAGCGGTATGTGGCGCTGGCTGAATCGCATCGCGATTATCACCGCGAGGTTCACTGCGGGTCTGGCCTTGTGGGTAGCTGCGGGTCTGGGGTTAGCTATCTTTGCTGGCTCGGTGATTGTAGCCGCACTGCTCCTCTGGGTCGTTTTCCTCTACGACGACCCGGAGGCGTTCTTCGCTGTTGCTGAAGATGCGGTAGCAGAGCACCTGTGCCCGGAGGCGCATGATCAAGTGAAGGCAGAGCTCATCGCCACTGAAGACAGTGGCGTGTACTACGTGTACGTGCGATCTTCTCCAGAAGTCACGAACCCTTCGCAGATAAGCGCTCGAGACACCCTTGCCGAGTTCTACGTGGTGGACACCCCCGAGGAACCACTGGTTCAGCCAGGCAGCCAACGCTCCAGGTCGTTCGTCTCGTCCGTTCGTGCTGCCTGCGAGAATGGAGGGCCACCATGGCCGCAGCTCGCCGATCGCTGAATGGTCGCCCAGTTCCTTCCCATTTCTTCGCAGCACGGCCCATGCTTCAATGGCGTCGACCGTATGCCCACCATCGAGCCTGAGTCTCGCTTCTACACCTCACAGCGGTTGAAGCTGCACTACGCCGTCTGGGGCGACGAGTCGAAGCCGCCGTTGGTGCTAGTCCACGGCACCCGGGACCACGCCAGGAGCTGGGATGGCGTGGCGCAGGCTCTGCTCGACCGCTACTGCGTCTACGCGCCCGACCTGCGCGGCCACGGCGATAGCGACTGGCCCGCCGGCGGACAGTACAGCCTGCCGGACTTCATGCCGGAGTTCGTCCTGGACATGGCCGGGCTTGTCGAGGTGATCGGCCGCGCGCCGCTCACGCTGATCGGCCACTCGCTGGGCGGCGGCGTCGCGCTGCATTACGCTGGCGTCTACCCGGAGCGGGTGGAGAAGGTCGTCTCAATCGAGCTGCTCGGGCCGCCACCGATGCCCGGGCGCGCCGGCTACGAGCGCATCCTAACGTGGGTCGACCACGTTCAAAAGGCTGAGCGTCGGGCGCCGCGCCGCTATCCCTCCGTCGAAGCGGCGACCGCTCGCATGTTGGAGGAGAACCCTCGCCTGGCGGCCGAGACCGCCCAGCACTTGGCCCTGCATGGGACCCGGGCGAACGAAGACGGCAGCTATAGCTGGAAGTTCGATCCATTCTTGCGCGTGTTCTCGCCGCGCGAGTTCAGGATCGAGGATGCGCGCGAGATCTGGTACCGGATCCGCTGTCCAGTGCTCCTGATCCGCGGGACGGAGCGTGGCGCGGATCAGGAGACGACGACGGCGGAGCAAAGGGCCTGTTTCAAGACTACCGCTGGGCGGTCATCGAAGGCGCGGGCCATTGGGTCCACCACGACCATCCCGAGGCGTTCCTGAAAGTGGTGCGAAGCTTCCTGCTGGGCGAAAATGAAGAGCCCGCCTAGCGGGCCACCTAACGATGAGGAGGACCGCCATCGAACCGGAGTCTCGTTATCACACCTCCCAGCGCATAAAGCTGCACTACGCTGTCTGGGGCGACGAGTCGAAGCCGCCCGCGCTGCTGATCCACGGCGGCCGCGACCACGCCCGCAACTGGGACCTCGTCGCTGAGCGGCTGGGCGACCTCTACTGCATGTATGCGCCGGACCTGCGGGGCCACGGCGATAGCGCCTGGGCGATCGGCGGGCAGTACAGCATGCCGGACTTCGTGGCGGACATCGCCGCGCTCGCGGACGTGATCGACCGCGACCCGCTCACCATCATCGGCCACTCGCTGGGCGGCGCCGTCGCGCTGCAGTTCACGGGCGTCTTCCCCGACCGCGTCGAGCAGGTCGTCTCGATCGAAGGGCTGGGTCCGCCTGCCATGCCGCCACGCCCGGCGCACGTTCGCATGAAGGACTGGATCGACCACGTGCGCGACCTGGAGCGCCGCCAACCGCGCCGGTACGCCTCGATCGATGACGCAGTCAAGCGCATGGAGGAGGAGAACCCCCACCTGACGTCCGAGATGGCGCGGCACCTCACCGTCCACGGCGCGCGCCAGAACGAGGACGGCACGTATAGCTGGAAGTTCGACAACTTCGTGAGGATGCACTCCCCGTACGAGTTCAACGTTACCGATGCGCGCGACATCTGGAACCAGATCCGCTGCCCCGTCCTGCTCATTCGTGGCACCGAAAGCTGGATGAGCGATCCAGAGAAAGACAGCAGGGCCAGCGCCTTCCACAACTACCGTTACGTCGTGATCGAGGACGCGGGCCACTGGGTGCACCACGACCAGCTCGACCGCTTCATCGAGGTCACCCGCGAGTTCCTGGTCGGTACGTAGCGGCGGCTCGGAGTCTCCCTCATTGGCCTCATCCCTGCCCAATAGGCGACAATGACCCTGTGAGCCGCGTACGGCGCTATCATGCCGCGCCAGAGGGGGCCGTGTGACCACGTCCGGGGAAGCGACCGAACAGCAGGGCGAGCCGTGGCGAGGCCACTGGCGCGACTACTACGCCCTGCTCGGCATCGCGCGGGGCGCTTCGCCGGACATCGTCCGGCGCGCGTACGAGGAGCGGGCCCGCCAGATCGACCCCGCATCGTACGCCGACGCGCCGCCCGACGTGCGCCGGCGGGCGGATGAGGAGTTCGAGTCGCTCATGCAGGCGTACCGCGTGCTCGGCGACGCCGCTCTCCGCCGCCTGTACGACGAGGAGTTCGACCGGCTCAGCGCGTTCCGGGGGAGCGGCCCATCTCCGGCCGAAGGACTCGCGCAGCCGCAAGTCGTAGAGCACCAGCCCTGGCAAGGCAGCGCGGTGGCCCCGTTCGACGCCTCGGTCGCCGTGCCGTCGGGGATCACGCGGTCAGACGTCCTCAGCGGGCGCGGCTGGGGTCTCCGCGATGTGCTGATCGGGTTCGGGCTGAGCGGTCTATCGCTGATTGTCATCGGCTCCCTCTTCGTCGGCGGTGCGATCGCCTTCACCGGCGAAGAGGAGGGGACGTCGATCATCGCCGCGGGCGTGATCGGCACAATCGTGTTCGACGTCGTGCTTGTTGGACTGGTCTACCTCATTATCGTTCGGCGATACCACTTCACCTGGGAATCGTTCGGGTTTCGGCCGCCCGGCCGGTTCTGGTGGCTGCCTCCTGTCGCAGCGCTCGGCGTGTTCGTCGTTAACGGGATCTACAGTGTGGCCATGCGAGCGATGGGACTCGAGTGGTTGGCGCCGGACCAGGAGCTGGACGACCTGTTCGATACGCGCGTGCTGTTGCCCCTGATCGGCTTCTTCACGCTGATCACGGCGCCCATCGCCGAGGAGATCTTCTTTCGCGGGTTCATCTTCCCGGGGCTGATCGGCCGGTTGGGCGTTTGGGGAGCCGCGCTGGCGAGCGGGCTCTTCTTCGGCGCGGTGCACATCACCAGCGTCGATACGCTGGGCCTCGTCATTCCGCTGGGCGGGATCGGCGTCTTCCTGGCGCTGCTCTACGCGCGCACGGGATCGCTCTGGGTGAGCATTGGCACGCACTTCCTGATCAACGCGGTCGCCTTCACAGCGCTCGTGGCCAGCGGGGGTTCGGGATGAGCGGGAGCCGGATCACCCAGGCGCTGCTACGCGCCCGAGCCGAAGGCCGTGTGGGCCTCGTCGCCTTCCTGACGGCCGGCTTCCCGGATGCGGAGGCAACGCCCGGTCTGGTGCGCGCGCTTGTCGCTGGCGGCGCTGATGCGATCGAGCTCGGGCTCCCCTTCTCGGACCCGCTCGCTGACGGCGTCAGCGTTCAGCGCGCCAGCTTCCAGGCGCTCCAGCGAGGAATGACCACCACGCGCTTCCTGGCGCTCGTGAAGCAGATACGGAACGAGGGGGTTGTCATCCCCCTTGTCGTTATGACATACTACAATCCAATTCTCGCCTACGGGCGGGATGGCTTCATTCGCGACGCTGTCGCGGCTGGGATCGACGGCTTGATCCCGGTCGACGTGCCGCCGGAGGAGGCGGGCGAACTCGTGGCCCAGTGCAGGGCCGCCGGGCTCGATCTGATCCCGCTTCTCGCGCCGACTTCGACGGACGAGCGTATCGGGCGAGCCGTAGGCCTCGCATCAGGCTTCGTCTACTGCGTGAGCGTTGCCGGAACGACCGGCGCCCGCGAAGCCCTGCCGGCTGAGCTGGGCGCGTTTCTGCAGCGGGTGCGCAGCCGGACGGAACTGCCGCTGGCCGTCGGCTTCGGCATCTCCCGCAGGGAGCATGTGGAGGCGCTGCGAGGCCAGGCCGATGCTGCAATCGTGGGCAGCGCGATTATCGATGCCATCGAGGCAGCGCCTCGTGGACAAAAGGAGAAGAAGGTACAGGAGTATGTGGAGGTGCTCACCGGCCGTAGGCAGGCCAGGGTCTAGCGCTTTGAAGAGGCCCGGGTCCGCATCCCAGGCCGGCGTCTATGTCCTTGGCCTCCTGGCCGGCGCTTTTGGGCGCTAAGGCCGGGTCCGGGAACGTGCGCGAGGGGAGCGCGGCCGGTATGGGCATGCGGTGTCGAGGGATCCGAGGCGCGATCACCGTTGAGGCGAACGATGCGGAGGAGATCCTCGAAGCCACAACGGAACTCCTGACCGAGATGCTTCGGGCCAACGCCCTCCAGGTGGAGGACGTGGCCAGCGCCTTCTTCACGACCACACGCGACCTGAACGCGGAGTTTCCCGCCCTGGCGGCGCGGGACAGGCTGGGCTGGGACTACGTGGCCCTGCTCTGCGCGCACGAGATGGACGTTCCCGGTAGCATGCAGCGGTGTCTGCGCATTCTCCTCCTTGTCAACACGGAGCGGGAAGCGCGCGAGTTACAGCACGTCTATCTGCGCGGTGCCCGCAAGCTCCGCCCAGACCTGAATCACGGAGGAGACCAACGTTCGGAGGCGAACACGCCATGATGATCATCATGAAGAAGGGTTACACCCAAGATGAATACGATGGCGTCGTACAGCGTTTAGATGAGATAGGCCTGAAGGCCCATCCGATCGTCGGCGTAGAGCGCACGGTGATCGGCGTGATCGGGCGCATCTACCCCGAGCTGCGCGACGAATTGGAGACCATGACTGGCGTCGAAGACACGGTGCCGATCAGCGTTCCGTATAAGCTGGCCAGCCGGGAGCTGCACCCGGAGGACACCATCATTCAGATCGGCCCGACCACGATCGGCGGCGGCAGGACCGCCGTCATCGCCGGGCCCTGCGCCGTGGAGAGCGAAGACCAGCTCATGACGACGGCCCGGGCGGTGAAGGAGATGGGCGCTAACCTCCTGCGGGGCGGGGCGTTCAAGCCGCGCACGTCGCCTTACAGCTTCCGCGGCCTCGAAGAGGAAGGCCTGAAGCTGCTCGCGCAGGCGCGGGAGGAGACAGGACTGCCCGTCTCCACAGAGGTGATGTCAGTGCGCGACGTGGATGTCGTGGCGAAGTACGTGGACGTCCTCCAGATCGGCACCCGCAACGCCCAGAATTTCATCCTGCTGGAGGAGGTTGGGAAGGCCGGTAAGCCGGTGATCCTGAAGCGTGGCCTCGCGTCTACTATCGAGGACTGGCTGCTGGCGGCCGAGTACGTGCTCAACACAGGCAACCACAACGTGATGCTCTGCGAGCGCGGCATCCGCACCTTTGAGACGGCGACACGCAACACGGTCGACATCAACGCCATCCCCCTCGTCAAGCAGATCAGCCATCTGCCCGTCGTGGCCGATCCGAGTCACGGCACCGGCAAGTGGTCTCTGGTCATCCCGGTAGCGCTGGGGTGCATCGCGGCGGGCGCCGACGCGGTGATCGTGGAGGTGCATCCCAACCCGGCCCACGCGCTGTCGGACGGCGCCCAGTCCCTCAACTTCGAGAGCTTCCGCCAGCTCATGGAGCAGGGATCGGTAGTCGCCCAGGCGGTGGGCCGGCCGCTGCTGTCGGCCGCGGCAGCGCCAGCGTAGCCGGTCGTTCGAACGCACGCGAAGGGGGGCCCCCGTAG
>JBBEBM010000070.1:0-31348 GCA_040882355.1 Dehalococcoidia bacterium | reverse complement strand
GGGGCAGCCGTTCGGCTGCCCCCTTCGCGTGTAGTCTGTTATGCTGCGCCCAGAATGGATGCTGCATGAGCTTCGGGACTGACCCCAGCACCAGCGCCTTCGAGCTGAAGCTCTCCGTGTTCGAAGGGCCGCTCGACCTGCTCCTCTACCTGATCGAACGCCAGGAGCTGGACATCACCGCCGTCTCCCTCGTTCAGGTCACCGACCAGTACCTCTCGTTCCTGCGCCGCGGCGAGCAGATCGATGCCACGGCGCTCGCGGAGTTCATCTCGATCGGTGCCCGGCTGCTCCTGCTCAAGTCGCGCGCCCTGCTGCCCAAGCCCCATCTCGACGAGGAAGAAGAGGACGATGTCGCCGAAGACCTGGTGCAGCGCCTGCGCGAGTACCGTCGCTTCAAGGAGGTCGCCGCCACGCTACAGGAGATCGAGCTGCAGGGCCTGCGTGCCTACCCTCGCCTGGCGCCACCCACCGACCTGCCGTTACCTACCGGCCTCGACGGCGTCACGCTCGACCTGCTGCTGAGCATCTTTCAGGAGACGCTCGAACGCACGCCGGACGAGGAGAGCGAGGAGGAGGGCGTCGTCGAGCGGCACGAGGTCACCGTGGAACAGAAGGTGCGTGAGCTGGGTGACGAGCTCCGTCAGCGGCGGCGGGTCAGCTTCCGGCGCTGGATCTCGGCATGCCGGTCGCGCGTCGAGGTGATCGTGTCACTGATGGCCGTGCTGGAGCTGATCAAGTCGCTCGAGCTGCGAGCGGAGCAAGACCGCATGTTTGGCGATATCAACCTTGTGGCGTTGGAGCTCGCTCACCAGGACAGCGCGGTAAGGTAGGCCATCGCCGCAAAGAGCGCAAACCCTACGATGCTCGTCATGCGAGCGATGGGCTTCAGTTGCTTCCGGCCCTCAATCCATCCCCACGTTTGGCGGCTAAGTGGGTCCAAGCGGTAGAGCATAGACGGATCGCGCCAGAGCAGCACGGCATAGCGGAGCACATAGAGCGCCAAAGCGCACCTCGATCAGATTCAGGATCAGGATCACGGATGGCCTTCTTCAGCTAGGAAGAGCTAGGCCACGTTGCGCGCGCCGTTAGCGAGCGTCGTTCGGTTCCGTCCCGACGCCTTCGCCTGGTACATCGCGCTGTCGGCATGTGAGACCAGGAGCTTCGGCCCGTCCATCGTCGCGCCATCCCATTCAGCGACGCCCACGCTCACTGTGAGGAACACTGGATCGCTCGCGCCGAAGGGAAGCGATGAGGCGGCGAGCCCTTCACGAAAGCGGTCCGCGAATGCTGCCGCTTCGTCGAGGGGCGTGGCAGGCAGGACGAAGATGAACTCATCGCCGCCATAGCGACCGACGATGTCGATGCGCCGGCACGTCTCGCGGGCGAGTCGCGCGACGAAGCGCAGCGAGTCGTCGCCGGCGGCATGACCGAAGGCATCGTTGATGTGCTTGAAGTGGTCGAGGTCGGCGAGCACCAGGCTGAGCGTCTGGCCGTAGCGCAGGGCGCGGCTGCACTCCGCGTCGACCGTCTCGTCGATGAAGCGGCGATTTGGGATGCCCGTGAGCGGATCGGTTCGCGCCAGGTGGTGTTGAATGCTCATGCGCTCGTGCAGCTCGTCGTTCAGGCGCTGGAGCTGCTCGCGCGAGTCGGCCAGCTCGTGATAGAGACGGATCCCCTGGACCGCCGCCGCTACCTGAGCGGCGAGGCCTTCGTAGAAGTCCATCTCCGGCGAGGCGAACTCCAACGGGCGGTGCGACGCCACCGAGAGGACGCCCAGTGCCTCGTCCTTGGCGAGCAGCGGGAAGACGGCCGTGGAGTGGATCAACGTCTGAACGAAGAACCGGCGTCCGCCCTCCGGCACGCGCTCATCGTTCTGCGCGTCCGAGAACGCGACGGCTCGATGCGTCTGGAGGACGAGATCGCGCACGGCGTCCGGCCGGGTGGCGCCTCGCTTCCACCGTTCCTCTAGTCCCTCCGACCCGGGCCGCCGGAGATTGGTGCAGCGTAGCGCGACAGTCCCGTTGGGATTCACGATGTCAATCGAGACGTAGTCGATACCCGCGACGGTCGCGATCGTGGCGGCGATGCTGGTAAGGACGGTGTCCAGGTCGTCGGAGTCGGATACGACGCGCGTGATGTTGGCGAGCGCGCTCAGTTGGTTGCGCTGACGTTCGGCGCGCGCTGTGTCAAGCTGTCTCTGGAGCAACAGCGCGAGCGTGGGCAGGGCTGCGGCGAGGAACGTGTTCTGCGAGGCGCTGGGTCCACGAGGCCAGGAACCTCGCGCGATGAGCATCTCGCCCGCGTTGCCAGGCATAGGGATGAGGGCGGCCAGATGGTCACAGTGAACGCGCGTTGTGGCGGCTCGAAAGCCCTCAACGCGCCCGTCATGCTCGTCGAAGGCTACGGGGCCGCCGCGAGAGATGAGGTCACGGTTGACGAGCCAGATGGCGACGTCGCTCAGGCCGAAGTCGGACGAGCTGCCGAAGCAACGGAACGTGCCGTCCGCGCCATACACCAAGAACACCTCAGCCGCGCCCAGGCCCTCCTTGAGCAAGGGAAGCGCGCGATAGACAGCTTCCTGCGGTGAGAGAGCTAAGGACGCGAGAGCGGACAGGTCCGTCAGCCTGCGGATAGATGCCATACGTTCCTCTCGCGCAATACGATTCTCTACTGTTAGATTCGGCAGGTGCGGGACAACCCTTAAGGGAGGGACGCTACGGGTGGGACCGGGTTGGTCGGTGGAGCAGGCTCGCCATCAGCGGCAGGCTCAGCCCAAGCGCCGCCCCTGCCGCGTCCACGACGATATCCGCCTCTGTCGCCGCGCGGCCGGGCACGAACGCCTGGTGAAGCTCGTCGCTGACGCCGTAGAGCACCGTCAGCGCGAATGCGACGGCGGCCCGCGCCCAGACGGGAGCTTGTGGCGCCCCGTTCGGAGCGCTGAGCGCCCAAAACAGCAAGAGCGAAAGTCCCGCATAGAGCGCGAGATGCGCCAGGTTGGACTCGGGGGCGCTGGGCGTTGCTCCGAGCGGCGCCGACTGCTGCGAGAGGTAGAAGATGCCGCCTGCCCAGGCTGATGCGGCAAGCCAGCGCAGGGCGCGCCCCGCCGAGGCGAACCACCTCGCCTTGACGCGCATCCGACCCCGTGCTAGCATCCCGGACAGGTACATAGGTCTACTCGCTGGGAGGGGGTTGGGCCCCCTCTCTCACTTTCTAAACGGGGTGAGTGACGAAACATGTCCGTCATGACCAAGCGCGAACGCGTCCTGTCCACCCTGCGCGGAGCCGATGTCGACCGGGTGCCGGTGAGCTTCTGGGGCCACGATTTCATCCGGGAGTGGTCGGCGGAGGGCCTGGCGGCGGCGATGCTGGAGTCGGTCCGCACCTTCGACTACGACTACCTGAAGGTGAACCCCCGCGCCACGTACTACTCCGAGGCGTGGGGCTGCAGCTACCGCCCGCCGCGCGACCCGACCATTCACCCGCAGGTCGAGACGTGGCTGCTGCACGCTGCGTCTGACCTGGAGAAGGTGAAGCCGGTCGCTGGCACGAGCGGGCCCTTCGCGGAGCAGCTCGACGCGCTGCGCCTGATCGGCGAGGGCCTCGGCGGCGAAGTGCCCTTCGTCCAGACCGTGTTCTCGCCGCTTTCGGTCGTGGGCCGGCTGGCGAACGGCCAGGAGCCGGTGCGGAGCTGGATGACCGAAACGCCGGACGCGCTCCACGGTGTGCTCGACGCCGTCACGGAGACGCTCGCTGCCTACTCGCGCGCCTGCCTCGATGCCGGTACGGATGGGATATTCTTTGCTACAACCGAGTGGGCGACGTTCGACGTGCTGACCTGGGACCAGTACGAGGTGTTCGGCAAGCCGTACGACCTTCGTGTGCTGGAGGCGGTGCAAGGGGCGCCGTTCAACATCCTCCACGTCTGCCGCCCGAACAACATGCTCGACCGGTTGCTGGACTACCCGGCCGCGGCCGTGAGCTGGGCCATACATGCGCCCGGGAACGCATCACTGGCGGACATTCAGGCCAAAACGGACAAAGCGGTGATGGGCGGCGTCGACGAGCGGCACGGGCTGATCCTGGGTTCTCCGGGCGACGTGCGCGCCCAGGTGGTTGACGCTCTCGAGCAGACCGGCGGGCGCGGCTTCCTGCTCGCGCCTGGCTGCTCGATCTCGCCGCAGACGCCCTCGGCGAACCTGCGCGCCGCGCTGGAGGCGGCGCAGGGCGCGCCGGCGTGACCACGCAGCTCGCCCGCGAGGAGCTCTCGCGGATCGCGCCGGGCCGGCCGAGCGCGCTGACGATCGGCAAGTTCGACGGCGTGCACCGCGGCCACCAGTATCTGGTCGGGCACCTGCTAGAGCGGGCCCGAGCCGAAGGGCTGGCCAGCGTCGTCGTCACTTTGCACCCGCACCCGATCGCGGTGCTGCGGCCCGGGACGCTCATCACCTACCTCTGCTCGCTCGAGGAGCGCGTCACGCTACTGCGCGCGCTGGGCGTCGACAGCGTCGGGGTGCTTTCCTTCACGTCGGAGCTGGCGCAGCTCTCGTACCGCGATTTCGTCGCGCTCCTGGTCGAGCACCTCGACCTGCGCCTGCTGCTGATCGGGCCCGACTTCGCGCTCGGGCGCGACCGCGAGGGCAACGTCAAGGCGCTACGAGCGCTGGGTGAGGAGATCGGCCTCCGCGTCGAGACCATCCCGTTGCTCAGCGAGGACACCGCGAAGGTGGGCTCCGGCGCGGTGCGCGAGGCGCTCGCCCAGGGTGACATGGAGTCGGTGACGCAGCTCTTAGGCCGGCCGTTCGCGCTGCGCGGACCAGTGGTTCGCGGCGCGGAACGCGGCGCGACTATCGGCTTCCCAACGGCGAACATCGCCGTCGGGCCGGACCTGGCGCTGCCGGCCTTCGGTGTCTACGTCACGCGCGCCTACCTCGGCGAGACGGCCTACGAATCGGTCACGAATATCGGCCAACGCCCCACGTTCAACGAGAGCCGTCCGACGATCGAGGTCCATCTCCTCGACTTTGAGGGCGACTGCTACGAGCGCGAGCTGCGAATCGAGCTGCTCCACCGGCTGCGCCCGGAGCAGAAGTTCGCCGGCGTCGACGAGCTGGTTGCGCAGATCGGGCGCGACGTGGGAGCGACGCGGGCCTACGTTCAGGAGGAGGCGTCGTGAGCCCGGCGAAAGCGAAGCGCCTGCCACCCGACCTCGACAACATCCTCCGGCGCGGCGTGATCGAGATCATCCCGCAGCAGGAGTTTGTCGACGCGCTCGCGTCGGGACGTAAGCTGCGTCTGAAGCTCGGCCTCGACCCGAGCAAGCCGGACCTGCACATCGGTCACGCAGTGCTGCTGCGCAAGCTGCGTCGGCTGCAGGAGCTGGGCCACCAGGTCGTCCTGATCGTCGGCGACTGGACGGCGCAGATCGGCGACCCGAGCGGCCAATCGATCACGCGCCCGATGCTCACCGCGGACGAGGTGAAGGCGAACGCCGAGACCTACATGCGCCAGTTCTTCCACGTCGTCGACCGCGAGAAGACGGAGGTGCGCTGGCAGAGCGAGTGGTTCGGCGACTTCACGCTGGAGGACGTCGTGCGCTTGGCCGGGCGCTTCACCGTCGCGCAGATGCTCCAGCGCGACGACTTCCGCCAGCGCTTCGAGGCGCACAAGCCTCTCGGCATCCACGAGCTGCTCTACCCGCTGCTCCAGGCCCACGACTCGGTCGTCATCGAAGCGGATGTCGAGTTCGGCGGCTCCGACCAGCGCTTCAACCTGCTCGTGGGGCGCGAGCTGCAGGAGGAGCTGGGCCAGCGTCCGCAAGTTTGCTTCATCATGCACCTGCTCGTCGGCACGGACGGCGCCCAGAAGATGAGCAAGAGCCTGGGCAACACGATCGACCTGGAGGACCCGCCGCACGAGCAGTACGGCAAGATGATGTCGATCCCCGACAGCGCCCTGCTCGACTACCTCGAGCTGACGACGGACATCCCGGACGAGGAACTCGCGTTCATCCGCAAGCAGCTAGAGGAGCGCGCAGTGAACCCGATGGTGGTCAAGAAGCGCCTCGCCCGCGACATCGTCTCCCAGTTCCACGGCGACGCCGCAGCCCAAGAAGCGGAGACAGAGTTCGAGCGAGCGTACCAGCGTCATGAACCACCGACGGAAGCGACCGATGCCCGTGTCAAGAGATCCTCGGACGCGACCGATGGTCAGCTGGTAGTCGATCTATCCCAACTTCTGCCGGAACATGGGCTCGTGCCAAGCAAGGCGGAAGCGCGCCGGCTGATCCGGCAAGGTGGCGTCGAGGTCGATGGCGTGAAGGTCACGGCGGATGATGCGTACAGCCTTGTCGTGCGCAACGGCACCATGATCCGCGTCGGCAAGCACCGTTTCCTCCGCATCGTGGACGCGGATGCGGAGACAACGCCGTAGGGGAGGCCTTCAGGCCTCCCGCAGCGCGCTAATACCTGCGGGCGCATCGCTGGGTCCGCGCTGGTGCGTTGTTGCGGACAGAGCTAAAGCTCTGTCCCTACATTGGCTACACCTCGCACATGCACACCGGCGTCGTTCGCGTAGGGGAGGCCTTTAGGCCTCCCGCAGCCTTGCTGTGCCCGGGACGCAATCGAGATGTCCCCGAATGTGCGCTGTCGCGGACAGGGCTACAGCTCCGTCCCTACCTTCCGTTTGCCCCCATCGACGCTGAGGTAATCGCGTATGCAGATGCGATTCGGTTGCTCGCTTTTCCGCGAGGGATCGTGTTACGCTGTAGCAGCGAGCAACGTACGGAGACGGGGGAGGTCGCCCATGGACTCTGAGTTCCGGATCGACATAAGCGAAGTACAACGAAGCATCGACTTCGCGGAAGTGGTGGCGCTCTACTTCCCGCTCCTACGCAAGACCCTTCTCTTGGACGCGCGCACCAATCACGTGGACGGCCCGATGATCAAAGTCGTACCGATGGCATCGTCGCCGGAAGAACGCTTCCGAGAGCTCGTCCGCCTCCGACCTCGCTTCGCCAAGCCCGACAGCATCACCATCATCCCCTGGCCCAAGTACGTATCGAGCCTCGTCCGGCTCGAAGTCTGGGACCACATCGTGCGCCGCTACCTCGATCTCGGCTCGCCGGAGATCGTGCGGCAATGCGAGGCATGCCTGAACGAGCTGCGGGTGATGGAGCGCGAGGAGTTCGCGCGCGCGATCACCGGCGAGAACTACGAGACGCTCTGGGACGCTGACGGCGCCCACGAGGAAGCGGCCTCCGGCGCGGACGACGACGAGGACGAAGGCGCGTAGGCCTAGACCAGCCATCACTGTCCTGACGGGCGCGCAGCGGCGCCCGTTTTTCGTGCTATCGGGCTGCCTTGCACACCGGCAGGTGCTATCGTAGACTTGTGGGCGCTTGACATAGCGGACCTGTTCGAAGGAGGAGACGATGGCTTCGGTGCAAGAGGCAGTGGAGGGCTACTGCAAGGCGATGATGGCGATGGACATCGGCACGCTGATGGGCTCGATGACGCCCGAGGCGCTGGGCAAGGCGATGGCGCTGCAGGGGCAGGGCCCGCAGCCGGGCGGCGGTCTGCAGAGCTACGAGATCGCCGAGCAGGGCCAGGAGGGCGACGAGTTCATCTACCACCTGACGCTCGTCGGGTCCGACCAGTCGGCGAAGGTGATGACGCGTTGGAAGGAGATCGACGGGGCGTGGAAGGTGGCGGACCTCGGTATGCTCGAGGCGTAGACCACGCCGCCATGTTGCAAGGCCCGTAGGGGCGTTCAGTTGAACGCCCCTACGTAACGTTCGCGTTCGGGGCTATTACGACGCGGTGGCCTTCTCCGCGTCCTGGATTACCTTCTGCGCGACGTGCGGCGGCACCTCTTCGTAGTGGCCCAGCTCCATGCTGTAGTGACCCCGCCCCTGCGTGATCGAGCGCAGGTCGGTCGCGTAGCGCTGCACCTCGGCGAGCGGCGCCTGCGCGTCGATGACTGTGAGGGCGCCCGTCGGGTTCATGCCCAGCACCTTGCCGCGCTTGCCGTTCAGGTCGTTCAGCACCTCGCCCGTGTTCGCCTCGGGCACCGTGATGCGCAGGGTGACGATCGGCTCCAGCAGCACCGGGTTCGCCTCCAGGGCGCCCTTCTTGAGCGCCTGCGAGCCGGCGAGCTTGAAGGCCAGCTCGGATGAGTCGACCGGGTGCTCCTTGCCGTCGTAGAGCGTCACCTTCATGTCCACCATCGGGTAGTGGGCGAGCACGCCCTCGTGCATCGCCTCGTTCACGCCCTTCTCGACCGCCGGGATGTAGGTCTTGGGCACGGCACCGCCGACGATCTTGTCGACGAACTCGTAGCCGGTGCCGCGGGGCTGCGGCTCGATGTTGATGGCGACGCGCGCGTACTGGCCGTGGCCGCCCGTCTGCTTCTTGTGGATGAACTCTGACTGGCGGCTGCCAGTTACCGTCTCGCGATAGGGCACCTTGGGCGTGACGAGCTCGACCTCGACCCCGAACTTGCGTTTCATTCGCTCGGCGGCGACCTCGATGTGCGACTCGCCGAGGCCGGAGATGACCGTCTCGTTCGTCGCCGTCTCGCGGCGCACGAGCAGGCTCGGGTCCTCCTCCGCGATGCGCTGGAGCGACGTACCGAGCTTGTCGAGGTCGGCCTTCGTCTTGGGGTAGACGGCGAGTGTGTAGGACGGCGTCGGGAAGTCGACCGGATGGAGGATGAGCGGGTGCTCGCGGGCGCAGAGTGTGTCGCCGGTCGCGGTCTCGGCGAGCTTCGCGACGGCGCCGATGTCGCCCGCGACGAGCTTCGGCGTCTGCTCCTGCGTTTTGCCGCGCAGGTGGAAGAGCTGCCCGACGCGCTCCTGCGCCTTCTTGTTGGCGTTCCAAGGGTGGCTGTCGGCGGTCATGGTGCCGGAGACGACGCGCAGGTACGTGAGCTTGCCGACGTACGGGTCAGCGCTCGTCTTGAAGGCAAGGACGGCCAGCGGGCCGACCGGATCCGCCGTTAGCGTTACGCTGGCGCCGCCCTCATCGTGGGCGATGGTCTCGGCCAGGTCGGCAGGCGCGGGCGCGTACGAGGCGATCGCGTCGAGCAGGCGCGGTATCGCGATGTTCTTGCCGGCCGAGCCGACCATGATCGGCACGATGTCGCCCGACGCGACGCCGGCGCGCAGGGCGCCGCGCAGCTCGTCGGCAGTCAGCTCCGTGCCTTCGAGGTACTTGTTGAGCAGCTCGTCGTTCGTCTCAGCGACGGCCTCGATGAGCTGCTCGCGCGCGGAGGCGACGTCGCCAGCGAGCGACTCGGGCGCCGCGCCCGGCTCCGACTTCTCGCCCAGGAACGCCTGCTGTTCGAGCAGGTCGACGACACCCTGGAACGAGTCCTGGGCGCCGATGGGGAGCTGCAGCGGCACGCAGTGCTTGCCGAAGCGCTCCTGCACCTGGCTCACGGCCGCGGCGAAGTCGGCGTTCTCGCGGTCGATGCGGTTGATGAAGATGAGGCACGGCAGGTGGACCTCGTCCGCGTAGTTCCAGGCGAGGTCAGTGCCCACCTCGACGCCGGAGACGGCGTCGACGATAAGCAGGGCGGCGTCGGCGGCGCGGATGCCCTCCTTCACTTCGCCGAGGAAGTCGGCGTAGCCGGGCGTGTCGATCAGGTTCACCTTGCAGCCCCGCCACTCGAGCGGCAGCACCGAGAGGCTGATGCTGATCTGGCGCTTGATCTCGTCCGGGTCGTAGTCGGACGTGGTGTTGCCGTCGTCGATCCTGCCGAGGCGGGTGAGGGCACCCGAGTCGAAGAGCGCCACTTCCGAGAGGGTGGTCTTGCCGGTACTGCCGTGGCCCAGCAAGACGACGTTGCGGATCTGCTCGGTCTGGTACTCCTTCATAGGCCGGTGACTCCTGCGCGCTGAAGTGAACAATACGACCGTTCCGTCCGGTCACGGTCGCATCAAGCGGGAGTCCACGGCGGCGGGCCGGCCCGCTACGGGCGGATTGTACCGCGTGGCTGGAAGAAGGGACAAGGCGGGCAGGCGGGGGCCTGAGGCTGGACGCTGGAGGCTGGAGGCGAGAGGGTGCCCTCAGCCCAGCAAGCCGAGCGTCTTGTGGCGTTTCGTTTTGCAAGAACGTGATCTCTTTGGGATTAGACTGGGTGATCCTCCCTCGGCGCTGGTTGCTGGTCGCTTGTTGGCGGTTGCTGGTACGGCCTCCTGAAGGGGTCATGGCCCTTCGACAAGCCCTTCGACAGGCTCAGGACGGTGCTCAGGACATTGCGCGCCGGCTTGTCGAGGTTAGGATAGCGGCGCGGCGGGAGAGCGCGAAGGGGCGGATGGCACGGTGGTGGGTGGGTCGCTGGGCGCTTGCCGCTGGTGGAGGCGTACCAGAGTGGCCGATACTGATACGAGATGGCTGGGTGCGACGACCAGACTCGTGGACCTGTAGCGAGATGGGCCCGGCTTCTTGTCGTGCTGGCGCCGGTGGCCGTTGTTCTGGCGGGTTGCGGCCCCGCGAGCATTCTGTTCACCTTCGAGAACCGGACTGACGCGGCTCTCTGCTACTACCTGTCACGGGGAGACGCGGAACTCGCAGAATGCAATCAGGAGCTAGGCCCGCGAGATGAGACGAAGTGGGGCACGGACTGCGACAACCGGAACAACCGGCGCATCCAAGTGATGGTAACGGTGAAGCAGGATGGCCGTGAGATCTACGATCGGCCGGCGACGTGCGGTGAGTGGAACGACACAGACCGGCGGTTCATCATCGAGCAGGAAGGAGACGAGTTCATCGTGACGGACAGCCTGCCGGACGAGTAGACGGGTCTGCGGCATGAATGCCGCAGCTTCTACGAACGCCGCGTTGTCTGCGCATGAGCCCCGCATGCTGCCTACTTCAGCCGGCGGTGTCGCACAACACCCTGACTGGCGTGATAACAGCGGCGCCCCCTGGAAGCTGAGGGTTTTCAACCCTCAGACACCCTTAGCTATGCCTCCGACCGCGATTGTGGGAAGGCGCCTGCGGGATGAATCCCGCAGCTTCCAGGAGACGAGGCGTCGGCCCCAGCAAACGGCAGTACTCCCACCTCTCGCTTCCCAGATCCGACATCTAGAATGCGCCACCCGCGCCTTGGCGCTCTCGCCGCGCGGCCTTACCCTCGTGCTCGATAAGCAGGCGTGGGAGTGGCCCGGTGAGGGCCGCGCGCTCAGATTCGGCGTGGGAGGGACGGACCGCCGTGATCCGCGCGAAAAGGTGATTTTGCAAAACGTAATGACACGAAACGCGCGGGCTGGGACGCCTCGCCGAATCGAGACGCGAAGGGCGCCCCTACCGCCGCGCCCGCAGGCGGGCGCCGGCGAACGTGAGCAGCGCCAGGGCGCCGAGGCCGGTCGCGAGCCAGACGGGCGCCGCGCTTTCGCGAGGCTCGCCGCCGCCAAGGACAGGCAGGCCGGAGGGCGCGGTGGTGGCCGTCGGCGCGGGCGTGTCAGTGGGCGAGGGGGGCGGCCGCTCAGTGGCGGTCGCCGTCGGCGCGGTCTGGAACGCGGTGGTGTCGATGGTGCCGCCGTCGCCCGGCGCGCAGTCGGTGATCGGGATGTCGGGCGGCGCAACGAGCACGGCGAAGTTGAAGTCGTCGTCGCCGAGGGCGGAGAGCGGCATCACGGCGGTGAAGGACGGACCGTCGAAGGTGATCACCGCCTGAACGATGAGTTGGCCTCCAGGGGTGCGGATCATGGGCGCGCCGCCTCCTTGGTAGTTGAAGAGTTGGAGCGTGACGTCCGAACCGATGGCGAGCGGCTGCGGGCAGAACTGCGCGATCTCGGTATCGACGTAGACGCCGGTGCTCGCGTCCTGGTCGGTGTCGAACACGACAAAGCCGGAGATGGCGTCCGGCGCGCCGGAGTCGGGCGGCGACACGTCGTCCGCGAACTGGACGCTGAGCGTGAAGGTGGTGCTGTCGATTGTGCCCGCGACGTTCGTGATGTCGGGAGCTGCGGGCGGCGGACTCCCAAACGTGTCCCCTTCAGGGTCCGGCACGGAGAAGCCGAACTCGCCGGCGTGAGCGGGGCTGCCGGGCATTAGTGCGAAAAGGAATGCGGCCGCGACCAGCGCAGCTCCGATGACGATGATGCGTTTGATGGCAGCGCCCTTTTCCGGTCAGGCAGCGACGGTTACTCGGGTGCTCGACGTGGTGCCGGCGCGCTTCAGGCACTTCACAGTCTCAACCACTCGCTTTACGAGGTCGGCACGCGGGAGCCCTCGAGCCTCAATGCCGTCGCTAACGTACAGCAACTCGATGCCGATGGCTGTGCCGTCAGCGGCGAAATCGACGTGACGCTGGTCGTCGACCTCTTCGGTGTACGAGAGGGGCTTGCGCTCCAAGCGGATGTAGACCGCGTCCGCATCAGGATCGTAGGTGAAGGTGACCTTCTTCATGGCTGCCTCGTTGGGAATAGCGTTACGATCTCCTTCGGCGTAGCGCGGTCATCCAGGATGATGGTGAACGCCCTTCCCTTGATTGTAGCAGCTAGCACAGCATTGCCTTTCTGGTCGCGCCTGACTTCACGGTCTTGCTTAAGGGAGGCGAGGACCTCGTGCTGGGTCAGCTTTGCCTGGCGAAGGCGGTTCCTAGCATGGTGCGAGAACCTGATATTGCCGGACTGGCTCGCCACAAGACTGCCTGCTCAGCCCGCCTGACGGACGTACTTGTCGCCTTCGAGGACGACCCAGCCGGAGCGTACGCCCGTTGTCTGGCCCTGCACGTCGAGCTGTCCGCGCAGCACTTCCAGCTCGTGCTCCGTCGGCACGGCGAGCGTATCGACGTGGTCGGCGATCTGCGGCGCGCACTCACACTCGGCGAGGACGTCGTCGACGGTGACGAAGGGCGCGACGGCGATGAGGCGCAGGCGGCGCTCGTCGTCGTAGTCGTACATTGCCCAGGGCGTGACGACGCGCCAGGGGCCGGTGGCGCGGGGGAGGCCGGCGCGCTCGCGGGCGTTGGGCGTGCCGTCGAGGAAGCCAGGCGACGAAATGAAGTCGACCCGCTCGACGAACTTGCGCTGCTCCTGGTCGGTCATGACGATGGTGCGCCAGCAGGCGGCGGCAATGGTGTCGGCGCCGCCGGGCCCGCCGAAGTGGCGCAGCTTGCCGTCGGCCTGGCGGACGGCCGTCGAGTTGAGGTTGCCGTGCTTGTCGATCTGGAGGCAGTTGAGGAGGCCGTAGTCCATGAAGCCGAGCTGGGCGTGCTCGCCGGCGGTGTTCATCGTGCCCCAGGCGAGCGCCTGGTACGCGGGCCGGCTCGCCACCATCGTCATGATCGGCTCGAAGGGGAGCATCGGCTCCGGCGCGATGACACCGTCCTCCGTGATGTACTGCGCGTTCGGGGCGTAGAGGCGCTTGCCGAGCAGGATCGTGTACATCGGGCTGCCGCCGCCCGCGACCCAGTAGGTGCGCCCCTCCTCGATCATGCGCGCGACGAGCACGATCTGCATCTCGCGTTCGTTGAACGACGCCGCTTTCGCGCCGGGCACGTCGAGCATCGTCATGCCCGGTAGCCTTCATGGATCGACTCGTTCGCTTGGAGCTGCGCGAGCTTCTCTTCGCCGACGAGCTTATCGATCATCTCCCGTTCGTTCGCGAAGGGCGCGATCCACTTCTCGACGTAGTTCGCGACGCCGTCGCGGGCGACCGCGGCGAACGACTCGATGACGTGGCCGGTGTCGGAGCCGTAGTAGCCGCCGCACGTGCCCGGGTAGGCCCCGAACGGCGCGTGGACGACCGCGTCGACGGCGTAGTAGGGGATGCTGGTGCGGCCGGGGTCGCGCCGGAACTCGTCGGTATCGATGATCTCCTCGGCCGTGAGGACGACCTTGCGCGACGCGAGCGCGGACTCGACGTGGGCGATGCCGGTGCCGAAGACGCGCGCGTTGCCGTACTGGTCGGCCTGGTGGACGTGGATGAGCGCGACGTCGGGATTGAGCGCGGGCACGATCACCGTCGCCTGGCCCGTGTACGGGTCTTCGACGAGCTTCGCGCCGGAGTGTTCGAAGCCGTCGGTGCCGCCGAAGGAGCGCACGGGCAGGAAGGGCAGGCCCATCGCGCCCGCCTTCAGTCGATGCGTCATCACGACGTTGCTGTACTCGTAGATCTCGAGCCGGCCTTCGTCGAGCGCCCGGTCGATGGCGCCGCCCTGATAGAAGAAGCCGCAATCGACCTTTGTCGCGCAGCCCGCGCCGACGAGCAGGCCGACGTCGACGTAGGTGAACTTGCCGCAGAGCCAGAGGTCGCGCTTCTGCTGGCGGATGACCTCGCGGATGAGGACGGAGGGGCCGCGCTGCAAGTAGTTGCAGTCGTAGACGAGGTAGTCGCCGTCGGCGACGAAGCGCGCGACGGCGTCCTGCGCCGACGTCAGCTTCGGCTCGAGCGCACGCGACTTGTGGTCGCGCACGTGCTCCCGGAAGCCGTCCGGATCGACTTTCAGGTAGGGCGCGGCTCCCTCAGCGAGGACGTTCATGGCGCACCGGTATGATAGCCGAGGCGGTGGGCGTTCGGTAGGGGCGTTCCATGGAACGCCCCTGCTTCCGCGCGTCCCGTGCAGCTGGCCGCCCCGCTATAGTAAGTGAGCGCGTGAGCTCAGGACTGGGAGGAAGGTGACGGATGACCGGAGACACATCGATAGCAAGCCATGCCAGCGACCCGCTGGCGACGGCGATGTCGCCGGGCGATCTGGCGCGGTTCGTGGCGCAGCCCTGGATCGCGGTGCTGAGCTGGGTAACTCCGAAGGGAGAGGTCACCTCGACGCCAGTGTGGCAGGAGTACCGCGACGGCAAGTTCCTGGTCCACAGCATGAGCACATCGCAGAAGAACCGCGCGATCCTGAGGAACGCGAACGTCTCGCTGTGCATCCAGGACCCCGCACCGCCGTATCGCGCGGTGACGGTGCGGGCGCAGGCGAGGGTGATCGACGACGCGAAGGCGGGTTTCGATCTGGACCAGCGGCTGGCGCGGCGTTACCTGGGTCGAGCAGGCGGCCGCTACTACATTCAGAACGTCTACCCAACGTTCTCGGGAGAGAGTCGCATTCTGGAGCTGACGCCGACCAGCGTCTCATCGTTCGATGGGAGCGCCGGGATCAATCCGGCCGCTGTGTTCGCCATGCGCGCGATGCGCAAGCTCGGCGTCTGAGGCCGCTTACCAGATGTCGCCGACGGCTCGCCAGTCGCACTCGATCGGGTGGTCGAGGTTGACGTTCGCGCCGAGGTCGAGCACCATCGGCTGCTCGTCGGGCGTGGGTACGACGGCGCCGTCGGACGCGCGATAGGCGGTGGGGCCGCGCCAGACGCGCCAGCCGAGGCGCGCATAGAAGTCGAAGGAGCTGGTGGCGAGGGCGGCGAGACGATAGTCGCGGCGCTCGATCTCCTCGCGAAGCGCGCGCATGGCCGCGGAGCCGTGGCCCTGCCGCCTCGGCTCCGCGCAGACGTACTCGACGTAGGCGGTCGCTATCGGGCGGCCGGCCACGTACAGCGTGCGGTCGACTATCGCGGCGTGGCCGACGAGGCGTTCGCTTTCGTAGACCAGCGCGTGGGCCGATTGGTCGATGGATGCCCAGAACTCGCGACTCTCCTCGAGCGGGTCTTCGGGGAACGCGGTGTTCATGAGATAGAAGGCCGTTTCGGGCAGCTCCGCGCGTTCGACGATGGCGATCCTCATGGGTCGAAACTCTCGATCACGTCCGGCAGCTCGCTGAGGCGCCGGATGATGGCGTCAGGCTCCGGCGAGCCATCCGCCGCCTGCTCCTGGCGGAACTGGTGAGTGAGGACGGCGCGCATGCCGGCGGCCTGGGCGCCGCCCACGTCCTCGACGAGGCGGTCGCCGACGAAGACGACCTCACCCGCCGGGATGCCGATGTCGTCCAGCGCCTGACGGAAGAGCGCGGGATGCGGCTTCTGGTAGCCGACGGCGCTCGAGACGACGACCGAGCTGATGTAGCGGAGCAAGCCGAGGCGGTAGAGGGCGTCGCGGATGGCGGACTCCAGGAGGATCGTGTTCGTGACGCAGCCGAGGGCGAGGCCGCGCTCATGGAGCGTCGCGATCGCCCAGAGCGAGTCGGGCGCGACGACGGGAAAGTCCAGCTCCGCGCCGAAAATGATCGCTGCGAGCTCGCGCGAGAGGGCGTCGGGGGCGTTGACGCCGAGCGATGCGAGCGCTTCCCGCACGAGCGCCTCGCCGGGCGGCTGTTCGAGCTGGCCCGACCGCCAGCGTTCCACCCAGCGGAGGATCACCTCGCCCAGGGCGCGGTCGAGGGCGGCCGGCTCCGGCGCATCGCCGAACGCGTCGACGAGGCGTCGGTAAAGGCGCAGGACGTTGAGGCGGCGCGAATCGTCGCGGGGCGCGTAGTCCCAGATGGTGTGGCCGAGGTCGAAGACGACGGCGCGGACGCGGCCGGCGCTCACTGCACCCAGATGCCAGCGGCCGTGAACTCCGCCTGCGCGCCGGGCACGGTCTCGATCGTGACGCGGAAGCGCTCCTCGGTGACCTCGAGCACGATGGCCACCTCCTGCCCGATGAACTGGTCGAGCTGTTCGTCGTTCCAGAAGCCGTCGCAGGCGCTGGCGAGGTAGATCGTCTCTTGGGACGTTTCGAGCGTGATCACGTCGTCCTCGCAGCCGGCGTCGCCCAGGTCGCGGACGTCCGTCGTGTCGGGCTCCTGATTGGCGCGGCGCTCGATGTGGCCGAGCTCGGTGGTCGCGGCGGTCGCTTCGGCGGGTTCGGGCACGTTGTCAGGCTTTTCGATGGGTGTTACAGGCACGATGGTGGAGGCGTTGTCGAGGGGAGGCGAGGCGGATGCCTCCGGGCCCTGGTCTTCGTCGTCGCAGGCGGCGAAGGAAGCCGCGAACAGCAGGCAGGCTGCGAATACGGGCAGGACGCGGCGCACGAACCGAGTGTAGACCGATTGTTCGACGCGAGACAAGCGCAAGCGGGTAGTCGCCATCGAACGGGCATGCTAGACTAGGGGCTGAGGCAGCGGGGGGAGACGGGAAGAGATGCTGGACGTCTATCTCATTACGCTGGCGCTCGCGGTGGGCATCGGCCTGGCCGCGACAGCTTCCCTCTACGCGCTGTCCCACACGCAGCGATTCGCGGGCTTCTTCCACGAGGGTCGCGGGACCGCCGAGCGTCCGCGCTGGGGCGGCGTCGCGATCCTCCTCGCCTTCGCGGTCACGCCGTTCATCGCTTCCGCCATCTCCGACCAGGCGTCGGAGATCTTCTCACCCAAGTCAGGCGACTTCCTGGCGTTCCTGGGTGCCTGCGGTCTGATCTTCGTCATCGGCTTCCTGGACGACTGGAAGGTGCTGAATTGGAAGCCGAAGCTGCTCGCGCAGGTCGCGGCCGCCTCGGCCGTGTACTCGGCGGGCTACAGCATCGACCGGGTCGGGCTGCCGTGGGGCCCTGAGTTCGCACTCGGCTTCATGGCCCCCGTGATCACGGTGCTCTGGATCGTCTTCTTCACCAACGCGATCAACCTGCTCGACGGCCGCGACGGCGTCGCCGCGGGCGTGGCGATCCTCGGCGCGGTGGCGCTGGCCCAGATCGCCGCCAACGCGGAGCACCCTACCGTAGCGCTCCTGCTCGTCGCCGTTGCGGGCGCGGGCCTCGGCCTGTTGCCCTTCAACCTCCCACCTGCGTCGGTCTACATCGGCGACTCCGGGGCCTACCTGTTCGGCTTCATCATCGGGTCGCTCTCCATTCGCGCCGCGACTGGTGTCACCGACGCGGTCTTCATCGCGGTGCCGATCGTGGCGCTGGGCTTCCCGATCCTCGATACCGGGCTGGCCGCTGTGAGGCGCATGCTTGACCACCGCCACCCGTTGATGGGCGACGAGGACCACATCCACCACCGGCTGGAGATGGCGGGCTTCGGGCCGCGCGGTCTCGTGCTGGTGATCTACTCAGTCGCCGCGCTCTTCGCGGGCGGCGCGATCGTGCTCCACTATGTGCACGTCTTCGCGCTGGAGATGGCGGTGTTCGTGGGTACGATCGCTCTGGTGCTCGGGTTGCTGACCAAGCTGGGCTACGCGCTGACGATCTGGAATAGCGCGAGTATCGTCTGGCTGCGCCGGCGCCTGCGATGGGTAGAAGAGCCGAACGAGAGCGACTAGGCGCCGTCCCGCCCCAATCTCCTCTTCACGTTGTTCACGGCCAGATTCGCGCCGCAGCGGGCGGCGATGCCGGCCCCGACGACACCGTCCACCAGGGCGCCGACGACGGGCCTATGCGGGCGCAGGTGCTGCCGGTAGTATCGCCACATGCCCCGGTGGCGGGCGATGATCGATTTGTTTGGTATCGTCGCTGAGCTGCGTCCGATGTGGTGGAGCACGGTCACTTCCGGGTAGTAGACGATGCGCAGGCCGAGCCGGTGCACTCGCTGGCAGTAGTCGACGTCCTCGATCGACCAGAAGTAGCCTCCGTCCAGGAGCCCCACCTGCTCGAGCGTACGGCGGGGGAGGAGCCAGCACGCCCCCGACGCCCAGTCAACGTCGGCGATGCCGCTGTGGTCGAAGTCCGTCATCAGGTAGCGGCTGGAGAAGCGGTTCCCAGGGAGGAGTTTGGTGGCGAGCGAGTGGCGGTTGAACAGGGCCACGTTGAAGGCCGGGAAGGTACGACAGGAGAGCTGAAGCGAGCCGTCTTCGTTCACGATCCTCGGCGCCAGGATGCCGATGTCCGGATGATCGCGCAGGTAGGCGAGCATGGGCTGGACGATGTCGCAAGTCAGCTCGGAATCGGGGTTGAGCAGCACGAGGGCATCGCCACGGGCGGCCTGAAGGCCCTCGTTCGCCGCCGTGGCGAAGCCGGCGTTGCTCGAGCGGCGGACTAAAGTCACCTGCGGGAACTCCCGCTCCACGATCTCCGGCGTGCCGTCCCGCGAGCCGTTGTCAATGATGATGACTTCGAATGAGACGCTCTGGGTGTGCTTGTATACGGACGCCAGGCAGCGCCGGAGAAACTCTCCCGCGTTGTAGCTCACGATGACGAACGATACGTCCACGATAGGCAAGACTAGCACATCCGGCGGGAACCGTTCTGGCCCAAGCTAGCGGTTGCTAGTCTGCGGCCCATTGTGCTACGTTGCCCACTTCGATCTTGGAATGGGAAGCCAAAGGAGGGTGTCATGTCGGTCGTTCTGATCACGGGCTGCAGCTCGGGAATCGGCAAGGTAACCGCGCTGGAGTTCGCCCGTCGCGGTGATACGGTCTTCGCGACGATGCGCGACTTGAGCAAGGGCGCGGCGCTCCACGGAGAGGCGGCGGGCGCGGGACTCGATGTCGGGCTGCTGGCGCTCGATGTGACTGACGACGCGTCGGTGCGGGTGGCGGTCGAGACCGTCATCGAGCGAGCCGGGCGGATCGACGTGCTGGTGAACAACGCTGGCATGGGCGCGCACGGCGCTGTCGAGGAGTTCGCTGATGAGGAAGTGCTCCGCGCCTTCGACGCCAACGTTTTCGGGGTGGTTCGTCTCGTGCGGGCGGTGGCGCCACACATGAGGGGGCAGCGAAGCGGCACGATCATCAATATTAGTTCCATCGCCGGTCGCGTGGCGACCGCCTTCGGCGGTATCTACGCGGGCGCCAAGCATGCGCTGGAGGGCCTCAGCGACGCGCTCTACTACGAGCTGCACCCCTTCGGCGTTCGGGTGATCGTCGTGGAGCCGGGCGCCTTCGCGACGCAGTTCAGCAGCAACCGGTTGCTTGCCCGAGGCTCGGGCGCGGGATCGCCGTACGCCGCGCTCGATCGGCAGTTCGGCCAGGCGATGGGACGCCGGCCGGGTAGCGGCCAGAGCGCCGACCCGCAGGTTGTGGCGACGCTCATCGCCGACATCGCGACGGCCGAAGGACCGGAGAGGCGCTACCTGGTCGGCCAGGACGCGCAGCTTATCGGCACGTTACACAAGCAGGCCTCTGACGCCGACTTCGAGCGGGCGCTGCGGACCGCGCTCGACTTCTGGGACTAGGCGCCTTTCGCCGCGACGACCTGGTAGACGACGCGGGTCTCGTGCGCCACGCGCTGCCAGGAGAACTTGCGGGCGCGCTCCAGGCCGCGGACCCTGAGGTCCGCGCGGAGGCCGTCGTCCGCCAGCAACCGGCGCAGGGCGCCGGCGAGTGCATCCACGTTGAGCGGGTCGACGAGCAGGGCGGCGTCGTCTGCCACCTCAGCGAGCGCGGAGCCGTTCGACGTGACGACGGGTGTGCCGCAGGCCATCGCCTCGATCACAGGCAGGCCGAAGCCCTCGTAGAGCGAGGGAAAGGCGAAGACGGTCGCGGCGCTGTAGAGGCCGGGCAGGTCGTCGTCCGGCACGTAGTCGAGGAAGCGGACTTCCTCGCCCAGACCGAGCCGCTCGACCAGCGCGAAGTCATCCTCGAATCGCCAGGCGGGCTGGCCGACGATGATTAACGGCGCGTCGATTCCCTCGCGTCGCAGGAGGTCGTAGGCGCGGATGAGGCGGGAGCGGTTCTTTCCCGGCTCCAGGCTGCCGACGCTGAGGATGAAGCGGCTGGGCAGGTGGTGCTTCCAGCGCAGGCGCCCCAGCGCGTCCTGGTCATCGACCGGGGTGTACTGCGGCCCGGCGGCGTAGGGAATAACGACGATGCGCTCGCCCCGCACGCCAAGCTTCCGCATGATGTCGCGTCGCGAGGTCTGCGACGGGGTGATGATCGCATCCGCGAGGCGGGCTGCGGCGCGCGTGAGGGTCTCCATGTAGAGGCGGCGCATCAGCGGGTAGCGCTTCGGCAGCACCATGAACGTGACGTCGTGGATGGTGACGACGCGCCGCACGCCGGGTAGAGCGGCGGGGGTCGTGTGGTGAGGCGAGTGGAGCACGCGCACCCGCAATCGACGGAGCAGGAGCGGCAGGACCGTCTGCTCCCAGGCGAGCCGGGCGGGCCGCGACGTCGGATCGACGGGGACGACGTGCAGACGTTTCTGTTTCGCGGCCAGATCCTCGAACACGCCGCGCCGGGCGAAGACAACGAGTCGCTCGTCGCCGGGCGTCTCGGCGAGGGCGCGCACAAGCTGGTAGGTGTAGACACCGGCCCCCGCCAACTGGCGCGGCAGGCCGGAGGCGTCGATGGCGACGCGCACCGGGCGGGCGCTCAGAGGTCCTGTACCTCCAGCGTGCGGCCCATCCGGCCCGTGTAGTAGTGCAGGATCGCCAGTGTCATCGCTTTGAGCATCGTCCAGTCGCGCAGCACGACATAACGGGCGAGGTAGGGAACGCGGGTCGCCCAGAAGTAGGCGGTGAAGTAGGCGTACTTGAGCTTTGAGGTGGCGTGCTTGTGGACCAGGTAGAGCCGGTTGCGAGTCGCGTAGTAGTGCTTGAACGGCGTCATCCAGCCGCCGCCGCTCGAGGCGCTCTCCTGGTGGTAGATCAGCGCTTCCGGCACGTAGAGCAGGCGATAGCCACGCTCCAGGCCGCGCTGGATGAAGTCGGTCTCCTCGTAGTACATGAAGAAGCGCTCGTCCAGGGGGCCTAGCTCGTCGAACGCGGCGAGCGGCACGAGCGCGCAACAGAAGCTCGCGGTCTGAAGCTCGCGCAGATGGCGGGTCGCCGGACCGTCGGGCTTCCCGTGGTAGGTGTCGCGGAAGAGCCCCAGCGTCCAGTCGAAGCCGCCGGCGTGGGTGCTGATCAGCCGCTGATCGTGGCTGTAGAGGATGCGTGGGACGACCAGGGTGTGGTCGTCGGCGGCCTGGACGAGGACGCGCAGGAAGTCGGCCTCGTGAGCGGTGTCGTTGTTCAGGAACAGGACATAGTCGAGGCCCTGCTCGCGGCAGTACCGCGCCCCCAGGTTGAAGCCCATCGCCGTGCCGGTGTTCTCGCCGGCGTAGATGATGTGCGCCTCAGGGCACCGGTGCGCGATCTCGTCGGTCGAGCCGTCGCTGGAGGCGGCGTCGATGATGACGAGGCGCGCGTTCGCATAGTCGACGCGCCGGATCGAGTCGATGAACTCGCCGATGAACGCGGCGCTGTTGTAGTTGACGACGACGATTCCGACCGAAGCCTCGCTCACGTCCCCATGGTAGCATTCGGGACGCCCGGGGTGGCCTGGCTTGACATAGGGGGTATACTAGGGCTGCTGGAAGCGGGGAGCCCGGGAGAGCTGCGGAGGTGGCAACATGGGGTGGCGATACCTCATCTTGGTATTCGTGTTCTTGGCTGTTGGCTTGGCCATCTGGCGTTTGATGCCACCCGCTGAAGGGCAGACGCTCGGCGCGATGGCGATCGACTGCAACAGAGGCCTCTCGGCGATTCCGACACCGCTGGCGCCCACACCGACGGCCACGAAGGTCGTCGACGCCGACATCGACACCAGTTGCACGTTTCCCGTCGGAAGGGTCTTCAACATCGCCATGCACATCACCCAGGCGCCCCCTGGCGGCTTCAACGGTTGGCAGGCGAAGGTGCGCTGGCCCAACGACATTCTGGAGTATCTGCCGGCGACTTCTACGCTGAGTGAGTCCAGGAGCCCGGAATGTACTATCGCGGCTCGCTTCATAAACCAGCCGGGCGATCCCTCCTTCACCTATGCCTGCCAGCCGTTTCCCGCACCGGACCCCCTGCTCACCTACACGGGGGTCGCAGGCCAGTGGCGCATGCGCTGTGATGCGGCGGGCACGACCCAACTGATCCTGGTACCCAGGGCGGGTGATTCGCAGGCAGGCTCGCACTTCACCGATGCGCTCAACAACGCGATGGACCCGTCGCTCGTCGCCGCGACGGTCACGTGCACTCCAGCGCCTTGCACCGGGACGTGCCCTCCTCCTCCCACGTTCACGTTCACCCCAACACGAACCAGGACGCCCACCGCGACGGCGACGCGCACGCGAACGCCGACCAACACCGCGACCGCGACGAGGACGGCGACCAGCGCGGCGACCGCAACCGCCACGTCCTCGGCGACGTCGACGCCCACCCGCACGGACACGCCGACGGCCACCGCCACGTCTACGAGCACGTCGACGCCAACCGTGACGAATACAGCCACCGTGACGCCGACGCGAACCATCACGCCGACCGCCACGATCACGCCAACGGCGACTGAAACGGCCACGCCCACCGATACTGCTACATCAACGCCTACCCGCACGCAGACGCTTACGCCGACGACGACGCCGTCGCGGACGAGTACGGCGACACCGACGGTGACGAATACGCCGACGACGACGCCCACACCGACCGCGACTCTTACGGCGACCGACACGCCGACGCCGACGAACACCGGCACGCCAACGGCAACCGGCACGGCGACTCCTACCCGAACTCACACGCCGACGCCAACAGACACCGTGACGCCAACGGTGACCCCGACTCGCACGAATACGCCGACGCGGACGAACACGCCGACGCCGACGGTCACGCGAACGCGCACGTCGACGGGGACGCCAACGGCCACGCGTACGCGCACCGCGACCCCTACGGTCACGCTGACGCCGACGGACACGGTCACACCCGAACCGACCGATCCGTTCACGGCAACGCCGTCGCCGACGGAGCTACAGCCGACGGCGACGCGGACCTCGGAAGTGGCCGGCGTGACGGTAGGGCCTACGTCGCAAACCGGTGGCGCGGGAGTGGGGGGCCTGCCCTCTACCGGCGCAGGTCGGGGCGGTTCCAGTGGGGGCGCTGTCTTCCTCGTGCCGCTGGCGATGGCGTTCGGCGCATTCGCCCTGCTCGGCTGGCGGCTGCGCGTGAGAGGTTAGGCGCCGCTGGCGAAGTACTCGGCGAGGGCGTCCTGCCAGGGGCGCAGCTCGATGCCGGCCGCAGTGCCCGCCAGGTTGCGCAGAACGGAGTAGGGCGGCTTGCGCGGCGCGATGGCCTCTCGTGGGAGCGAGGCGCGGAACTCGGCGGTGGTGACGGGGCACACAGGCGCCTCCGGCCTGCCCGCCAATCGCAGGGCCTCCTTCGCCCAGCCGTAGCGCGAGGTCTCGCCGGCGTTCGTGAGGTGGTAGACGCCGTAGAGGCCGGTGTTGATGAGGCGAGCGATCGCCTGCGCGAGGTCGCGCGTCCAGGTGGGCGTCGCGATCTCGTCGACGACGCCGGTGACTTCGCCCTGCCCGGCGGCGCGGAGGACTTTGGCGACGAAGTGGTTGCCCCCGTGCCCGTAGAGCCAGGCTGTGCGCACGATGTAGTGCTGCGGCAGCACCTCCTGCACCAACCGCTCGGCGGCGAGCTTTGAGCGCGCGTAGACGTTCAGCGGGCGTGGCTCGTCGAACTCCAGGTAGGGCTCCGATTGGGCGCCGTCGAAGACCTCGTTCGTGCTGACGTAGGCCATGGCTGCGCCTGCCGGGCCGCAGGCGACGGCGACGTTGCGCGCGCCGAGGGCGTTCACCACATAGGCCGCCTCCGGCTCCCGCTCGCAGCGGGTAGTGTCGGTCAAGGCGGCGGCGTGCACAACGACGTCCGGGCGGAACGACTCGACCGCCTCGCGCACGGCGCTGGCGTTCGTAATGTCGAGGTCGGCGCGGGCGGCGGCCCGAACGTCATGGTCCGCGAGGGCCTGGTGCAGGTCGCGCCCGAGCTGTCCGCCTCCGCCGGTGATCAGCACGCGCATGTTCGGCCTCGCGCGACGGCCGAGGCCGGAGAGCCTCGGCTACGGGATCCGGTGGGCCAGAGCATCATTCCTGGTATGGGCGCGCTTCGGCCAGCCGGCGACCGTACATCTGCTGGTAGTACTCGCCATACTCGCCTGACTTGATCTTCTCCCACCACCAGCGGTTCTGCCGGTACCAGTCGACCGTCTTCTCGATCGCGGCCTGAAAGTCGTGCTTGGGCGCCCAGCCGAGGGCGCGCAGCTTCGACGAGTCCATGCTGTATTGGCGGTCGTGGCCGGGGCGGTCTTCCACGAAGCGGATCAGGCTCTTCGGCTTCTCCAGCAGCTCCAGGATCGTCTCGGCGACCTCGATGTTGGTGCGCTCATTGTCCGCGCTGATGTTGTAGGCCTCGCCGAGCTCGCCGCGGTGGAGCAGCAGGTCGAGCGCCTCGCAGTGATCTTCGACGTAGAGGCGGTCGCGCACCTGGAGGCCCTGGTCGTAGATGGGCAGCGGCTGGTCATCGAGGGCGTTGGTGACGAACAGTGGAACGGCCTTCTCCGGGTACTGGCGCGGCCCGATGTTGTTCGCCGGGCGGGCGATGACGATGGGCAGGCCGTACGTCTCGACGAAGGCGTGGCACTGCAGCTCGCCGCCGGCCTTGCTTGCGGCGTAGGGGCTGCGGGGCCGGAAGGGCGATTGCTCTGTAAGGCGCTCGCCGGGGGCGGACGGCCCGTAGACCTCGTCGGTCGCGATGTGGAGGAAGCGCTCGATGCCCGCCTCGCGCGCGGCATCGAGCAGCACAAAGGTGCCGTAGACGTCCGTCTGGATGAAGGCGCCGGGGTCGACGATCGACCGGTCGACGTGGCTCTCGGCGGCGAAGTGGACGATGGCGTCGGCTTCGCGCATGAGCGGGGCGACGACCTGAGCGTCGCAGATGTCGCCCTGGACGAAGCGGTAGCGCGGGTCGTCTTCGATGTCGCGCAGGTTATCGAGGTTGCCAGCGTAGGTGAGCTTATCGAGGTTGATGACCGCGTAGTCGTATGTCGCCAGCAGATGGCGGACGAAGTTACTGCCGATGAAGCCGGCGCCGCCTGTGACGAGAATCGCGCGCATCAGGGCATTTGCACCTTGCTGTAGTCGCCCAGGATGAGGGTGTAGCTGCGCGGGCGGCGGTCGTGGCCGCGCAGCTCAACGTTGCGGCCGATCAGGCTGTGCTCGATGCGGTGGCCGACGTCCTCGATGGTCGTGTGCTCAAGGACGGCGCTGGCCGCGATCTCCGTGTCGGCGATCAGGCAGTCGTGGTAGATGGAAGTGAACGGGCCGATGTACGAGTTGATGACGCGCGTTCGCTTGCCGATGATCACGGGCCCCTGGATCCGGCTGTTTACCACGTCCGCGCCTTCCTCGAGCACGACGCGGCCCTGGACCTTGCTCGCCGTGTCGTACGTGCCGAACAGGGCCGGCTGGAGGTCCTCCAGGATGAGCGCGTTCGCTTCGAGGAGGTCATCGTGTTTGCCGGTGTCGATCCAGCGGCCCGAGACGACCTCCGCCTGAATGTCGAGTCCGTCGTCGATGAGACGCTGGATCGTGTCGGTGATCTCCAGCTCGCCGCGGGCGGAGGGCGTGATGCGGCGGATGGCGTCGAATACGTGGGCGTCGAAGAAGTAGATGCCGATGATGGCGAGGTTGGACGGTGGGTCCACGGGCTTTTCGACAACCCGCACGAGGCGGTCGCCGTCGAGCTCGGCGATGCCCAGCTCCTGGGGCCGCTCGACCGGGTAGAGCAGCACCAGGCCGTTGTGGCACTTGGTGCGAAAACGCTCGACATAAGGAGCGATGCCTTCCTTAATGAAGTTGTCGCCGAGGAAAAGGACGAAGGGAGTGTCGCCGAGGAACTCCTCAGCGATCTTGACGCCGTGGGCGATGCCGAGCGGCGCCGGCTGGTGGATGTAGCTGACGCTTGCGCCAAAGCGCGAGCCGTCACCAATCGCTTCGACGAACTGGTCCATCGTGTCGCCGGCGACAACGGCGATCTCCGTGATCCCGCAGGCGACCAGCTCTTCGATGGCGTAGAAGATGACGGGCTTGTTGGCGATGGGGACGAGCTGCTTGGCGCCGGTGTAGGTGAACGGGCGCAGGCGGGTGCCCTTACCCCCGGCCAGAATCAGTCCTTTGAGCCGCTCTTTGCCGCTGGAAGCTGCCATTGTTCTCTGCGCCGAGGCCGTGAGGGGCCTCGGGCCAATCGTACTGCCTCACAGGTATGGTCGGCAAACCGCTCTCCGCCAGGCGATTCGGAGTTGGATAAAGTGAGGCTCCGCGCAGTGGCGGCTACGCGGAGCCTGCGTGGGGGGGTCCCCACGCATAGCTACATTAGCTCATCCCCAGCCTTGATGCAACTTCACAAATGTTACGATCTCGTGGCAAAGGGGCGCTCAATACTTGGAGACGTTCATCTCCTCGATGCGGCCCTCCACCAAGTAGACCACCCGTTCGCAGATGTTGGTCACCCGGTCGGCGATGCGCTCCAGGTTGTGGGCAACCCAGATCAGGTATGTGGCGCGCTGGATCGTGCGCGGGTCGTTGGCCATGAAGGTGAGCAGCTCGCGGTAGACCTGGTCGTAGAGCGCGTCAACTTCGTCGTCCTCATTGCAGATCGCTCGCGCATGCGCGGCGTCCCGGTGCTTGAACGCCTCCAGGCTTTCGTTCAGCATGCGAACGGCGATCTCGGCCATGCGAGGGAGGTCGATGTAGGGCTTGAGGGGCGCCTCGTCGACAAGCATGAGGGCGATCTTGGCGACGCCTTCCGCGTGATCGCCCATGCGTTCGAGGTCGACGATGATGTAGAGCACGGAGACGATGGTGCGCAGGTCGCTGGCGAGCGGCTGCTGCGTAGCGATGAGCTCCAGGCACTTCTCTTCGATCTCGTAGCGCTTGTCGTTAATTCGCAGGTCGTCTGCGATGATCACGCGAGCGAGCTCGAAATCGCGTTCCTTGAGCGCGCGCACGGAGCGTTCGATCGCGCTCTCGACCATGCTGGCGAGGACCAGCATGTCTTCCTGCACTTCTGTGAGCTGTCGTTCGAATGCCGTGCGTGCCATGGACTAACCGAAGCGCCCCGTGATGTAGTCTTCTGTCTGCTTCTTCTGCGGGTTGGTAAAGATCTCGCGCGTGTCCCCGTACTCGACGAGCTCGCCTGCGCGGTCCTCGGTCATCATCATGACCGCAGTATAGTCGGCGACGCGGGCGGCCTGCTGCATGTTGTGCGTCACGATGACGATCGCGTAGGTCCGAGCGAGCTCGCGCATCAACTCCTCGATGCGTAGGGTGGCGATCGGGTCGAGGGCGCTGCATGGCTCGTCCATCAGGATCACCTCTGGCTCCACCGCCACCGTCCGGGCGATGCAGAGGCGCTGCTGCTGGCCGCCGGAAAGGGCGAGCGCGCTCTTGTGGAGCTTGTCCTTTACGTCGTCCCAGAGCGCCGCCTGGCGGAGGGCGCGCTCCACGATCTCGTCCAGCTTACCGACGTAGCCGTTGATCCTGGCGCCGAAGGCGACGTTGTCGTAGATCGACTTGGGGAAGGGGTTCGGTTTCTGAAAGACCATGCCCACCCGGCGACGCAGGTCGACAGCGTCGACGCCCTTGCTGTAGAGATTCTCGCCTTCGAAGAGGACTACGCCGTCCGCGCGAAAGCTCGGGACCAGGTCGTTCATCCGGTTGAGGCAGCGGATGAGGGTGCTCTTGCCGCAGCCGGACGGCCCGATGATAGCGACGATTCGCTCGCGCGGCACGGCCATAGTCACGCCGCGCAACGCCTGGAACGAGCCATACCAGGCGTTCAGGCCGCGAATGTCAACGGCGACGCCGGCTTCCGGTCGCGCATCGACCTCGGTGACCTCTGGCGCGCGTGTGACGAGATCCAACTGGATCAAACGCTCTCGCGTCTCCTCCACCGTCTCCTGTGACCTTACCACTTTCTTCTCCCTTCGAACCAGGTGCGAAGCAGCACGGCCACAGCGTTCATCGACAGCAAGACGATGAGCAGCACGATGATGCCGGCCGCGGCGTTCTCTTTGAACTCGTGCTGCGGCCGGGAAACCCAGTTGAAGATCTGGATCGGCAGCACCGTGAAGCGGTCGAACGGGCTATCGGGCGTGTAGGAGATGAAGAGGAGGGCACCCATCATGATCAGCGGCGCGGTCTCGCCGATCGCCCGGGAGAGGGCCAGGATCACGCCGGTCATCATCGAAGGCAGCGCCGCGGGCAACACCTGGAAGCGGACGGTCTGCCACCTTGTGGCGCCCAACGCCAGCGACCCCTCGCGGATCGAAGGCGGCACCGCTCGCAGTCCTTCGCGCGAGGCGACGATAATGATCGGCAGGATGAGGAGGGCCATGGTGAGCGAGCCGGCGAGCAAGCTGCGCCCCAGGTCCAGGTAGCGGACGAAGATCGCCAGCCCGAGGATGCCGTAGACGATCGAGGGTACCCCGGCGAGGTTGTTGATGTTCGTCTCGATGATGCGGGTGAGCCAGTTCCGCGTGGCGAACTCTTCCAGGTAGACGGCTGCGCCGATGCCCAACGGCACGGCAAAGGCGCCGGTGAAAGCCATCAGCCAGAGCGTGCCGTAGAGGGCGACCTTGATGCCTGCGTCTTCAGGCCGGCGGGACGGGTAGCTGTTGATGAACTCCCAGCTCAGCCGCTGCACACCGTCCGCCGCCACCGTAATCAGCAGGACGGCGAGAGCGACGATGCCCGCGAGTGTCGCGGCAAAGCAGAGCGTCACGAAGATGCCGCCGGCGCCGCGCCGGACCCGCAGCCTGCGCCGCATCGCGGCGCCGGCGATCATTCGTACTCCTCCCGGAAGCGGCTGAGGAACCACTGAGCGCCGATATTCAGCAGCAGCGTGACGGCGAAGAGCAGGATCCCGACCGCGAAGATGGTGTCATACTCAACGCTGCCGCGCGGCGTGTCGCCCAGGCTGACCTGGACGATGTAGGCCGTCATCGCCTGCATACCTTCCAGGGGGTTCCAGCTCAGGTTCGGCTGGTTGCCGGCGGCAATGGCGACGATCATCGTCTCGCCTACGGCGCGCGACATCGCCAGGATCGAGGCCGCGACGATGCCGGAGAGGGCGGCTGGGACGACGACGCGGGTCGCGACCTCGAACCGGTTCGCCCCCAGACCGTAGGCGCCCTCACGCAATGACTGCGGCACGGCGCGCATGGCATCCTCGCTCAGCGAGGACACCAGCGGCAGGATCATGATGCCCATGGCGATGCTGGCGGCGAGCGCGTTGAACGGGGCGATGTCTGTGAATAGCCCTCTCAGCACGTTGGGCGTCAGGAATGTGAGGGCGAAGTAGCCGTAGACGACCGTTGGGATGCCAGCGAGGACTTCAAGCACTGGCTTGACGACGGCTCGCAGTCCTGACGGGGCGTACTCGCTCAAGTAGATCGCGGCAAGCAGTCCGAGCGGGACGGCGACCAACATCGCCAGGACTGATATCAGCATCGTTGCACCGAGCAGCGGGAGCACGCCGAAGTGCTGGATGGTGAAGAGCGGCGTCCACTGAGTGCCGGTCAGGAACTCGACGAGCGAGACCTCCTCGAAGAAGGAGAGGCTCTCGGCGATGAGTGTGAAGACGATGGCGAACGTCGTGATGACCGAGACGATTGCGCAGGAGAAGAGCGACAGGTAGATGACCGCCTCGCGCGCACGCCTAAGGCGCTTGCTGAGCACGCTCTTCGGTCTCACTCGAGACTGGACGGCGATGGTCGAAGCCACTGCGGCCATTATGGATGCGTCCTTACAAGTGGTCTAGCATCCCCAACGGAGGGAGGTCCGTGGGGATGCTAGACCGGCATGAGAGGGAGAGCAAGTTAGCTACGGGATTGCGGCAAGCCCCTCCTCGTAGGCTGCGGCCGGAGCCTCGACGTAGCCGACCTCCGTGGCCAGCTCGGCGCCGTGCTCCATGTAGAAGCGCATGAAGGCGGCGACCTCTGGACGCTGGAGAGACTCTGTCGCCACGTAGACGTAGAGCGGGCGGGAGAGCGGCGCGTATGTCCCGTCCAGCACGTTCGCCGACTCGGGAAGGACACAGCCGGTTCCGCTGTCGACGGCGACGAGCTTCAGGCTGTCCTGGTTCTGTTCGTAGTAGGCGACGCCGAAGTAGCCGAGCGCGTCTTCGTCGCCGGCGATGCCGGTGACGAGCGTGTTGTCGTCTTCGCTTGCGGTGTAGTCGCCGCGGGAGGCGCCCTCTTCGCCGTTGATCACATCGGTGAAGTAGTCGAAGGTGCCGGAGTCGGTGCCCGGACCGTAGAGCGTGAGCGGCTGGTCGGGGAAGCCGTCGCGCACCTGGTTCCAGTTCGTGATCGTCTCCTGCGCGGCCGGCTCCCAGATCTTCGTCAGCTCCTCGATCGTCAGGCATTCTACGAAGTCGTTGGCCGGGTTGACCATGACGGCGAGGCCGTCATACGCGACTTCGAACTCGACGTACTCAATGCCCCCTGCCTCGCAGCCGTCATCCGGCTCGATGGCGCGCGACGCGTCGTTGAAGTCGGTCTCGCCGACGCAGAAGCGCTCGAAGCCGCCGCCGGTGCCCGAGATGCCAACCAGGATGTCGACGCCCGAGTTCTCAGCCAGAAACTCCTCCTGGACGGCTTCGGTGATGGGGTAGACGGTGCTCGAACCGTCGCCCTCGATGCTGCCGGAGAGGTCTGATGATGGTTCGGTGGGTTCTTCGCCGGCGACTGTCGCTGTAGGATCGCCGCCATCCTCGTCGTCGTCGCACG
>JBBEBM010000069.1:0-12314 GCA_040882355.1 Dehalococcoidia bacterium | reverse complement strand
GGCGAGCGCGTAGAACTGCGGCTGTTCGATGCTGCCCATGCTCGGGTGGGCGGCGCTCGGGTCCATCGGGCTGCGGTGCCGGCCGAAATCTCGGTCGTTCCCCACATGGACGAACTCGTTCCAGCGCACGACGGTGGCCCGCAGCCCGGCCGCATCGATGCCGGCCTGTCGAGCCACGCCCTCTAGCGTTTCGTCTCGGATGAGCCAGGATGGATCGGGATCTGCGGCCAGCACGGTCAGGACAGGGTAGCGTTCGCGGTACTGCCGGTCGAAGACGGCCCAGCATGGCTGGTTCGCGTACTCGTGCGTCGTCGGGTCGACGTCGTTGAAGACCTTGCCCAGCTCGTTGTACCTCATGCCCTCGTTGACGAAGCGCTCGCCGCGTCGATTGACCAAGATGCTGTGCGGACAGGCGCGTTCCGGCACGACGAGGCGGCTGAGCGGCCTGCCTTCGTACGTCTCACCCGGCACGGCGGCCGCCGGTGAGCCCCAGACCTCGCTCATGTTCGCGAGGGCGGCGCTGGCCTCCTGCGCCATGATCAGGCCATCGCCCTCGTTGCCGGGCGGGCTGTTCGGGTGGGAGACCGGCCCCGGCAGGAACTCCCCTTTCAGACGCTCGTTCCACTCGAAGCCGCCGGAGGCGAGCACGACCGCGCGCGCCCGCACGACAACATCCGCGCCCGCGCGTTCGGCTCGCAGGCCGGTGACTCGACCGCCCTCCATCGGCAGCGCGCGCGCCCGTGTCCCCAGGAGGATCTCGATCCCGCGGTTGAGGCAGCCCTTGAGCAGCGCGCCGGCGAGCGCGTTTCCGCCCGCCACCAGCCCCTGCGCTTGCCGCTCCGCGATCAGTTCGACGGGCACATCTTGAGGCCGGAGCATCGCCTGGTACTGGAACGTCCGCTCCTGCAGCGAGAGCGGCAGCGGGAAGACCGAGGGCTGACGTAGCAGCTCCTCCCAGGCCCCGAGATCGCTCGTGCGGAACAGCTCCGGCTCGAGGCTGCGCCCGCCGCGCTTTGCGCCTTCGATGGCCGGGTGGTAGTCGGGCATCGTCCAGACGCGCAGCTTGAGCGGCGTGCGCTCCTCCAGGTAGCGCACCATCTCGTGCCCGGTATCGACGAACGCCTCGACCAGCTCGTCCGGCGCGAGGCCCGCGGTCAGCCGCTTGCAGTAGGCGAGCGCTTCGTCGCGCGAATCGGTCGCGCCGATGTCCGACATATGGTGGTTGAGCGGCACCCAGAGCGCGCCGCCCGAGACCGCCGTCGCGCCGCCGGCGGCATCGGAGCGCTCGAGCACGACGACGCGCGCGCCGTGGTCGTGCGCGAGCAGAGCCGCGGTCAGCCCCGCTGCGCCCGACCCGACGACTGCCACGTCCGTTTCGATCTCGAGGTTGGTCACGCGCTTCGCGTCTAGGACTCCGGCTGCTCGTACTCCGCCAGCAGCTCCTCGCGCATGTGCGCCTCGCGGTCACGCAGCCCCCAGAAGCGCGGCGGGCGCTTCTCGATGAAGGCGGCGCCGCCCTCCTTGCCCTCGGGCGAGTCGAACCAGTCGGGGTAGAGCATGCTTGAGATGACGCCCATGTCGGCGTAGCGGTCCAGCTCCTGGTCGAAGGTCGCCTTGAGCACTTCGAGGCATCCGGGGCTGAGGCGGAGCATCTCCTCGCACCACTGGTCGACCTCCGCCTCGAGCTGATCGGAGGGCACGACCTTGTTGACGAGGCCCATGCGCTCCGCCTCGTCGGCCTTGTAGCGGCGGCAGAGCATCCACATCTCGCGCGCTTTCTTCGCCCCGACGACGTGGGCGAGATACGGCACGAAGTAGCCGTCGGCAGGGCTGGAGACGCGCGGCCCGGCCTGCCCGAAGATTGCGCTATCGGCCGCGATTGTGAAGTCGCAGCAGTAGGCGAGGTGGTTCGACCCGCCGATGCAGTAGCCGCGCACCATCGCGAGCACGGGCTTGCGGGAGACGCGGACGAGGCGGTTCGCCGGGTAGCGGAAGTAGAACGCCTCGCGCAGGCCCCAGCGCTCCCACTCCACGTCCCCTCCGGTGCCGAAGTGATCGCCGGCGCCCGTGAGCACGATCACGCCGACGCTGGGGTCGTGGTTCGCGTCGTAGAAGGCGCGGAACATCTCGTCGACGGTGCGCATCGTCATCGCGTTGTACTTCTGTGGACGGTTGATCGTCACCCGCGCGACGGCGCCCTCGAGCTCAGCGTGGCGGTGCTTCTCGTAGATGATCTCCTCGAAGGCGAACTCGTCGCCCGTTACGCGTTCCCAGGCGGTCCAGGTCATGCGCGGTCCTCCAGTGATGAGCCAGGTCTCTAAGCTCGACAAGCGTACTGCGGTCGCGATCCAGCGGTCAACCGGCGCACGTTGCCAGCGCCCAGGGGCTCCGTTATCGTTACGCGCGATGGACTTCGGATTCAGCGAGGAGGACCGGGCGTTTCGCGCGGAGCTGCGCGCGTTCCTCAAGGCCGAGTGGCCCGGGGGCACCGGCGACGCCTCGGTGGACAGCGATGAGGAGTATCGCATCGAGCGCGCGTTCGAGAAGAAGCTCGCCGCGCGCGGCTGGCTGACGATGGCCTGGCCCGAGGCCTACGGCGGCCAGGGCGCGAGCAACGTCCGCCAGGCGATCATGAAAGAGGAGTGCTCCTACTTCCGGGCGCCCGTCGGCGGCGGGCCGGGCGGTCAGGCGACCGGCCTCGTCGGGCCGGCCGTGATGGCGCACGGCACGGACGAGCAGAAGCGGCGTTTCCTGCCGCCGATCGCCGCCGGCGAGGCCGTCTGGTGCCAGGGCTTCTCGGAGCCCGATGCCGGATCGGACCTCGCGGCGGTGCAGGCGCGGGCCGAGCGCGCCGGTGACGGCTACCTGCTGAACGGCCACAAGGTCTGGACGTCCGGCGCCGCTTACGCCGACTGGGTCCACGTCCTCGCCCGCACCGACCCAGCGGCGCCCAAGCACAAGGGCATCTCGTACCTGTTGGTCGACATGCGCTCGCCGGGGATCAGCTACCGCCCGATCCCGGAGATGACGGGGCGCGCCGGCTTCTACGAGACGTTCTTCGAGAACGTGGTCGTGCCGAAGGAGAACCTGCTGGGTGAGGAGAACCGTGGCTGGTACGTCGCGACGACGACGCTGGGGCTGGAGCGCTCCGGCATCCTGCGCGTCGGCGCGGTGAAGCGCTCGTTCGACGACCTGGTGGGCCTACTCGGCCCGCGACGCGATCCGATGGTGGCCGGCAGGCTCGCCGAGCACGCGATCGAGATCGAGGTCTCGCGCTGGCTGGCGTATCGAGTCGCCTGGATGCAGGACCAAGGTGTCGTGCCGACGTACGAGGCGTCGGTGTCCAAGACGTTCGCGACGGAGGTCGCCCAGCGGCTGGCTAACACGGCGGTGAACGCGCTCGGCCTGCGCGGGCTGCTCGACCTGGGTTCGCAGCGCGCGCCGCTCGACGGCCTGCCGAGCTTCACCTACCTGCTCACGCTGCACTGGACGATCTCGGCCGGCACGAGCGAGATCCAGCGCAACGTCATCGCCCAACGAGGTCTGGGGCTGCCTCGAGACTGACGGCAGTCGGACCGATGCGCATCACCACCGAGCGGCTCGTACTTCGAGACTTCGTCGCCGACGACTGGCCCGACGTGCTCGCCTATCAGCGCGATCCGCGCTACCTGCGCTACTACGCCTGGACCGACCGCACCGAGAGTGACGTGCGCGACTTCGTCCAGATGTTCCTGGACCATCAGGAGGAACAGCCTCGACGCAAGTTTCAGCTCGCAATCACGCTGGACGGCGGGCGGCTGATCGGCAACTGCGGGATCCGGCGCAAGCCCGAGAACGAGTGGGAGGCCGACATCGGGTACGAGATGGCGCCCGAGTATTGGGGTCGAGGCTACGCCACCGAAGCCGCCGGCGCGATGGTCGACTTCGGCTTCCGAGAGCTTGGGCTGCACCGCGTCTCGTCGTGGTGCATCGCCGACAACGTTGCCTCCGCGAGGGTCCTTGAGAAGGTCGGGCTGCGCCTGGAGGGACGCCAGGGCGAGAACGAGCACTTCAAGGGGCGCTGGTGGGACACGCTGCTCTTCGGACTGCTGGAGGACGAGTGGCGGGGCCTGCAAGACCGGAGCTAGACGACGCCCTGCTCTCGGAACGCCCCTATCTCCTCCCACGAGTAGCCCAGCTCCTGCAGCACCTCTTCGGTGTGCTGGCCGAACTCCGGCGCCTCGCGAACGATCTGCGCCGGCGTCTCGCTGAAGCGGACGGGGTAGCCCATCTCCTTGATGCGGCCCGCCGTCGGGTGGTCGAACTCCACCACGTAGTCGTTCTCGAGCACCTGCGGGTCGTTGAGCACCGTCTCGTAGTCGTGCACCGGTGAGTAGGCGAAGGGCGCCTTCTGCTCCTCGAAGCGACGCAGCCACTCGTCGCGCGGCTTCGTCGCGAACGCGCGGTCGAGGATCTCTATCAGCTCCTCGGCGTGCTCGCGACGCCCGCCCATCGCAGTCGCGAACCGCTCGTCGTGTTCCAGCTCCTCGATGCCGAGCGCGCGGCAGAACTCCGGCCAGAAGCGGTCGGCCTGGATCTCGGCGAAGAGCAGCCATTGGCCGTCCGCGCAGCGGTAGTGATTGGTGAGCGGGTTCTTCGTCCGTGTGCGGGAGTGGCGCGCCCAGCCCTTGCCTCGGAAGCTCGTCACGCTGACGCCGATCGCCTGGAGGTGGATCATGCTGCCCAGCAGCGAGACATCGATCCGCTGGCCGGTGCCCTGGCGCTCGCGGGCGACGAGCGCGGCCAGGATGCCCTGGACGAGCATCGTCGCGCCCATCTGGTCGCAGACGCCGGAGACGGTCTGCACCGGCTCCGGGAAGTCCCGCTCGCCCATCGCGAACATGAGGCCGGAGCGCGCCTGCGCCGTCTGGTCGAAGCCGCGGCGGCCCGCCCAGGGGCCTCCGGGGCCATAGGTGCTGGAGACGGCGTAGATCAGGCGGGCGTTCCTCTGCGAAAGCGTATCGTAATCGGCGCGGAGCTTCAGCGCGACGCCGTCCGTGTAGTTCGTGAAAAAGACGTCCGACTGCTCGACCAGCTTGTAGAGGATCTCGCGGCCTGTCTCCGCCCTCAGGTCGAGCGTGATGCTGCGCTGGTTGCGGTTCGCCGCCTCGAAGCCGGCGTGGCGGCCGCCTGCGAACGACATCGCCTCGCCGTACATGCGGCCCATGCCGCGGTAGGCGTCGCCCTGCACCGGGTGCTCGATCTTGATCACGTCGGCGCCCAGGTCGCCGAGGAAGTACCCGGCGCTCGACGGCGTGAACTGCGACCAGTTGAGGACGCGGATCCCTGAAAGCGGGCCTGGCATGACTAGTCCTGCTGCTCCACGACGCCACGAAGCGTCGCTATCACGGGTTCGAGGTCCTCAGTGGCGATCTTCCAGAGAATCTGCAGGTCGATGCTGAAGTACCCATGTATCAGTCGATTTCGCGTCGCGGCCATCTTCGCCCATGGTAGCTCAGGATGTGCAGTCTTGGTCTCGGGAGAAACACCTGATGCAGCCTCGCCCAGAATTTCGATGAGATGGGGAGCGCTAGGCAGCGTACTTCATCGCCTTCAAGTTCTTCGTCCGTCATGCCCGCGACGAGCTGCACGGCCTTGCGCGCCGCTTCGAGCATGTGGCGAAGACGCTCCTCGTCAGTCGCCGGCAAACAGAACCTCCGCCTCCGCCCGAACGCGGTCGCGGATGCGCTCGCTCAAGAAGCCAGGAGTGTTAAGGTCAACCCTTCGTCCGAACAAGGCCGAAAGCTCGTCCTGGACGTCGAAGAATGCAAATCCCGGTGTCCGGCCCGGCTCGAATTCCACCAGCACGTCAACGTCGCTGTCTGGGCGGAAGTCGGCTCGCAGCGCCGACCCGAAAACGGCCAGTCGCCGAATGCCGCGCGTCCGGCAAAGCTCGGCAATCCGCTCGCGAGAAATCTGCAAGCTGCTGTCGATGCTCATGCGACCATCCTAGCAGGCTGGCCCGCAGCCCGAGCGGAAGCCGTTGTCGTGGACGCTGGCTAGAAGCCGAGCTCGGCCCAGCGCCGCTCGCGCTCCGCGAACGCCTCCGTGACGCCGACTTCGCCGCGCCGCTTGAGGAAGTTGAACTCCTCGTCCTCCCACTTCAGGTTCGTGAAGAGCGGGTAGGCGAGCGCGCCGGCGGCGAACTGGCCGTTCATGCCCAGCAGGTCGAACATGATGTGCGTGTGCGTCTTGCCGATCATCAGGCTGTCCGCCGGGTTGAGCGCGACGGCTTTCGCCCAGCGCATCGTCTCCTCGTCGAGCTTGTCGTCAGGCACGATGGAGTTGATCACCGACCACTCCTTTGCCTCCTGAGCGGTGAGGGCGCGGCCGGTGAGCTGCCATTCGCGCATGCGCTTGTAGCCGACGGTGAACATCTGGATGAACTGCCAGCCCATGGAGATGCCGCCGAAGCCGGTGCGCTGCTGGCGCTGACTGAAGATCGCGCTCTCGCCGGCGATGGCGATGTCGCAGCACATGAGCATCGCCAGGCCGACGCCGATTGTCCAGCCGTGCGCCTGGCAGATGATCGTTTTCGGGCAGTAGAGCAGCGAGCGGTACATGCCGTTCAGCCACGTCAGCACGGCCTTGACTCGCACGCGCTGCGACGGCTTGACGCCGGGAGCGCCGCCGTAGGTGTCGTAGGGCGCCAGGTTCAGGTCATCGCCGGAGCAGAACGACTTGCCGTTGCCCTTGAGGATGATCACCTTGATGTCGTCGTCGTCGACGGCCATCGCGATCTTCCGAGACACCTCGTTGAACATGTCGGGCGGGAAGAGCGCGTTGTGCTTCTCGGGCCGGTTGAGCGTGATCGCGACGATGTCTTTCGTCAGCTTCTCGTACAGCACCGTCTCGTCGAGTGGCTTCTCGAGTGTGTAGGCGCGCTTCGCGGGCGCTTGTTCTGTGGTCATGTGGTCTGTACTCCTTCCCCAGTGGCCTGATGGCGCTCCACTATAGTACCCCCCGTCGTGAGCAGTCAACCTGGCTCCCCGTTTGACACCGCTTCGCGGCGACACCTACCATAACCACCGATGCCCACCAACAGCGCCCTCGCGGACCTGCGTGTGGTCGAGCTGAGCCGCTCGGCGGCGGGCGCGTTCGCGGGCCGGCTCTGCGTCGACGCGGGCGCAGAAGTGGTCCTCGTTGAGGCGGTCGAGGGCCATCCGCTGCGCCACGAAGGCCCGTTTCGCGGCGAGCCGCGGGACATCGAGACCTCGACGCCGCACCTGCACGTCAACGCCGGCAAGCGCTCCGTGACGCTCGAAGTCGCCACTCAGGCGGCCGTGCTCGCGCAGCTCCTCTCGGGCGCTGACATCTTCATCACCGATCTCGCTGCGCATGTCCTCGACCCGCTCGGGCTGAGCTGGCCGGCGCTGCACGAACGAGACCCGGCGCTGGTGATGACGCGAGTGACGCCGTTTGGCGACACCGGCCCCTATCGACGCTACGCTGCGACCAACCTGGTGAGCCTTGCGCTGGGCGGCCAGCTCAAGATCACCGGCGACCCAGGCCGGCCGCCCCTCTCGAACTTCGGCGCGCAGGCGGAGTATCAGGCCGGCCTCTCGGCGTTCGCGGGCACGGTAGCGAACGTGCTGCTGCGCGACGCGACCGGCGTCGGCGATTACCTCGACCTTTCGACGCAGGACGTCGTCGCGACGAACCTGGAGCATCGCAGCCCGGCGCTCAACCTGGGCCTCGTCGCGAACCGGGTCGGGCTAAACGTCTCGGCCACATATGGCGTTTACGCTTGCGCCGACGGCTGGGTCTACATCACGGCCTTCGCGCCCGCGCTCTGGGAGCGGCTGAAGGCGCTGACGCAGCTTCCGGAGCTGAACGAGGAGCGCTTCTCCAGTCAGGCGACGCGCCTCGACAATAACGACGAGCTACAGGCGATCATCGCTGCCTGGGTGATCACGAAGGCGAGCGATGAGCTGCGCTCGCTCGCGCGTCAGGGACACCCCCTCACCGTGGCGGAGTCGCCCGATCGCCTGATCGCGTCGGAACAGTGGCGCGGCCGTCAGTTCGTCCGCGCGGTCGAGCACCCGGTCGCCGGCGAGGTGTCCGTGCTCGGCCCGCCCTGGTTCGAGGAGCAGCCATCGGCGACGCGGCCCGCGCCGCTGCTGGGCGAGGCGAACGACGAGCTGCTCGGCGCTCTGCAACAGGTGGCACGCTGATGGACTGGCGTACTGGGCGGCTGCCGCTGGCCGGCCTGCGCGTGATCGACTGGTCGGTCTACTGGGCCGGACCGTACCTGGGCATGATGCTCCACGACCTGGGCGCCGAGGTGATCAAGATCGAGTCGCCTTCGAACTTCGATCCGATGCGCACCGTGATCGACGTCAATCGCTACGCAGGGGACGGCGCGCGACCGATGACGCCGCAGGAACGCGCCAGCACGAACCAGCACTTCAACGAGTGGAACCGCGGCAAGCTCTCGCTCGGCCTCGAGCTCGCGTCGCCGCAGGGGCGAGAGCTGCTCCTGCAACTCGCCGCCCGCTCGCAGATCTTCATCGAGAACCACCGGCCAAGCGCGAAAGAAAAACTGGGCATCGCGTACGAAGAGCTCGCTGCTGTGAATCTGGGCCTGATCTACGCCTCGATCTCCGGCTTCGGCCAGACGCCACCCGAGCGCGGCGCGATGGCGCTGGGCGCGCCCGTCGAGCTGGCGAGCGGACTGTTCTCATGTAACGGCTACCTGGACGACCCGACACCGGCCAAGACCGGCTTCAGCTACGGCGATCCCGTCGGCGCGCTCGCCGCGGTGTCGGCGCTCCTACTGGCCGTGCGAGAACAGCGCCGGACGGGCGCGGGTCAGTACATCGATGTCTCGATGCGCGACGCGCTGTCGTTTGGCATCGGGGCCGCCTTCGCCGATTGGTCGATGAACCACGTGGAAAGTCCGCACGCGGGCAACCGCCATCCTGTCTTCGTACCGCAAGGCGTCTACCGCGCCCACGGCGGCGACGAGTGGGTCGCTATCAGCGTGCGCGACGGCCGCGACTGGCGGGCGCTCGGCGTCGCCATGGGCGGGCCGGACTGGCACGCCGATCCGGAGCTCGCGAGCGTGGGGGCGCGTCGTCGCCGCCACGACGAGCTCGACGCGAAGATCGAGGCGTGGACCTCGCAGCGGAGCGCCCGTGAGGCGGAGACGGTCCTGCAGGGAGCGGGCGTCCCTGCGGGTGCCGTGCTCGACTTCCACCAGCTCTGGCACGACGCGCAGCTCAACGGCCGCGGCGCGTTTCAGGAAGTGGCGCATCCCTCCTTCGGCATCGAGGTGCGCGCCACGTCGCAGTGGGGGCGGGGGCACCTGCCGCAGCCCATCGGGATGCCCGCGCCGAGCTTCGGTCAGCACAACCACCAGGTGCTGAGCGAAGTCCTTGGCCTAGATGGCGGCGCGATCTCTCGCCTTGAGAGTGACGGCGTCATCAGCGACGAGATCAAAGTGCAGGGCGACTGAGGCGCCTGCCGTTGCCTGATCGTTCGTTCTGTGCCACCATGCGGTGCTGGTGCAAAGCCAGGCCAGGGATCGCGTAGAACGAGCCGCATGAAGCCCGCTTCCTTCGAGTACTACGACCCCACGACCGTCGACCAGGCGGTTGCCTTGTTGCGCGAGCAGGCGGACGCGAAGCTGCTCGCCGGCGGGCAGAGCCTCGTGCCGCTGCTCAACATGCGGCTCGCCCGGCCGGCCGTCATCGTCGACCTCAACCGGGTCGAGGGGCTCGACTACATTCGCCGGACGAACGGCCATCTCGCCATCGGCGCGATGACGCGCCAGCGCGCGATCGAACGCTCGGAGCTTGTCGCCAACGCGCAGCCGCTGCTGCATGCGGCGACACGGATGATCGCGCATCCCCAGATCCGCAATCGCGGCACGATCGGCGGTTCGCTCGCCCACGCAGACCCCGCCGCCGAGTATCCGGCCGTCGCGCTGGCGCTCGACGCCGAGCTGGTCGCCGTCGGGCCGAACGGCGAGCGCGCGATCAAAGCCGAGGACCTCTTCGTGACATACCTGACGACGGCGCTCGAGCCAGCCGACGTGCTGACCGAAGTCCGCGTTCCCGTGCTGCCCGAACGGACCGGCTGGTCGTTCCAGGAGGTGTCGCGCCGGCACGGCGACTTCGCGCTCGCCGGAGTTGCGGCGACGCTCACGCTGGGGAGCCGCGGCGAGTGCGCCGGCGCCCGCATCGCCCTCTTCGGCGTCGCGCCGACGCCCGTTCGGGCAAGGGCTGCCGAGGAAGCGCTCGCTGGTGAAGCGCCGAGCGATGCGCTGTTCGAACGCGCGGCGCAGCGGGCCAGCGATGGCCTGGACGAGACGCTTTCCGACGTGCACGCAACGGCTGAGTTTCGCCGCCACCTGGCGCAGGTGCTGACGCGACGCGCCCTGACCGAGGCCGCGGCGCGCGCGCAGGCGGCGAGGTGATGGAGATGACCCCAGCCTTGAAGAGGCAGGTGCGCGTTACCGTAAACAGCCAGCCCTACGAGGGCGCCGTCGAACCGCGCACGACGCTGGTCGACTTCCTGCGGGGCGGGCTCGGCCTCACCGGCACGCACGTCGGCTGCGAGCACGGCGTCTGCGGCGCCTGCACGGTGCTGATGAACGGGCAGGCGGTGCGCTCGTGCATCATGCTCGCGCTGCAGGCCGACGGCGCGGAGCTGATGACCGTCGAAGGCCTGAGCCAGGGCGGCGATATGCACCCGCTCCAGCAGGCGTTCATCGAATGCCATGGACTGCAGTGCGGCTTCTGCACGCCCGGCTTCCTCATGTCGGTGTACGAGCTCCTCCAGCATGACGCGGACCCGGACGACGACGCGGTCAAGGACGCGCTTGGCGGCAACATCTGCCGCTGCACCGGCTACCAGCAGATCGTCGACTCGGTGCGGCTTGCGGTGTCGAAGCTGCGGGACGCAGCCGCCGTCGAAGCGCCGGGAGGCGCATCGTGAGCGCCGAGATACCCAACCTGCCCTCCGGCCTACCAACGAGCGCGCTGCGGTGGGTGGGCAAGACCGTCAACCGCGTCGAAGACCGCCAGCTCGTGACGGGCCGCACGGAGTTCATCGACAACGTCACGCTGCCTGGCATGCTCCACTGCGCGATCCTTCGCAGCCCCTACCCGCATGCCAGGGTCAAGGCGATCGACACGAGCGCGGCTGAGAAGCTGCTCGGCGTCGTGGCGGTCGTCACTGGAGAAGACGCACGCCTCTGGACCAAGCCATTCATCACCGTACCCGAACGCTGGGGGCCCTACTGCCTCGCCGTCGACAAGACACGTTTCGTCGGCGAGCCGGTGGCGGCTGTCGCCGCCGTGAGTCGCTACGTGGCTGAAGACGCGCTTGAGCTGGTCGATGTCCAGTACGAGCCGCTGCCGGTCGTGAACGACCCGTTCGCCGCGATGGAGCCAGGCAGCCCGCTGATCTTTGAGGAGAACGGCAACAACATCATGTACAAGCGGCTCTTCACCTGGGGCGACGTTGAAGGGGCGTTCCGAGACGCGGACGAGGTCTTCGCAGAGACGTTCCGCTGGCATCGCGTGGGCGCGAACCCCCTGGAGACGTTCGGCGTGATCAGTCAGTGGAACCCCGTTGAGAACACGCTGACATGTCGCGGCTCGTTCCAGACGCCGTCGTACATGGCGAGGGGGCGGGCGTTCGCCTTCGGCCTGCCGTCGAACAAGGTGCGTTTCATCGGCCAGCCGCACGGCGGCAGCTTCGGCGGCAAGGGCGGCGGGCGCGGCACCGACATCACGGCGCTCCTCTCGCGAAAGTGCGGGGGGCGCCCGGTGAAGTGGACCGAGGACCGGATGGAGAGCCTGGTCGGCGGCTCGAGTCAGGCCTGGGACCGCCACTACGAAGCGAAGCTGGCCGTGAAGCGAGACGGCACGGTGACCGGTCTGCGCATCAAGCTCGTCGATGACCTGGGCGCGACGGCCGAAGGCTACGGCGCGTCCGGCGCCGCGAAGCCGCTCGCCTCGTTCACAGGCTGCTACGCCATTCCCGCCGCCGAGTACGACCTGGCCATCGTCGCGACGAACAAGACGCCCGCCAGCCCGTACCGAGGTATGGGCCCGCCACCGCACAACTTCGTCCTGGAGCAGATGGTGGACATCGCCGCGCGCTCTCTCGGCATCGACCCGGCGGAGATGCGCCGCAAGAACTTCATTCCGCCCGAGGCCTTCCCGTACACGATCCCCAGCGGCAACGAATACGACAGCGGCAACTACGCGGGCGCACTCGACAAGCTGCTCGACATGGGCCGCTATGGAGAGCTGCGCGCCGAG